>CAZLPK010000038.1:0-21079 GCA_964561375.1 uncultured Novosphingobium sp.
GTGCTAAACCAAGTATCAAATCTCGACTGATGCACGTGGAACTGTGAACGGCCAATTCCTGCACCTGATACCGGAATAATTGACCGCAGCCGCGAAGGCTGCGGCAGTTATTCACGCGCTCTTGGCCGGTCCTTCGACGCGCGAACCGAACAGGCGATCCCAGAATATCGCCGTGATCGCGTAATTGCCGGGCTGATGCAGGTGATGGTGGCGCATGTGATGCACTTTCAGCATGCGTGCCAGCCGGCCCTTCATTGGCCACTGGTGCGTGGCATAATGCAGCAGATCATAACACACGTAACCGCCCATGAAGCCAAAGAACAGCCAATGGCCCGCCGGTCCGACAAGGGCCAGCATGGCCAACCAGATGGCGCCCGCCAGAGGCAGGCTTACAATCGGCGGCATCAGGTTGCGCAGCGGGTCGTTCGGCTGGGTGTGGTGGTTTCCATGCATCACGAAAACGAACTGCTGCATTACACGCCAGCGCGGCTGCCAATGGAACACATAGCGGTGCAGTGCGTATTCCGTGAGTGTCCACACAAAAACACCGGCCGCAACAACCAGGGCAGGCATTGCGACCTCGAAACGCGAAGCGTTCCACGCAAGAAAGCCCAGGCCTGCGATCCAGAGGGCAATGAATGCAGGCGCCGAAATTACCGTGAGTCTTTCAACCCAACGGTTCTCAAACAGTCTGATGCGGGATTGAGACGAAGCCATCAGTTTTGCTCTCAACAGTAGGCCAACATGGCTGTCAAGGCGGAAGCGTTCGCCATGTGGGGTCCATTGCATATTTGCAAGCAATTGTGTCCTTTATACATATCCCAAAATACGCATATCCGCTCAACTCGAACTCTGGCACCCCGCTGCTGTTGCCATCATGTAACTGCATCGCCATGGATGGACGTGCAATGCTCGACCCCCATCAGCCACCCTCTTGCACTCGTCCCAAGGGCGAAGCCCGATCCGTGCGAATTCTTATCACCGGTGCAACGGGAGCACTTGGCGGTGCACTCGCGCGGCAACTTGCGGGACCGGACAGCCATCTCTTGCTGTGGGGGCGCAATGCCGAACGGCTGTCTGCGATTGCTGCAAACTGCCAAGCGGCAGGCGCACAAGTGACCGCCCTGCAACTGGACCTGAGCGAAATTCCAGTCGCACTGGCAGCACTTCGCGCCGAAGACGACGCCACACCGATCGACGCGGCACTGTTCGTCGCCGGTCAGGGTGACGGCCTTACCGAGGGCGAAGTGGTGGAGAGTGCGGAACAGGTCGCGCGGCTCGCCAGTATCAATTTCACCGCTCCGGCGGCTCTGGCGGCAGAGCTGGCCGGGCGGATGGCAACGCGAGGGAGCGGCCGGTTACTCCTTGTCGGCTCTGCCGCGGGATTTCACGCATTGCCGCAAGCTCCTGCCTATGCCGCCAGCAAGGCCGGACTGGCCCGCTTTGCCGAAGCCGTGCGCATCGCTGTGCAGCCGCATGGAGTGCAAGTGACGCTGGTCTCGCCCGGCTTCATCGATTGGGCCGAGGGTGGCCGCCCCATGCCGCGCGGCCTGATGCTCTCGCTGGATAAGGCCGCGCAGCGCATCCTGGCCGCCTTCGACAAGGGAGCGGGTCACACCATCATCCCGCGCCGCTTTGCCCTGCTCCGCTGGCTTGACCGCGCATTGCCGACCGCCTTGCGCGACCGCTTGCTGCGCAGCCTCAAGCCGTGATTGCCTCGATCACGGCGCGGTGAAGCTCTGCCGGAGTCATGTCCTGCACAGCCTCCGGTCTTGAAATCGGCGTACCGTCCGCTGCAAAGCGCAGGACCACAAACGGCGTGTGCCGATCACCGCCAGGAACCACAGCCCCCGGAATGGAGGGGCGATGATCCCCGTAGAAGACCAGAGCCACAGGTCGGCCCAGCGTGGGCAACTCGGTGACAAGGCGGTGGAGCATCCCGTCACCTTTTTCGACCAGCCGCAAGTAAGCGCCCGACTGCACGCCATGCTCGCTGGTCTGATCCACCGGCCAGGGGCCATGGTTTTCGATGGTGACGGCATGAATGAAAGTCGGCCCGGATGCCTCGCGCGCCCGGGCCAGGATCACGTCTGTCACGGCATCATCGGTGACATAGCGCCCCTCGGCCGGCTCAGCGAATGCCTCAGGCCCCACCAGTTCAGCAAAGCCTGCGGCAGGCAGGATGCGGTGACGGTTGTAGAAACGCAGGTCATGGGGATGCAGGAACAGGCTGCGCCAGCCGGCTCGTCCCAGCCGCGCCGGCAGGGCATGGCTCGCCTCGCCAACCGCCGTCAGATAAGGGTCGTAGCGCCGAAAGCCCAGGACGTGCTCCTCGCGCCCGAAGATCAGGCCGTATTCGGTGCGCATGGTATAAGCGCCAAATCCGGACACCAGCAGCCGCCCCTGCGCCCAGGCAAGCTGGCGGGCATTCGTCAGACCAGCAAGGGCCAGATCCGGATCGGCGAAGAGTTCTGCCGGATCGGCAAAGCTTTCGCATTGGACCACGACTACCAGTTCCGCCTTTGCCTCGGCAGGCAGGGCCTCGCTGGACGGGGGCGGATCGGAAATCGCCCGCCAGCGCCACCAATAGAGCAGCAAGGTTGCCAGCAGTCCGTGCGCCGCGACATCTGCCGTTGCATCAGGCACTTGGGCCATCCGGCGCCAGGGTGGCAGAGCCAGGGTAATGGTCAGCAGACCGACCGAGCCAACCAGCAAGATCAGGCCGGCAAGGTGCGGCAACGGATCAGTCTCAAACTGCCAGGCGATAATCAGCCCCAGGATGGCAGCGCCCAGCCACAGGGCCGCCAGCTGCCACCGCTTCAAGGCAGCAAGATAAAACTGCGGGTGCCGGAAAACCGCGCCGATCAGCACAAGGTCGGTGAACAGGAGCGGTTCACCCAGCACCACCCGCTTGGCATTCGACACCAGCGAAAAGGTTGCCACCAGGGCCAGCACCATGCATCCGGCAACCAGTATGCTGCCACAAATTGCCAGAACAAGCCCGGCGAAAGCGGTAACAACCAACAGGTGGAGCCAAAGCCCGCGCAGGCTGCGCAATGCCCGCGGGCGGACCAGTCCATCGATCAGAACCGTCGCGGCGATCGCGGCAACTAGGCCCCAGTACGAGATCGGAAACGTCAGCCCCATATTATTTACTGCTGCATTCCCGCACTAAAATTGCCGACGCAAGGTCGCAAACCGGACAAGGGTCGATAAATTACACCAAATACGAAATGTTTGTTGTCATATATCAGCCCCTTCGCGGTCGACAATAGACTTAAGTTTGGCCTAGGGACCGAGACGCGACATATTTTTGAGGACCAGATGCCCGACAGTGCAGCACCAGCTTTCAACTCCGCGCCGGTCGCCAATGGCGAGCGTTCGCGCCGGAGCGTGCTGCTGCTGCAGGGCCTGATGGGGCCACTGTTCCGCAGGCTGGGACAGGGCCTGATGAAGGCTGGCCACAAGGTTCACAAGGTCAATTTCAATGGTGGGGACCGCGCCTTCTGGCGACTGCCCGGAGGGATCGACTATCGCGGCTCCAAGGCTGAATGGCCGGATGCCTTGCGCGGCCTGATCCGCAAACATCAGGTCACCGATATTATCCTGTTCGGCGATTGCCGCGATTATCACCTTGTCGCCCGCTCAGTCTGCGACGAGATGGGCGTCATCGTCCATGTCTTCGAGGAAGGCTATATCCGGCCTGACTGGGTGACGCTGGAAGAAGGCGGGGTGAACGGCAATTCCAGCCTGCCGCGCGACCCTGATTATTACCGCCGCACTGCGGCAACCCTGCCACCGGTCCCGCCCCACAGCCGGGTGAGCTCTTCGTTCACGCGGCGGGCAACGGAAGGCCTGATCTACAACCTGGCTGACCTGTTCACGCGCTGGCATTACCCGCATTGGGATAATCATCGCCCGTGGCATCCGCTGGTCGAAGGCATGGGTTGGCTGCGCAAGCTATGGCGCAAAAAGGAACGCGAAGCGGCCGCACACGCTCTGTTCGAAAAGCTGGAAGCGGATAATGCCGATTTCTTCCTTTTCCCGCTGCAACTGGACAGCGATTTCCAGATCCGCATCCATTCGCCGTTCGTTGGCACCGCCGATGCAATGAAAACCGTGATCCAGTCATTCGCGGCCCATGCCCCGAAAGAGGCGCGACTGCTGATCAAGGAGCATCCGCTGGACAATGGCGTCCGCAACTGGGAGCAGGAGGCGATGGACATTGCCGCCAAGTTCAAGGTTGCGGACCGGGTGGACTATCTTGCGGGCAGCAACATCGAACTGATCAGCGCCCGCGCCCGCGGCATGGTAACGATCAACAGCACCAGCGGCACGCTTGGTCTGGCCATGGGGGTCCCGGTCGTGGTGCTGGGCGATGCCATCTATGACATGGCGGACATCACTTTCCAGGATGGTCTCGATGCCTTCTGGCAACGCCCGACCCCGCCCGATCCGGATACTTTTGCGGCATTCCGGCGCGTCCTGATCGATCGCTGCCTGATCCCCGGCGGGTTCTTTTCGGACGAGGCGCTGGACAAGGTTGTGCAGCACGCCATCGCCAGGTTTGAAGGCAGTCCGCTCGCTCCCGAATGAGCCGCCCCCTCCCCCCTTCAACGCCGCGCCGATTTGTCTCCAAACAGATACCAGCTGGCCTTGAGGTAATTGGTCATCAGGTCAGCGAAGTGGGGCTGGAGTTCAAGGAAGGTGCGGCGCTTGTCGTGGGGGTCGCCAACGCGCTTGATCCAGCCGGCCTCGATCAGCTGATTGACATGACGCAGGGCCGTGCTGAGCGGAACCTGGGCTGCGGCGCAGGCGCTTGAGGTTGCAACGTGCTCACCCTTCAGGTGGGCTACTGCCAGGTCCAGCAGAATGCCCCAGGTTGCTTCGTTCAAAAGGTGGCTTTCGACGAAATTGCTGCGCGATTGACGGCTCTTGATGATCTTGGCCCCAAGCTCCTGCAGCTCCTCGCTCGAAGGCTCGCCGCCGCCGTTCAGGGCGCGCTGCACCGGCGCGGCCAGCGAATCTGCCGCCAGGGCGAGCGCAGTCGTGGCCTGAAACTGCCGCGCCAGACGGCCCCAGCGCGATGCGGCACGGCGCAGGCTTTCGCACAGGTCGTCAACGGCGAGCGGTTTGACCAGCAGGTCGCTGGCCCCGCACCGCATGAGATCGACGGTCAGGTCCGATTCCGTCTCGCCCGTGGCAATGGTGACGAGCGGACGCAAAGCCATGAAGCGTTCCGAAATCTCGTTGAGCAGGAACAGCCCGTCCAGTTCCTCCATCTTGAGATCGACCATGACAATGCCGATGCCAGCGTCGGCCACCAGGTGCCGCAAGGCGCTGAGCGCATCCGTTTCAGTGTCACAGGAATAGCCGAGATTTTCGACGAGGTCGCGATAATGCTCAAGGCTTTCCGCATCATTGCCGACCAGCAATACCCGGCACAGCATGGGCCAGGCCAATGGCCTCGTCCCGGCAACCATGGCCCCTGGTGACGACAGATTGATTGTGGCGGGAATGTTCACGCACTTTGCTCCTCAACTTAGAAGCATTGTAGCAAATTTAATGCCAAACTGGGGGAAACCGCACAAAAACGTGGTTTAGATGATCGGCGCAGCCCCGCCCAGACGCATAATGACTAGAATGGGGCTGAACTTTTCGCAGAATGCTTCTCAAATTGAGAGAGATTCCGGCTCAATTTTCAAGCTGATGACGCTTGCGGTAGATAGTTGAAGCGCTGATGCCCAGCGCATGGGCGGCAAGGGCCAGATTTCCGCCCGCCGCCTCAATCGCCGCTTCAATCGCGATCCGCTCGATCTCGGCCATGGTCCGCCCGGCAAGCAGCCGCGCCAGTTGCGCCTCCTCACTCCCGATAACCGGCACGCTGACCGTCTGGGCCGGTGCAGGCTGATCGGCAGCGGACGCAGGCGCACTCGCATTGCCGCCACAAGGGATCGCAGAGAGTGGCAAATCAGGCCCGTTATTGAGCAGAACCGCCCGCAAAAAGACGTTCTGCAATTCGCGGACGTTACCCGGCCAGGCATAGCGTTCCAGCGCGGTATAATGCGCCGGGGTAAGCGGCGCGAACTGCTTGCCCACTTCGGCACTGAACCGCGCAAGGAAAGCATCGGCAAGCAGGCGAATATCGCCCTCACGCTCGCGCAAGGGGGGCATTTGCAGTGGGATCACGGCCAGCCGGTAATAAAGGTCCTCGCGAAAACGCCCTTCGGCCACTTCGCGCAGGGGATCGCGGTTGGTTGCGCAGACGATCCGCACGTCGACCTTTTCCTGACGATCCGAACCCAGCCGCTGGACCGTGCCGGTTTGCAGGAAACGCAGCAGCTTCACCTGCAGGTGCAGCGGCATTTCGCCGATTTCATCCAGAAACAGCGTCCCTTTGTCTGCCGCCTGGGCCGCGCCGATGCGGTTTTCGGTCGCCCCGGTAAAGGCCCCCTTCATGTGGCCGAAGATTTCGGATTCCAGCAGGTTTTCCGGAATGGCCCCGCAATTGAGCGCCACGAATGGCCCGTCCTTGCGCCCGCTCTGGCGGTGGATCGCCTCGGCGCAGACTTCTTTCCCGGTGCCGGTTTCGCCGGTGATCATCACCGTGGCGCGGCTGTCTGCCACCAGCCCGATCTGGCGGTAGATTTCGCGCATCTGCGGCGAATGGCCGATGAAGTCGCTTTCCTGCGCTTCGGCTGCCCCTGCCTCACCCTGACGCGCGCCAGAGCCATTGCCCTTCTTGCTGGTGGCCGCACTGTCCACCGCGGCCACCAGCCGCGCTTCGGACAAGGGCTTTACCAGATAGTCAAAGGCCCCCAGCCGCATCGCTGCAATCGCCCGGGCCAAGGAACCGTCCGCCGTCACGACAATGACCCGCGACCGCTCCAGCCATTCCGGGTGATCGCGCAGCAGGTCCAGCCCGTCGGCATCGGGCAGATGCAGATCAAGCAGGATGGCCGCAAATTCGCCCCCCTGGGCCAGCTGCGTCAAGGCTTCGGCCGCAGTCGAAGCGACGACAGCGTGATAGCCGGCCTTCTCAAGCTGGGCGGCATAGGCAATCGACAGGGTTTGCAGGTCCTCAACGATCAACACCTGTTTCGTGGCAGCACCGCTTGGCATGGCCTATTGCCCCTTCAGCTTGTTGTGCAGCTCGGCCAGCGCCCCGTCGAGGGCGATGCAGGCTGCATCGGTCAGACGCGCAAGGGCAGCCTTGTCTTGCGCAGCGCCGGCCAGAACCTGCCGCAGCGCATCATCCAGCTGCCGCGCCGCCAGTTCGGCATGATGCGCCCCGACCCCGCCGGAACCGCCCTTGAGCGAATGAGCAAGCGATTTGAGCCGCGCCAGATCCCCTTCGGCAAGGGCCGTCCGCGCATTGCCCGTCCAGTCGCGGAAATCATCGGCAAAGGCGTGCATGACCCGGATCAGGATTGCCCGGTCACCGGAAAACCGGTCGAGCACGGCAGGCAGATCGAAGTGCTCCATCGCTTCGGGCAAGAGTGCTGCGGCACTGGACTGCGGTGCTGTTGCCGCTGCAGCGTCGGCACCGTCTGCGCTTTCCGGAAGCCAGCGCAACAGGGTGACGGCCAGCCGCTGCGGATCGATCGGCTTGCTGAGGAAATCGTTCATCCCGGCGGCGGCAACCTGCCGGCGATCTTCCGGAAAAGCTGCCGCAGTCAGGGCGATAATGGGCATCTGGTTGCCCCAGCGGCCAGCACGGATCGCCCGCGCCGCGTCCAGCCCATTCATCACCGGCATATGCACGTCCATCAGGACCAGATCATATTCCCGCTGCTCCAGCCGGTCGAGCGCCTCTTGCCCATTGCCCGCCACATCGACTTGCAGGCCCATCTGGGTCAGGATGGCCACGGCCACTTCCTGATTGGTGCGGTTATCTTCGACCAGCAGCAGGTGTGCGCCGCGCACGCGCTGCATCCGCTCGGCAATCGGGCGCTCGTCGGCTTCCAGCACGGCGCCGCTGCGCTCGGTAAAGCCCTTGCGCTGCAGGTCGGCAATGACGTGTTGCAGCTGGGTAGCCGTGACCGGTTTCGAGAGGATCGCATCGGGCACCAGCTTGTGCTCGGTAACGGCACGGTTCAGTTCGCCCCGGTCAAAGGCGGTGACCATCAGGATCGCCGGGACGCGGTGCAATAGCCCAGCACTGGTCGCCTTGTGCAATTCATCCAGCAGCCACAGCCCGTCGGCCCTTGGCAACTTCCAGTCGAGGATCAGAAGGGTAAAGGGATTGCCAGCCTTCGCTTCGGCCAGCACCCGCACCAGCGCGACTTCCGCGCTGGGCACGGCAGCCCCGGTAAAGTTCCACCCCGCCAGATAGCTGAACAGCACGCGCTGCGCGTCCTCGTGATCTTCGACAATCAGCACGTGTTCCTGCTGAAGCGCGGGAACCTGATCTGCCTCGCCTTCGGCAATCGGTTCCAGCGGCACTTCGAACCAGAAGGTGCTGCCGACATCCGGCTGGCTGTCTACGCCGATCCGGCCGCACATCGCCGCCGCCAGCTGGCGGCAGATCGACAGGCCCAGACCGCTACCGCCGTGAGTGCGGGTCAGCGACTGGTCCGCCTGAACGAACGGCTGGAACAGGCGCCCCGCCTGCTCTTCGGTCAGGCCCCGGCCCGTATCGCGCACTTCAAAGCGGATCAGGTCGCGGCCATCGTCCTTGCCCGCCCGTCTGGCCGAAACAAGGATGCTGCCCTGCTCGGTAAACTTGATCGCATTGTCGACGAAATTGTTCAGGATCTGCCTGATCCGTAGCGCATCGCCCCAGTAATGCCCGGCCGCGTCCGGCGCGGTTTCGAGGACCAGTTCGATCCCCTTGGTACTGGCGGCAACCGCAAACAATTCGCCGACCTGCGCCATCAGGTCCTCGATCTGCAAGTCTTCGGGAATGATCTCCAGCGCATTGGCATTAAGGCGTGAGAAATCGAGAATATCGTTCAGGATGCGCAACAGCGCGCGCGCCGCATTGTGAACGCTGGTAAAATGACCGCGCTGTGTTTCGTCCAGGCGGGTCTGGCCCAGCACTTCCAGCATGCCCAGGATGGCATTCATCGGCGTGCGCAGTTCGTGGCTGATATTGGCCAGGAACTGGTCCTTGGCTGCATTGGCGCTTTCCGCCTCAATCCGCGCCGCGACGAGATCCTGTTCCAGCCGCAGCCGACTGGTCACGTCGCGCGAGACGCCCAGGACCCCGATCACGCGCCCATCTTCTGCCTTGCGCAAGACCGAATAGGCCTCGACGTTGCGCACTTCCCCGTTCGGGCAAATGACCCGATAGGTATGTTCCCATGCCTGCCCGGCAGCCAGCGCCGCATTGAGCGACGCTTCGATCTCGGCCCGCTCCTCGGGATGGATCGTCTTGACCCAATAGTCATAAGAGGCCTGCACGCCTGCTTGTGCGTCCTCGGTTCGGCCAACTATCTCGAACGTGCGCGCATCCCAGTGCACCGAGCCATCGGCAAAGTTCCAGTACCAGATGCCGATCTTCGCCGCTTCGGTGGCAAGATTGAGCTGGACCAGAAGTTCGTCGAGCTTCAGCCGCTGCTCGTGCTCCAGCGTGATGTCCTCAGCCATCAGGATATGGCGCTCAGACTGCCGCTGCTCGGCCAGATGGATCGGGGAAAGGGTCAGGCGCGTCCAGATACCGACCCCATCCGGACGGGTATAATTGACCGTGGTCTGCACCGGGCGACCTTCCAGAGCAGCTCCCTTGATCCACTGGCAGGCGGCCAGGAAGGCATCCGGATCGCCGAAAAAGTCGGCGAACTGCGCATTGGCCTGTTCGGTGCGCTTCTCAGCCGGATAGACCAGCGCAATGCCCAGCGGGTTTTCGTCGAATATCGTGCGAAAGCTCTGGCTCGCCGCCAGCGCGCTTTCCCGCGCTTCGGCCAGTTCGACCTCGCGCCGCTCTGCTCGCTCACGCAGTTCGCTGTTAAGCGCGGTAATGCGCAGCTGGGTCTGGATGCTGAGATGGGCAGCAAGGCCCGCCAGCAGGGACAAGATCAGGCCAAGGCCGGCGATGGCCTCCCACGGCACGAACTGCAGCGTTTCTTCGAACCCGGGCTTGGCGCGCAGATCCATCCGCCAGGTGCGCCCGAACACCGGTATTGTTTCGGTGTGGGTCAGATGGTGGCTGGCCGTGCCTTGGCCCGAGGAATAGAACGGGATGGGATTTGCCGGATCGGTCACATCGGTCAGGTCGATGTCGAGCTGATCGCGCTGCCACGGGAACAGGGCCATCCGCTCGTTCACGATCACCGGCATCAGCGCAAGCCCGGTGGCCGCCCCTGCCCGCCCGGCTTCCGAAATCGGGTCCGTGCTGTCGAAGATCGGCACCAGCACCAGAAACCCCATCCGGGCGTTTCCTTTGCCTTGCACCAGATTGACCGGGGCGGAAATCTGGGTGCTTGCCGTTCTGATCGCTCGCCAGATCGCCTCTGCACGGCGGGGTTCGGAGGCCAGGTCAAACCCGATGGCACTCTCGTTACCGGCGATCGGGTGGATCGTCAGCACGATGAACCTGTCTCCAGCATGCTCCTTGAGTTGCCAGAATTGGGGGATCTTCCAGCCGAGGCTGCGCAGGCGGGCAAGCTCCTGCGCGGCATTTTCCTGCGGCACTCTCAGCACCAGACCCAGTCCACGGGTGCCGCCAAATTCCATAGGGATTTTGCGGGCGGCGCTGTAATCGGCGAACTGCTGCGGCGTCAGGTCGCGGAGCCTGCCAGTCGCCTGCACCATTCCCTTGGTACCGCGCACGCCCTGCTGCGAGGCAAGGAAAGGTTCGATGCGGAGGCGGATGTCGTCCGCCACCTTGGCAAAGACACGCTCACGAATGCGCTGCTGTTCCGAGGCGATCGAGAGCGCGATTGCCGCCGTCATCGCCAGCCCGACCCCGATGGTCAGCAAGACCCACGCGATCCGGCGCCTCTTCAGGCTGGACAATTCATCGGACGCGGCGCGGGCAGCTGTGAACATCCCCCAAACCCCCGGTTTGGACTGACGCGTCCCATAGGCAACAATACACATTTCAGCACGACTTCAAACACCCAAGACAAAAGCGGGTGATAGGTGATCGATAGGCAAGCTTTCCGCTTATCGATCCTGCCAATCAGTGTGATTGGGCAAAACCGTTGGGCAATCCTGTCTTCATATCTTAATCTCAATCAGCTCTGGATTTTCCGAAACGCAACAGGAGGAGAGCCCTCAAATGAAATTCCGCAACCTTGCACTTGCCGCGCTGATGACCGCGGCATCGCCGGTGGTCCTTGCCACCACGGCCCATGCCGAAACCGCCAGCCCGGCCGCAACCGAATGGTGGCCGAAGAACGTCGACCTGACCGCGCTGCGCCAAAACGAAGCGCAGTCGAACCCCTATGGCGCCGACTACGACTATGCGAAGGAATTTGCTTCGCTCGATCTCGATGCAGTCAAGGCCGACATCCGCAAGGTGCTGACCACCTCGCAGCCGTGGTGGCCGGCTGACTATGGCCACTATGGTCCGTTCTTCATCCGCATGGCCTGGCACAGTGCCGGCACCTATCGTCAGGGCGATGGCCGTGGCGGTTCGGACGGCGGCGAAATGCGCTTTGAACCGCTCAACTCGTGGCCCGACAACGTCAATCTGGACAAGGCCCGCCGCCTGGTATGGCCGATCAAGCAGAAGTACGGCCGCAAGCTGTCGTGGGGCGACCTGATGATCCTGACCGGCAATGTCGCGATGGAAGACATGGGCTTCAAGACCCTTGGCTTTGCCGGTGGCCGTATCGACGCATGGCAGCCGGACCTGGTCTTCTGGGGCCCAGAAACGAAGATGCTGATGGACCAGCGCCGCGATGAAAAGGGCAACCTCAAGGGCCCGCTCGCCGCGACCCAGATGGGCCTGATCTACGTCAATCCGGAAGGCCCGAACGGCGTTCCCGACCCGCTGCTCGCCGCAGCTGACATCCGCCGCACCTTTGGCGGCATGGCGATGAGCGACGAAGAAACCGCAGCCCTGATCGCTGGTGGCCACACCTTCGGCAAGGCTCACGGCGCACGCAAGCCGGAAGGCTGCCTGGCGGGCGATCCGGGCGTAAGCGCGATCGAGAACCAGGGTCTTGGCTGGGCCAACAAGTGCGGTAAGGGCCATTCCGAAGACACCATCGGTAGCGGCCTTGAAGGCGCATGGACTGCGGCTCCGACCGCCTGGACCACCCAGTACCTCGACAACCTGTACGGTTTCGAATGGGTCCAGACCAAGAGCCCGGCTGGCGCGATCCAGTGGATTCCGAAGGACCCGGCTGCCGCCAACCTGGTGCCTGACGCGCACCGCGCCGACGTGCGCCACGCGCCGATCATGTTCACCACCGACCTGGCGCTGCGCGAAGACCCGGGCTTCCGCAAGATCACCCAGCGCTGGCGCAAGAACCCGCAGCTGTTTGCGGACGCTTTCGCTCGCGCCTGGTTCAAGCTGACCCACCGCGACCTTGGTCCGGAAACCCGCTATGTCGGCAAGGACGTGCCGAAGGTCAGCTTCGTCTGGCAGGACCCGCTGCCCAAGGCTGACTACGCCATGATCGGCGATGCCGACGTTGCTGCGCTCAAGGGTGAAATCGCCGCATCCGGCCTGACCGTTCCGGAACTGGTCCGCGCGGCATGGGCTTCTGCCTCGACCTATCGCGGCACGGACATGCGCGGCGGTGCCAACGGTGCGCGCCTGCGGCTTGACCCGCAGCGCAACTGGGCAGTGAACGATCCGGCCGAACTGGCCAAGGTCGTGGCCAAGCTGGACGCGATCCGCACCAAGTTCAACAGGGGTGCAACCGGCGGCAAGAAGGTTTCGCTGGCTGACCTGGTTGTGCTGGGTGGTTCGGTCGCGATCGAGCAGGCTGCCAAGGCTGCCGGCCACAACGTGACCGTGCCGTTCACCCCAGGCCGCGTCGATGCGACCCAGGCCCAGACCGATGCGGCTTCGTTCGCTCACCTTGAGCCGAAGGCCGATGGCTTCCGCAACTACTTCTCGGCGGAATCGCACTACAACCCGGTCGAGGCCCTGATCGACAAGGCCGACATGCTGAACCTGACGGTTCCGGAAATGACCGTTCTGGTTGGCGGGATGCGCGCTCTTGGCGCCAATGCCGGTGGTTCGACCGCCGGTATCCTGACCGCCCGTCCGGCCACGCTGACCAACGACTTCTTCACCAACCTGCTGTCGATGGATACGGTCTGGTCGAAGTCGGCCAGCACCCCGGGCCTCTATGAAGGCAAGGACCGCGCCAGCGGCGCTGCCAAGTGGACCGCCACCCCGGTCGACCTGGTCTTCGGTTCCAATTCGGAACTGCGCGCCGTGTCCGAAGTCTATGCTTCGGACGATGCCAAGGAGAAGTTCGCCAAGGACTTCGTCGCGGCATGGACCAAGGTGATGAACGCGGACCGCCACTGATCCGCAAACCATAACTGGCGGCGGCAGGCCAATCCTGCCGCCGCCACCATGGCAGAGCCAATTTTCATGCGTACATTTATCTGGACCACTGTAACCGCAGCAGCGACGGCGCTGATCGCCCTCGCCGCGCAGCCCGGCCAAGCGTCAACCGCGCCGGCCCGCCCCGCTGCCTTTGCCCAGTGCGCCGGATGCCATTCGACCGAACCGGGCAAGAACCTGTTTGGTCCCAGCCTGGCCGGTGTTTCCAAGCGGCGCGCGGGCAGCCTGCCCGGCTATGCCTATAGCCCCGCCCTCAAGAAATCCGGGATGACCTGGAACGCCCAGACGCTGGACCGCTGGCTGACCTCTCCGGCAAAGACCGTGCCCGGGACCAAGATGCCGCTGGGCGGAGTGCCGGACCCGGCCACGCGCAAGGCCTTGGTGAATTATCTCCTGACGCTGTAAGTCGCAGGGTGACAAAAATCTCGTTTCGCCGGGAACCATAATCGCTCTGGCGCGTTTTTTCGGTGTTGCCGGGCCATATGATGCCCCCTCCCTCCCAGTCCGGCGACAACCCCCACACTTAGGCCCCTGTCACGCTCCTGTGACAGGGGTCGACTTTCATCCGAGCGCGAGCAGGCAAAGCGCCGCCGCAAGGATCGCAGGCGGCCTCCTTTCGGCTGATCCCTGGCCCGACACAGCGCCATGCAGCACGCAATTGCCCGGCCAGCGGGAACCTGCACGCTCGACTGCCGTTGCTTCATCGGCACAGCACGAAAGGATCTCCACCATGACACTCATTCTCGTTCTCATCGTTGGCGGCGTTATCGGCTGGCTGGCCAGCATCGTGATGCACACCGATGGCCAGCAGGGCGCTTTCCTGAACGTTGTCGTCGGCATTGCCGGCTCGGTGCTGGCCGGTTTCCTGATCACGCCGCTGGTTGGCGGCGCGTCCATCACTTCGGGTTCGTTTGATGCGATGTCGCTGCTCAGCTCGTTCCTGGGTGCGATGGTATTGCTGGCGGTGGTGAACCTGTTTCGCCGTGGCGCGATCCGGTAATCGCCCGATTTACCCCGGCCCAGTTCACTCCGGCCCTATTCGCCCAGTATCGCCATCAGCTGCGCCCGGCCGCGCGCGACACGGCTTTTGATCGTGCCGACCGGGACGCCGCAGACCTGCGCTGCCTCCTCATAGGAAAACCCGCCCGCCCCGACCAGCAACAGCGCCTCGCGCCGCTCCTTGGGCAAGCGGTACAGGGCGCTTTGCAGGTCACTGACATGGAGGGCATCCTCCTGCGCGGGTGCAGCGACCAGATGGAGGTCTTCGGCGCCTTCGTCCATTTCGGTCATGCGGCTGCTGCGACGGATCTCGTTCAGGAAATGGTTGCGCAAGATCCTGAAGGTCCAGGCCTTCATGTTGGTCCCGGCCTCGTATCGCTCACGCGCGGCCCAGGCCTTCATCACGGTTTCCTGCACCAGATCGTCAGCCAGATCCGGCCTGCCGCAAAGGCCACGCGCAAAGGCGCGCAGGTGCGGAATCAAGCCCAGCAATGCGGAACGGAAATCGTCTTGCGGGCCATCACGCCCGGAATGGGAGGCGCCGTCAGTCATCATCTGCCCGGTCCAGCTTCTTCAGCAGATCGTTGAAGCTGTCGGGCAAAGGCTCGGAGACGACGTCATCGTACAACTTGCGCAGCTCGTCGGCCCAGCGCGGCGCGGCAAGCTTGCGGGATGCGGGGCGTTCGCTCCTGGGTTGGCCTGGCCTGGTTCCGTGCGGTTTGCTCAACATGTGCTCCGTGCCAGGCGTAACGCCTTGAGTGAATTGCCTAGATCAGCATGCTAGGTCGTGGCAAGTGAGGGAACAAACAGACGCGTCATTGGTTCCACGGGAAATAGTCCTGCGCGTCTCTGGATATTGTCGTCGTGCGAATACTGCATAACCGTTGGAAGGCGGACCAGAGACTGATGGACAAGGCACTGCTTGCACGGGTGGAAAAGCAGGCTTGGTTTCACCGTTTTCCGCGGGCGCTACCCTTTACCCTGTTCACCATCGCGCTGGTTGTAACGGGCCTGTTCGTCAACAATTTCGAGCGGCTCGACCGCGCCACCGCCAGTGCGCAGCTGGCCCAGCAGGCAACCGACCTTGCCAATGAACTGGAATACAAGGCCGCCGAAAACACGGTTTACCTGAATGCCGCCGCCTCTCTGTTTTCCGGCAGCGAAGAAGTCAGCAAGCGGCAGCTATCCGATCTGATCGCCGATCTAGGCGAGCGTGCCAACGAACGCGGCGTTCTGGGCGTAGGCTGGGCGAACTGGATCAAGGCCGATCAGATTGAGGCATTTCAAGCCGAGCGGCGCGAAACGGATGGCTCGGATGACTTTACCATTCAGCCAGCCCCGGCATCGCCTTATGCCGATATGGCGGTCATCTCGGTCCTGTTTCCCGATACGGCGGCCAATCATGCGGCGCTGGGCTATGACATGTATTCCGAGGAAACCCGGCGCGCAGCGATCGATGCGGCAATCAGCACGGGCCGCGCCTCTGCCACCGGCAAGGTACAACTGGTTCAGGACCTCAACCGCGCTGCCACGCCCGGCTTTCTGATCTATGTGCCGGTATTCGAACGCCTGCCCTATAGCCAGCGCTGGGCGAAGGGGCCGCTGAAGGGCCTGGTCTATTCTCCGATCCGGGCGCAGGAATTCCTGACCGCCGCCCTGCGCCGCGTACCCCATGATGAGATCAATGTGCGGATCTACGACGGGCCACCGCTTGAAGCGACCAAGCTGGCCGAAAGCCTGGTCGAAGGCAGTCAGGGCGAAACCACCCGCCGCACCGTGGTGGTGGCGGACCGCACCTGGACGCTGGTCGTCACCTCGGTCAACACCCGCCTGCTCAGCCCCGTCTCGCGCTTGACCCTGCTGTTCGGGATCATGGTCAGCCTGCTGATCTTGGCCCTGTCGTGGCTGGCCACCACGCGCGCGGCGGAAGACCGCAAGGTGCTGGAATGGCTGAAGGAGCAGAACGCGATCCGCCTCTCGCTGACCCGCGAGCTTAACCACCGGGTCAAGAACACGCTGGCCAATGTGCTGTCGATCGTTTCGCTCACCCGCCGCCGTTCACGGAGTATCGACGAATTTGCCGAAGGGCTGACCGGCCGCATCCGTGCGCTTTCGGCCACGCATGACCTGCTTTCGCAGCGCGACTGGAGCGATGCCCTGCTGGGCGAAGTGGTCACCAGCGAACTGGCGCCCTACCTCGATCCCGACGATCCCCACGCCGATCTGGAAGGGCCGGAAGTGGCTCTGGCCCCCAACGATGCGCTGTCGCTGGGTCTGGCCTTGCACGAACTGGCCACCAATGCGGCCAAATACGGCGCGCTCAGCACGCCGAATGGCCGCGTCTCGATCAAGTGGCGGCTGGCCACGCCCGAAGTCTGCGAAGTGGACTGGAAGGAAAGTGGTGGTCCGCCGGTAATCGCGCCGGAACGCCGCGGCTTTGGGCTGGACCTGATCGAGAAGATCGTCTCGCACGAATTGAGAACGGCGGTCGAACTGCACTTTGACCCGGATGGCGCGCGCTGCCGTCTGAAAGTCCCGGTGCGCGGGCTGCGCACCTTTGCGATGCGCCAGCCGCGCGAGGATTGAGCAAGGGCGCCTAGGCCCGTTCGGCCGTGGAGAAGAACAACGCCTGACTGATCGCGGTGCGGACCGTTTCCTCGCGGAACGGCTTGGTCACCAGATAGGTCGGCTCGGGCCGCTCGCCGGTCAGCAGGCGTTCCGGATAGGCGGTGATGAATACCACCGGCACATCGCCAATCGCCAGAATTTCTTCCACCGCGTCAATCCCGGAACTGGCATCAGCCAGCTGGATATCGGCCAGCACCAGACCCGGCCCATGCTGGCGGAAAGCCTCGACCGCCTGGCTGCGGGTTGTTGCCGTAGCGACCACCTGATGGCCCAGCTCGGCGACCAGCGATTCCAGTTGCATCGCGATCAGCGGTTCGTCCTCAATCACCAGAACGGTGGTCGCGGTTTCCTCGTCAATCTCGGCAATGGCGCGGGCCACCAGGGCTTTCACTTCTTCGGCATCCAGCCCCAGCACATCGCCAGCCTCTGCCGGAGTGAATTCTTCCAGCGTGGTCAGCAGCAGCGCCTGGCGGTGCTCTGGCGGGATCACGGCAAGGCGGGCATGGCTTGCCCCTTCGCGCCCCCCGGCCGGATTGCTGTCGCCGCCTTCGACATGACTGGCCGCCCACAGGCGCGTAAAGGCGCGGTAAAGCGGCACCCGCCCCTGCCCGATCTCGTCGCGCAGGGCCTTGTTGGCGATCGCATCTTCCAGCAGGGCGCGGACATGGGAATCGCCAGACCGCTGCGACCCGCACAGGGCGCGGGCATAGCGCCGCAGCAGCGGAAGTCGTTCAGCGAGTTGCCGGGAAATAGCCATTTGCAGAAACGCCTTTCTTGCCAACCACGATGGGCTGCAGGTCCGTTCGGGGGGATATGGACAACAATCTAGGGGTGCAAGAGCCCAACTCTGCACGGCTGGGCGCGATCTGCTCTAGTATTTGAAATAAAGTAATATTTCTTCGTTTTATTACGTCCCGAAGGAACCGTGCGTTTACCGATCATATAACTTCCCGGATCGCTTTCGCTCAAAGCGAAACCCGGTGGCTTCGCTGCGGATTTCAAAACACCTGCAAGTAAAAGCGGTTCCCTAGCCGGGAATTAATTCACCGCTGCCGGGAACTCTTTGACCGCCAGCCGTGTTCAAACCGTACTGCAACAAGAACGGAGAGCGGGAATGAACAGCCCGGCACACATGGTCGAAACTGCAGAACGTCTGACCGACAAGGATTTTCATACCGAGCTTGAGCACATCGCGCCGCACCTGCGCGCCTTTGCCCGCACCCTGTGCGGCTGCCGCGAACGGGCCGACGATCTGGCGCAGGAAACCCTGCTGAAAGCCTGGGCCGCGCGAGAATCCTATCGCGCCGGAACCAATTTCAAGGCCTGGACCTTCACCATCCTGCGCAACCAGTTCTACAGCGAGGCACGCCGCGCCCGCTTTACCGGCGAATACGATCAGGACATGGCCGAGCGGACCCTGTCCGGCCATGGCAATCAGGAACACGCGGTCGAACTGGCCGACGTACTGCGCGCGCTGGAAACCCTGCCCGCCGCCAACCGTGAAGCCCTGATCCTCGCCGCCGTGGGCGATCTGGCCTATGAAGAAATCGCCGAAATCTGCGACATTGCCCTTGGCACCGTAAAAAGCCGCATCTGCCGCGCACGGGCAATGCTGGTTGCGGCGCTGGACGGCGGCGTGCTGCCGGATTCGCGCCACGATTTCGTTCTCGAAGGAAATGCCCTCGACCTGCTTTTTGCCGAAATGCGCCGCGCCGCCAATGCGGACGGACAAAAGCGGCTAGTCGCGTGACAGCAACAGGGGCCATAGTTGAAGTGGAAGAAATGACTGGAATCCTGATCGTGGAGGACCAGTTTCTCGTCGCGCTCGATCTGGAGCATATCGTGGCCAGTGCCGGCTATCCGGTGGTCGGCATTGCCACGGGCCGCGCGGAAATCGATTCCCTGGTTATCCCGCCCAAGATCGCCTTGGTCGACATCAACCTGCGCGACGGGCCGACTGGCGTGGAGATCGCCCGCGCCCTGTCTGAACGGTTCGGCACGCGGATCATCTTTGTCACCGCCAATCCGGCCCAGATCGACCAGCCACCACCGACGGCAATCGGCTTCATCCAGAAACCCTTTTCGCCCAGCATGATCGAAAGCTCGATCGGCTATGCCTTGGGCGCGGCCAGCGCACCGCCGCGCGGTCTGCAAATTTTTGCATGAACCGGGAACAGAGGCCCGCCTGATTCATTTGAACCTGTGGCTGGCGCAACAACTGCCCCTGCAATTGTTGACCATTTCATAGCCATGGAGCCCCCGCAGGTGCCCCCGAGAGCGGGGGCTCCATCATTTTCTTCCCGATTTCACCAGCAGCCGATAATGAGGCCGCGAAACATCGCCGCCCTTTCTATCCGGAGCTGCCTGAATGTCCTCTGCCCACCCGCTCACTGGCCCGCTGGCCGGGATCAAGGTTCTCGATCTCTCGCGCGTGCTGGCCGGGCCATGGTCGGGGCAAATGCTGGGCGATCTCGGCGCGGAAGTGATCAAGGTCGAACAGCCGGGACAGGGCGACGACACCCGCAAATGGGGGCCCCCGTTCCTTGAAGATGGCTCGCGCGATTCCGCCTATTACCTCTGCGCCAACCGCAACAAACGCTCGGTCGCAATCGACCTGTCGAAGCCCGAGGGGCAGGAACTGGTCCGCAAGCTGGCGGCACAAGCCGATATCGTGCTGGAAAACTTCCGCGTCGGCGGGCTGGCGAAATACGGGCTGGACTATGCCTCGCTCAAGCCGGTGAAGCCGGACCTGATCTATTGCTCGATCACCGGCTTTGGCCAGACCGGGCCGGAAAAGGACAAGGGCGGCTATGACTTCCTGATCCAGGGGATGAGCGGCCTGATGAGCGTGACCGGCGATGCCGATGGCCACCCGCTGAAGGTTGGCATTCCGGTCAGCGACCTGACCACCGGGCTTTACGCGACCATCTCGATCCTGGCCGCCCTGCAACATCGCAACCGCACGGGCGAAGGGCAGCATATCGACCTTGCCCTGCTCGATGCGCAGATGGCGGTGCTGGCCAATCAGGGTTCGAACTGGCTGAACGGCGGGGCCGAACCGCGCCGGCTGGGCAACCAGCACCCGACCATCGTACCCTATCAGGACTTTGCCTGCGCCGATGGCGACATCATCATTGCGCTGGGCAATGACCGCCAGTTCCGTGATCTGGTTGCCGTGCTGGGCCTGCCGGAAATGGCCACGGACCCGCGCTTTGCCCTGTCCGCCGATCGCAGCGACAATCGCGAAGCGATGTTCGCCCTGATCAACCCGGCCATTGCCAAGTGGAAGTCGGACGACCTGCTTGCCGCGCTGGAAGCGGCCAAGCTGCCCTGCGGCAAGATCAACACGATCCCGCAGGCGCTGGTCCAGCCGCAGACCGTGGCCCGCGAAATGGTCCACGAAATCGCCCGCGACGATGGCACGCCGGTCCGCTTCGTCGGTTTCCCGGCCAAACTTTCGGCCAGCCCGGTCACCTATCGCCACGCCCCGCCTCGTTCCGGGCAGGATACCCGCGCCGTGCTGGGCGAAGTGCTGGGCATGGCCGATGGCGAAATTGACGCGCTGGCAGCGGCAGGCGTGGTGGCCGAGAAGCTGTAGCGCAGCGGCTGGCATCTTGGCGGAAATCGGTTACAGGAAATCGCCATGACCGATGAAGTTCTGATCCGCCGCGAAGGAGCAGCTGGCTTCCTTTCGCTCAATCGCCCCAAGGCGATCCACGCCCTGACGCTGGACATGGTCCATGCGATGACCGCCGCCCTGCTGGAATGGCGCGACGATCCCGCGGTTTCCGTGGTGATCATCGACCATGCCGAAGGCCGCGGGTTCTGCTCGGGTGGAGACATCGCGTTCCTGCGCGCTTCCGCGCTCAACGATGGCGGCGTTTCGGGCCGCAAGTTCTTCCACGACGAATATCAGCTCAACCACCTGATCTTCACGTATCAAAAGCCAGTCGTGGCCTTCATGGACGGGATCAC
>CAZLPK010000039.1:0-21061 GCA_964561375.1 uncultured Novosphingobium sp.
TCAGCCACCAGGAAAACCTTCGCTGTCCGGTGTTAACCTGACCACGTTGCCGTGCTGATCTTGCGCCCTGCACACCTTGCCGCCACTACTCTTTTCCCATGAACAAGATGACTGGGACTGCCCTTGCCGTACTGGCGCTCACCCTTGGCGCGCCGGCCTTTTCCTCCACCCTGTCTGCGCCAAAGGCAGTCGCCCTGTCGCAGAACGTGCCGGACGCGGTTGATACGCCTTATCCGGGCGGCACCATGCGGCTCGATATTGACGCGACCGATGTGACGCGCGGCATTTACCGCGTGACCCAGACAGTCCCGGTCGCCCCCGGCACCACGCGCCTTACCCTGCTGATGCCGCAATGGCTGCCGGGCAACCACGGCCCGCGCGGACCGATGGCAGAACTGGTCGACCTGCAGTTCTTTGCGGGTGGCGAGAAACTCAGCTGGAAGCGCGATCCGGTCGAAGTCTTTGCCTTCCACGTCGACGTGCCGCAGGGCGCCGGGGATGTGACGGCGAAATTCATCCACACCAGCCCGATCCAGACCTCGGAAGGGCGCATCACCATGACGCAGGAAATGCTGAACCTGCAGTGGGAAAAGATGAGCCTGTACCCCGCCGGTCACTATGTCCGGCAGATCAAGGTCGTGCCCAGCGTGACCATTCCGCAGGGCTGGACCGCCGCTGCCGCGCTGGACGGAGTGCGCCAACAGGGCAACAAGCTGACCTGGGGCGAAACCAGCTATGAAATTCTGGTCGATTCCCCGATCTTTGCCGGCAAGTATTTCCGCAAGTGGGACCTGGGCCAGAATGTCACGCTGAACGTCGTGGCCGACAAGGCCGAACAGCTGGATGCCAGGCCGCAGCAGATCCAGCTGCACCGCAATCTGGTGACCGAGGCCCGGCTGGCGTTCGGCGCGAACCATTTCGACCGCTACGAATTCCTGCTCGCCCTGACTGACCGCATGGGCGGTATCGGGCTGGAACACCACCGCTCCAGCGAAAACCAGCTGGAACCGGGTGCCTTCCTTGAATGGGACAAGTACGAATTCGACCGCAACCTGCTGCCGCACGAATATGCCCATTCGTGGGCGGGCAAATATCGCCGTCCGGCTCGACTGTGGACGCCGGACTATCGCCAGCCGATGCAGGACGACCTGCTGTGGACCTATGAAGGGCAGGACCAGTTCTGGGGCGCCGTCCTGGCCGCACGATCCGGCCTGCAGGGCAAGGACATGGTCATGGGCATGCTGGCCAACTGGGCGGGCAACTTTGCCATGCAGCCGGGCCGCCGCTGGCGCTCGGTCGAAGATACCGGCCACGATCCGGTCTTTGCCGGACGCAAGGCCAAGCCCTATGCCTCGCTTGCCCGCAACGAGGACTATTACACCGAAGGCGCGCTGATCTGGCTGGAGGTCGACCAGATCATCCGAGAAAAGACTGGCGGCAAGCGCAGCATCGACGATTTCGCCAAGTCGTTCTTTGGCATGAATGATGGCGACTATGGCCAGCTGACCTTTGAAGTCGACGAGATCATCGCCAAGCTGAACGCGATTGCCCCCTATGACTGGGCCAGCTTCATCGACACCCGGATCAACACCCCGGGCCAGCCCGCGCCGGTCATGGGGATTGAAAAGGGCGGCTATCGTCTGGTCTGGCGCGAAGAACCCAACCCGTTTGACAGGGCCCGCTTTGCCGATGCGAAGGTGGTCAACCTGACCTATTCGATCGGGATCGCGCTGGACAAGGATGGCAAGGTTACTTCCACCCAGTGGGACAGCCCGGCCTTCAACGCCGGGATCGTTTCCGGGTCCAAGGTGCTGGCAGTGAACGGCAACGCCTATGAAGCCGAAGGCATCAAGGACGCTGTGACGGCGGCCAAGAACGGCGGCGCGCTGCAACTGGTGGTCCAGCGCGGCAACCGGATCGAGACTGTCTCGCTCGATTACAAGGGCGGGCTGCGCTATCCGTGGCTGGAGCGGGCCGCTCCGGGTCGGGAGCCGACCGGGCTGGACCTGCTGCTGATGCCCCAGCGTCGCGGCGCGAAGAAGTAAGCGCCATGAGCCGGGCGGGGAAAACGATCGGCAACTGGATCGCCCCGCCCCGCTTTGTCCTGTTCGGAGCCTTGCTGCCGCTGGGCTTTCTGCTGTGGCGCGGGGTTTTTCCAGCCGCCCCCTGGCAAGACGCACTGACCATGGCCTTCGATCTGGCGGCTGCGGTTTTCCTGCTTTCGCTCCTGCCACTGATGCAGGCGTTCTCGGTCGCGGAGATGCGCCGCCACGCGGACCAGAACGATGCCAACCGCGCGCTGGTGCTGCTGATCGCCACGGCGCTGGCCGCCGCAATCATGGCCGCCATTTCAGGTGAGCTTGCAGCGGCAAGAGCGGGCGATGGCGGTGCCATGGCCAGGCTGCTGATCACCCTGGCGCTGGTCTGGCTCTTCGCCAATACAGTCTATGCGCTGCACTATGCCCACCTGTATTATTGCGGCGGCGATCAGCCGAATGGTCATCGCGGCGGCATCGAATTTCCCGGCACGCAAACCCCGGACTACCGCGACTTTGCCTATTTCGCCTGCACGCTGGGCATGACTTTCCAGACCTCTGACGTACAGATCACTTCGCCCCGGATCAGGCGGCTGGCTCTGGTCCACAGTCTGGCCGCCTTTGCCTTCAACATCGGCGTGATTGCCTTTACCATTAACGCGCTGGGCTGAATTATTCGCAAATCGACCATGGTCGCTGTTGCGGCGCAACAATGTGACGGCTATGGCCGCGACCACTATGCGCATTGACCTGATCCCCGTGGGCGACAATCCGCCCCATAGCCTGAACGTCATCATCGAAGTCCCGGTCGGCGGCGAACCCGTAAAGTACGAGTTCGACAAGGAATCCGGCGCTCTGTTCGTGGACCGTATCCTCCACACGCCGATGCGCTATCCCGCCAACTACGGCTTTGTCCCGCACACCCTGTCTGACGATGGCGACCCGCTGGATGCGCTGGTCATCGCGCGCTCGCCCTTCGTTCCGGGCTGCGTCGTTCGCGCCCGTCCGATTGGCGTGCTGAACCTGGAAGACGAACACGGCGGCGATGAAAAGCTGATCTGCGTGCCGGTCGATTCGACCTTCCCGTATTATTCGGATGTGGGTGAGCGTAAGGACCTGCCTTCGATCGTGCTGCAGCAGATCGAACACTTCTTCACCCACTACAAGGATCTGGAAGCTGAAAAGTGGGTCCGGATCGGCAAGTGGGGCGATGCCGACGATGCCAAGCGTGTCGTGCTGGAATGCATCGAACGCTACAAGAAGTCCAAGGAAGCCTGATAAGCTTTTTCCTGTCCCCTCCCGCCCGCGCGGGAGGGGATCAGAAAACGCGGAGGATCAGTCCCCCGCCACGGTCATTCCGTCGACCAGGATGGTCGGCACGTTGACCGAACGATGCCATTCCAGATCATTAGCGACGCTCAACTGCCGGAACATATCGAGCAGGTTGCCCGCGACAGTGAATTCCGCGACCGGCCCGACAATTTCGCCCTTCACGATGCGAAAGCCCGATGCGCCGCGGCTGTAATCGCCGGTCACGCCATTGACGCCGTGGCCGATCAGTTCGTTCACGAAGACGCCTTCCTCGATATCGGCGATCAGTTCCGCCACCGAAACCGCACCTGCCGCAAGGTGGACATTGCTGGTCCCCACGCCCGGCGAGCCGCCCGCCCCGCGGACGGCGTGGCCGGTCGGCGCTGCGCCCAACTGGCGCGCAGCAGCGCTGTCCATCAGCCAGCCGGTCAGGCGGCCATTTTCGACCAGCGCGCGCGGGGCCGTCGCCAGGCCTTCGCCATCGAACGGGCGCGAGGACAGGCCGCGCCGGCGCAGCGGATCATCATGGATCGCGATGCCGGGGGCAAAAATCTGTTCGTCTTGCTTGCCCAACAGGAAGCTGGAGCGGCGGGCAATGGCATTGCCGCTGATCGCGCCGCACAGGTGCGATACCAGCGAGCCGCCGACGCGGGGATCGAACACTACCGGCATCGGCCCGCTCTTCACCCGGCCCGGATTAAGGCGGTGGACCGCACGCTGCCCGGCCAGGCGGCCCAGTTCTTCAAGCGAAGGCAGGTCTTCCAGATGGTGCGCCATGCGCCAGGCATAATCGCGCTGCATATTGCCGCCCTCGCCCGCAATCGCCGTGGCGCTGACGCCGTGCATGGTGCCGCCGAAAGAACCGGAGAAGCCGTGGCTCGTCACCAGGGCAAAGTTGCGATGCGACAGGCTGGCATTGCCGCCTTCGGAATTGGTAACGCCCACAACCGCGCGGGCCGCATCCTCGATTTCCAGGGCGCGTTCGCGCAGCTGCGCCGGGGAAAGCTCGACCGGATCGGCCACGTCGAGTTCAGGGAACGCCCCCTTGAACAGCAGCGCCTCGTCCGCCAGCCCGGCATACTGGTCCTCTGGCGCAGCGCGGGCCATGTCGACTGCTCGCGCGGCCAGTTCCTTCAGCGCCGCATCGGACAGGTCGCTGGAACCGATCGAAGCCGAACGCCGCCCGCAGAATACCCGCAGATCGAGATGCTCGCTTTCGGACCGTTCAACGTCTTCCAGTTGCCCCAGCCGCACCGAAACGCCTTCGGACGAGGAGCCGGAATAGACGGCATCGGCAGCATCGGCCCCGGCGGCTCGCGCAAATTCAATCAGCGCGGCGGCGCGGTCCTGGGCGGCGGAAGGGGTCAGCATCGGTCTGGCGTCTCCATTGGCAGAGCCGCCGATCTAGGGATTCGCGGTCAGAAAGCAATCAGGCGAACATGCGGGCCATGCCAAAGAACAGGCCCGACACAACGAACGGCATGCCGACCGCCAGACTCCACAGCCACATCTGATCGCGGCGGTAATAGCTGGAAAACTGCAAATCGGCCGCCTGCACGTCGCTCAACCGGTTCCAGCGCTTTTCAAAACGGCGGCAGGCGGGAATGATCGCCGCGACAAGGATTATCAGCGCAAAATAGGGCAGGAGCGAGCCACCTTTGCGTTCCAGCATGCCCATGGTGACGAAGATTTGCAGCGCGGTGTAGACCAGCAGCGCATAGGCGATGTTGTCGCTCATCCGCTTGCGCCAGTCGATCGGCTTGACCCGTCCCGACACGTTTACGCTTCCGCCCAACGCTTTCGCCATGGCTGTATCCTCTCAGTCCCTTATCGGAATTCAATAAATCACCGAAGTTTCATTCGATCAAGACCTGTTAAACATATGCAGCCAAAGGGTATGCACGAAACCTGCCAAATTCGACCAACGGCGCTTGCCGAGGTTTCAAAGGAGTCCTACGAACGGTGCCATTATGAGCGAAGTCCAGCACCTCGTTTCGCCTAACACCCAGGCGATGCAACCCATTCCCCAGGGCGGCCTGGAAGTGATCTCGATCGCCAAGTCCTATGACAAGCGGGCGGTGCTGACTGACATTTCGCTGTCCGTAGGCAAGGGTGAAGTGCTGGGCCTGCTTGGCCCGAACGGCGCGGGCAAGACCACGTGCTTCTATTCGATCATGGGGCTGGTAAAGCCGGACAGTGGCCGCATCCTGATGGACGGGGTCGATGTCACCGCCCTGCCGATGTACCGCCGCGCGATTCTGGGCCTGGGCTATCTGCCGCAGGAAACCAGCATTTTCCGCGGGATGACCGTAGAGCAGAACATCGCCTGCGTGCTGGAACTGGCCGAACCGGACCCGGAAACGCGCGAACGCGAATTGCAGCGCCTGCTGGATGAATTCGGGCTCGACCGGCTCCGCTCCAGCCCGGCCATGGCGCTGTCTGGCGGTGAACGCCGCCGCTGTGAAATCGCCCGCGCTCTTGCCGCCAACCCGTCGATCATGCTGCTGGACGAACCCTTTGCCGGGATCGACCCGCTGTCGATCAGCGACATTCGCGATTTGGTGAAGGATCTGAAGCAGCGCGGCATCGGCGTGCTGATCACCGACCACAACGTGCGCGAAACGCTGGACATCGTGGACCGCGCCTGCATCATCTATGGCGGGCAGGTGCTGTTTGCCGGCAGCCCGGAAGAACTGGTCGCCGACGAGAACGTGCGCCGCCTCTACCTTGGCGAAGGCTTCACGCTCTAGGCGCAGGTCATGGCACTAGGGCCGCGCCTTGATCTACGGCAAAGCCAATCGCTGGTCATGACGCCGCAGCTGCAGCAGGCGATCAAGCTGCTGGCGCTGTCCAATCTGGAAATCGAAAGCTTCATTGGCGAAGCGCTGGAAACCAATCCGCTGCTCGACATCGGCAGTAGCAGCGCCGCGCCGGAAACGGTCGAAGTGGAACCGGCGGAGCTGCGCCGGACCAGTCTGGAAAGCTCCCCCACCGACCAGCTGATTGCCGAAGGCCGCGCCGCCGACGACCGCCCGCTCGACATTGATCCGACCGCGCTGGACCGGGACCGCGATACCGGGGACTGGAGCGCCGACCTGCGCAGCGCTCCGGGTGAGGCTGGCCCCGGCATCGAGGAACAGGGCGAAGGGCCGGAATCGCTGGCCGACCATCTCAACGCCCAGATCGGTGCGGCGACCCGCGATCCCGAACTGGCCTTTATCGCCCAGCACATTGCGGGCGAACTGGACGAAGCGGGTTACCTGACCGCGACCCTGGGCGAACTGGCCACCGAACTGGGCGTTGGCGAAGACGAAGTCGCCGAAGCGCTCAAGCTGGTCCAGACGCTCGATCCCACCGGTGTCGGCGCGCGCAATCTGGGTGAATGTCTGGCCCTGCAGGCGCGCGAGGCTGATCGTTACGATCCCTGCATGGCCCGGCTGCTCGACAATCTGGACCTGCTGGCGCGCGGCGAACTGGCCCGGCTGAAGCGGATGTGCGGCATCGATGATGAAGACTTTGCCGACATGCTGGCCGAACTGCGCGGCTATGATCCCAAGCCGGGGCTGCGCTTTTCCAGCGGGGGCGGAGATCCTGTCACGCCGGACATTCTGCTCACCCCGCGCGCCGATGGTGGCTGGGACATCAAGCTGAACGAGGCAACCCTGCCCCGGCTGGTGATAAACCGGCCCTATTACCTGGAACTGCGGGGATCGTGCGATGACAAGGCGGCCCGTGGCTGGCTGTCGGAAAAGCTGGCCGATGCCAATTGGCTGGTAAAGGCGCTGGACCAGCGGGCGCGGACCATCCTGAAAGTCGCTGCCGAAGTGGTGAAGCAGCAGGACGGCTTCTTCCGTCACGGCGTCTCGCATCTCAAGCCGCTGACCCTGCGCGCCGTGGCCGAAGCCATCGAAATGCACGAATCGACAGTCAGCCGGGTGACCAGCAACAAATACCTGTCCTGCCCGCGCGGCACTTTTGAGCTGAAGTACTTCTTCACTTCCGGCGTTGCCTCTGCCGATGGCGAGGGCGCGGTTTCGGCCAATGCGGTCAAGGCCGCGATCAAGGCGCTGATCGACGCGGAAGACCCCAAGGCGATCCTCTCGGACGATACCCTGGTCGACCTGCTGAAAGAGCGCGGCTTTGACCTCGCCCGGCGCACGGTGGCCAAGTACCGCGAGGCAATCGGCCTGGGATCGTCCGTCCAGCGCCGCCGTCAAAAGGCTTTGGCCGCAGTTCGGTAAACCGCCTGGCAGACCGGCCACTCGGCATGATTGGCCATGCCGCAATTGGTGGCCCAAACCCCTTGCGGAAGAAAGCTATTAAGGCTGGCGCTTCCGGCCGCTTTTGCGCAGACTGCCCGCAAATGGGGGAGAAGCCAAATGAGCGGTTGGGTGATCTGGGGCAGCGCGCTGGCGCTCTATGTCCTGTTTCGGCTGTGGTACGACAATTGGCGCGGACCGCTGACCAAGGCAGAAATCGACGCCTTTTTCGACAAGGTTCAGGGCAAGTATTCGGGCGGCAACGACCCCGCCGTGCTGCGCCGCTTTCTGGAAGAGGATGACGGCAAGGAATTCGTCATGCTCAACCTCGTCAAGATCGAGGAAGGCATGGTTGCCCATCCCGAAACGGGCGAGGAGGTTCCCGGCCGCACGATGATGCGGCGCTATACCGATCCGTTTACCAAGGCCCTGTTCCTGCGCGGCGGCCATCCCGGCATGGTCGGGGCCAAGGTCGGCCCCTATATCGACGCTTGGAATGTCGCAGGCGATCCGGGTTGGACGCTCTTTGGCCTGATGCGTTACCGTAGCCGCCGTGATCTGGTGGCCATGGCCAGCGATCCGTTTTTCCGCGAAGCCCATCCCTACAAGCTGCTGGGTATTCCGACCACTTTCAGCTTTCCGACCCAGCGCAGAGTCTCGATCTACATGGGGCCGCGCGTGTGGGTGGCGCTGGTGCTAGCCCTGATCGCAGCGCTGGTGCAACTGGCCATGCTGACGACCTGATCAGGTTTCCAGTTCGATGTCCCAGTAAAGCCAGTCACGCCAGGTTTCGTGCAGGTGATTGGGCGGAAAACCACGTCCGCGTTCCTGCAATTGCCAGGTGGTCGGGCGGATCGGCTTGAGCAACAGCGGCATCCCCGCCTGCTGCGGGGTGCGCCCGCCCTTGCGCAGATTGCACGGCGCGCAGGCTGTAGCGACGTTTTCCCAGCTGGTCTGCCCGCCCAGCCGCCGGGGCACGACATGGTCAAAGGTCAACTGGTGCGGGCTGCCGCAATACTGGCAGGTAAAGCGATCGCGCAGGAACAGGTTGAAACGGGTGAAGGCCGGATGCTCGCTGGGCTTCACATATTGGCGCAGCGCGATGACCGAAGGGATCGCCATTGACCAGCTGGGCGAATGAACCTCGCGGTCATAACTGGCGATGATGTCGACCCGCTCAAGGAACACCGCCTTAACCGCAGTTTGCCACGGCCACAGGCTGAGCGGAAAATAGGATAGCGGCGTGTAATCCGCGTTCAGGACAAGGGCAGGACAATCGGACAGGCTGCGTGCGGGGTCCTCCGCCGCGCTGCGGAACCGGGCCGCGCGCTCGATCAGCTCCGTCTTGAGCATGGCCTCCGGTAACAGCCGGGTATGACAGTTCGGCTACATCCCATGGCGCAGAGAAGAACATGGGCAGACTTCGCGCGTCAAGCCTTGCGTGCCGGCGCAATCCACAGGACAAGCGCGCCGTGATGGTTCGCACCCGCTTTGCCCCCAGCCCGAATGGCCTGCTGCATCTTGGCCACGCCTATGCCGCAGTGGTGGCGCACGATCTGGCGCGAGCGCGCGGCGGAGAATTTCTGGTCCGGATCGAGGATATCGACGGCACCCGCAGCCGGGCCGAACTGGTGCCGGAAATCCTGGCCGATCTGGAGTGGCTGGGCCTGAACTGGGACGGCCCCGTGCTGCACCAGTCCACCCGCCTTGCCGCCTATGCCGCAGCAGGGGAGCGGTTGAAGGACATGGGCCTGCTCTATCCCTGCCAATGCACCCGCAGCGAAGTGCTGGCTGCGGCCCGTGAAGTCGGGCCGGACGGGCCGCTCTATCCCGGCACCTGCCGGGGCCGCGCGGTCAGCCCGGAAGGCGCGGCATGGCGGCTCGACATGGCGAAAGCAGTGGAACTGGCCGGGCCGCTAAGCTGGACCGACGAACTGGCGGGCGTGCGGCAGGCCTCGCCAGAGGTGTTCGGCGACATCGTCCTGCTGCGCAAGGAAGCGCCGGCCAGCTATCACCTTGCCGCGACGATTGACGATGCCGCGCAGGGTATCACGCTGGTCACCCGCGGCATGGACCTGTTCCAATCGACACGTGTCCACCGCCTGTTGCAGGCTCTATTGCGCCTGCCGGTGCCGGTCTGGCATCATCACGCCCTGCTGGTCGAACCGGACGGACGCAAATTGGCCAAGCGGCGCGACTCGCAGCCCTTGCGCGATCTGCGTCTGGCCGGAACCGATGGCCGGAAACTGGCCGAAGACCTGCGGCAAGGCCGTTTGCCCGCTGGCCTTTCGTTGGGGCAAGGAGTAGGACAGAGCGTATGAACTGGTTTCTTTTCCTGGTGATTGGCGCCCTGATGGCGCTGACCCTGATCACCCTGATCCGCGGCATTGCCGCCTTCATGGCCTCCACCAAGAGCGAGCTGGAACGCGTGGGCGACGGCCCCAGCGAAATGCAGCTGAAGCAGAACAAGCTGATGTTCCGTCGCATCTTTTATCAGGCGGCGGCGATCATCGTGGTTGCCCTGCTGCTCTTCGCCAACCAGAAGTAAGGCACACCCCCTTGGTCAAGCTCAACAAGATTTACACCCGCACCGGGGACGATGGCACCACCGGTCTGGTCGACGGAAGCCGCCGCGCCAAGCACGATGCCCGCATGGAAGCCATCGGCACGGTGGACGAGGCGAACAGCGCCATCGGTCTGGCGGTGGTCGCGCTTGACCATCTGGCCGCCCATCAGGCCGATCTGGTCCGCATCCAGAACGACCTGTTCGATCTGGGCGCCGATCTGGCCACGCCGGGTGAGGATTTTGCCCCGTCGGAAATGGTCCTGCGCATCGTTCCGGCCCAAGTTGACTGGCTGGAAGCGCGGATTGATGCGCTGAACGATTCGATGCCGCCGCTGACCAGCTTCATCCTGCCCGGCGGATCGGAAGGCGCCGCCCGCGCCCACGTCGCCCGCGCCGGTGTGCGCCGCGCCGAACGCACTATGACTGCGCTGGCGGCAGCAGAGCCGGTCAATCCTGCGGCGCTGGCCTATATCAACCGCCTGTCGGACTATCTCTTTGTCCTGACCCGCGCGATCAATGCCGCCGGTACCGGTGACGTGCTGTGGGTGCCGGGAGCCAATCGCTGACCCGACCAGTCTTCGTCATTGCGAGGAGAAAAGCGACGAAGCAATCCAGAGCACCGAGACTGTTCATGGATTGCTTCGCTTCGCTCGCAATGACAAATAACACGGGTCTCGAGCCTGAAATTTAAGCGCTGGCCATGGGGCCGATTGGTCGCTAACCAGCCGCCCTTGCTGCAAGTGCGAAGGATGGGACTATGCGGATTGTTGGCATTATCGGTGCAGGTCAGATGGGTTCGGGGATTGCCCAGGCCGTGGCCCAGAACGGGATCAAGGTTCTCCTCTCCGATGTCGACATTGCGCTAGCGGAAAAGGCCAAGGCCGGGATCGACAAGGCGCTGGCCCGACTGGTCGGACGCGAAAAGATCACTCCCGCCGATGCCGAAGCCGCGCTGGCCCGGATCACTCCGATTGGCGACTATGCGCCGATGGCGGACGCCGACCTGATCATCGAGGCGGCGACCGAAAAGGAAGAGATCAAGCGCAAGATCTTTGAAGCCGCAGGCAAAGTCCTGCGCGGCGATGCCATCATGGCGTCGAACACCAGCTCGATCCCGATCACCCGCATGGCCACCAGCTCGCCCGATCCGACGCGCTTCATTGGCCTGCACTTCTTCAACCCGGTGCCGGTCATGGGCCTGATCGAAGTGATCCCCGGCCTTGCCACCAGCGCCGAAACCGTCGCCCGCACCCGCGCCTTTGCCGAAAGCCTGGGCAAGCAGGTGGTGCAGGCAGAGGATGAACCCGGCTTCGTCGTCAACCGCATCCTGCTGCCGATGATCAACGAAGCGGTCTTTGTGCTCGGTCAGGGCACGGCCAGCATCGCCGATATCGACAAGGGCTGCCGTCTGGGCCTCAACCACCCGATGGGCCCGCTGGAACTGGCCGATTTCGTCGGCCTCGATACCTGCCTCGACATTGTTCGCGTGCTTTACAACACGACCGGCGATTCCAAGTATCGCCCGGCCCCGCTGCTGGTGAAGTACGTCGAAGCCGGCTGGCTGGGCCGCAAGACCGGGCGCGGGTTCTACGACTATTCGGGCGAGGCACCCGTCCCCACCCGTTAAGGCAGAACGGCTTGCGCCGCGGCGTGGAAACGCTCTAGCATAAGCCAATGTTTTAAAATGATTTATAATCTCTGCTGGTGGCCGGATTCGTCGTCGATGCAGCCAATGAAGGCACCCTCTACCCTTCGGCGGGGGATAACTCGGCTGATGTGAAGGTGCAGGCGGTTTACTGGCGCTGTCTGGTCGCCCTGTTTGCCTCGGCCCGGATCACCAATCCGGAACAGCGCCTCGCCCTGTTTTGCAATGTCGCACCGCCAGTCATCGACGGCATCGCAATTGGCGAGGTGCTGGAACGCTATGGCGAGGAACTGCACCTTGCACCGCTGACCAAACGCCTGCCGCAGCGGCGAACTGCGGCCTGGGGCAATGTGCTGTACTTCTTCGATGTGCTGAATGCTCTGGAGGGAGAGCCGGACGATCTTCGTTCCGCCCTGCTCGACAGCGCCGTGGACGAACCTATCAATGGCATGCTCAGCCGCACCATGGCCCAAGCCGCCTGCGGTCTTTCCTGCAGGGAATGTGACCCCCTACCCCATTTCTGCGGCGAACGGTTCGCTACGACAGTCGTGTCACAAGGCGCGCATGTCTGCGCCAGCAGCCACGACATACGCGATCCGCACGTTCAGCTGGTACAGCGCCCGGTTCGGATCGGTGCACAGTGCTGGATTGCGGCAGAAGCCTTCGTTGCCCCCGGCGTGATTATGCATGACGGCGCGGTTCTGGCCGCGCGCGGCGCCCTGTTTAAAAATGCCGAAGTCGATACGGTCTATCGCGGCAATCCGGCGACGGCGCTGCGTCCGGGCGGCCTCAAACAGAATTAGCGGCTGGCGCTAAGCTGGGCGCTGCCCCCGGCGTGGCTTTCATTCGCCTGATAGATGGTCCGGGCGATCGAGGCGATGCGGGCATCGCGGTTCGGCTTGCCGCCCTGACCGGTGACATAGATCGCCACGGCATAGGCATGACCATCAGGGGCCTGAATAATGCCCACGTCGCTGGCAGTGTTGTTCAGCGTACCGGTCTTGTGCGCAATGCGGGCATCGCTGGGCAGCAGGGCGCGCATCCGGCGCTTGCCAGTCTGGCAGCGCTCCATCGTGCCAAGCAGGAAGGTCCGGCTTTGCTGGTTCAGCCACTTGCCCTGGAACAGGCCGGAAAGCAGCTGCGCCATGGCCACCGGAGTGGCGCTGTCGCGCAGGTCAACCGTGCGGGCCGGGTCGAATTCGCCATCGTCACGCACCAGCGTGGCAATATCGCGGTCAATCCGCATGCCTTCGATACCGGTGGTCTTGATCCAGCGGTTCACCGCCTGCGGACCGCCAACGGCAGCCAACAGGGCATCGGTGGCCGGATTGCTGGAATAGATCAGCGCCAGTTCGATCAGGCGACGTGCGGTCATCATTTCACCGGCACGGACCGGGGCCTTGCTGCCCGAAAAACGCGCCGACTTCACCGGCATCATCAGCGGGAACTTGTCGTCCAGCGACCACTTGCCCTTTTCGACCCCGTCCAGATAGGTCGCGGCTACCGCCACCTTGCTGGTCGATGCCATCGGGAACGGCGTATCGCCCAGAACGGCCGAAGTGCGGCCGGTTTTCAGGTCGATTACCGCCACGCCGATACGCCCGTTGGAGCCATCGGCAGCGTTGTAAAGCTGAGCTTCGAAATTCGAAGCGAAAGTGCGCGGCTGGTTTTCCGGAACGAAGCGGCGAACCGTGGACTGGTTGCGCGCCTCAACCTTCTTGACCGGCTGGACCAAAGCCTGGGGCTTGTCCTTGGGGCTGACCGCCACGGCCGGCTTGGCCGAGATCTTGGGCTGTACCTTCTTGACCGTGGCAGGCGTAGAAAACGCGCGGTCAAATTCGAGTTCCAGGTTCGTGCTGGCATGGGCTCCAGCCGGGTGCAACAACGCCCCGGCCAAGGCCAGCGAACCCAGTCTAAAGAGGAGTCCCGTGTTCACAGTGTGCTCGTTAGGCCAAACATGGTTACCATTTGACTAACGGGTTCCCGAACAGGAAGCATTGCGCGACGAACTGCACCGTGCGCGCGGGGGATTGCATTCCTGGGCGCCAAAATGGCGGAAAACCTAGCATAAATTGCTTAGCCAAAGCAAAAGGCCGGAGGATTGCTCCCCCGGCCTTCGCTTTGTTCGCTGAGCGATCTGGACTTAGAAGTCCATGCCGCCCATGCCGCCGCCCGGCATTGCCGGCATGGCGGGCTTGTCTTCCGGCTTTTCGCTGATGGCAGCTTCGGTGGTGATCAGCAGACCAGCAACCGAGGCAGCATCCTGCAGGGCAGTACGGACGACCTTAGTCGGGTCGATCACGCCGGCAGCCTTGAGGTTTTCATAGGTGTCGGTCGCAGCGTTGAAGCCCTGGTTCTCGTCGTTTTCACGCAGCAGGTTGCCCGAAACGACAGCGCCGTCGTGGCCAGCGTTGGTTGCGATCTGACGGATCGGAGCCTGAATCGCGCGGCGCACGATGTCGATGCCCTTGGTCTGGTCATCGTTGGCACCCTTGAGGCCTTCGAGAGCCTTGGTGGCATAGAGCAGCGCGGTACCGCCACCGGGGACGATGCCTTCTTCAACCGCAGCGCGGGTAGCGTGCAGGGCGTCGTCAACGCGGTCCTTGCGCTCCTTCACTTCGACTTCGGTCGCACCGCCAACCTTGATCACGGCAACGCCGCCAGCCAGCTTGGCCAGACGTTCCTGCAGCTTTTCACGGTCATAGTCGCTGGTGGTGACTTCGATCTGGGCGCGGATCTGTTCGACGCGAGCCTTGATGTCGTCAGCCGAACCGGCGCCGTCGACGATGGTGGTGTTGTCCTTGTCGATCGAGACCTTCTTGGCCTGGCCGAGCATGCCCAGCGTGACCGATTCCAGCTTGATGCCCAGGTCTTCGCTAATCATTTCGCCCTTGGTCAGGATCGCGATGTCCTGCAGCATGGCCTTGCGGCGATCGCCAAAGCCCGGAGCCTTGACCGCAGCAACCTTCAGGCCGCCGCGCAGCTTGTTGACCACCAGGGTGGCCAGCGCTTCGCCTTCGATGTCTTCAGCGATGATCAGCAGCGGACGGCCCGACTGCACCACGGCTTCCAGCACCGGCAGCATCGACTGCAGGTTCGACAGCTTCTTTTCGTGGATCAGGATGTACGGGTTTTCCAGCTCGACCGTCATCTTTTCCGGGTTGGTGATGAAGTACGGCGAGAGGTAGCCGCGGTCGAACTGCATGCCTTCGACGACATCGAGTTCGAATTCGAGGCCCTTGGCCTCTTCCACGGTGATCACGCCTTCCTTGCCGACCTTTTCCATGGCTTCGGCGATCTTTTCGCCGACTTCACGGTCGCCATTGGCCGAGATGATGCCGACCTGGGCGATTTCCGACGAACCGGCAACCGGGGTCGAACGGGCCTTGAGGTCTTCGACAACCTTGGCAACGGCGATGTCGATGCCGCGCTTCAGGTCCATCGGGTTCATGCCGGCAGCGACCGAGGTCATGCCTTCGCGCACGATTGCCTGAGCCAGAACGGTGGCAGTGGTGGTCCCGTCACCGGCAGCGTCGTTGGCCTTGCTGGCGACTTCGCGCAGCATCTGGGCGCCCATGTTTTCGAACTTGTCCTTCAGTTCGATTTCCTTGGCGACCGAAACACCGTCCTTGGTGATGCGCGGCGCGCCGAAGCTCTTGTCGATCACGACGTTGCGGCCCTTGGGGCCCAGGGTCACCTTCACGGCGTTGGCGAGGATGTCGACACCGGCGAGAATGCGTTCGCGGGCGTCACGGCCGAACTTCACGTCCTTGGCAGCCATATCAGAATTCCTTTGATTTCAGAGTCTGGTTGAACAGCGATCAGGCGACGACGCCCAGGATGTCGCTTTCCTTCATGATCAGCAGGTCTTCACCGTCGATCTTTACTTCGGTGCCCGACCACTTGCCGAACAGCACCTTGTCGCCGGCCTTGACGTCCAGCGGGGTAACTTTGCCGTCTTCGGCCTTGTTGCCGGCGCCCACGGCGACGACTTCGCCTTCAGCCGGCTTTTCCTTGGCGCTGTCGGGGATGATGATGCCGCCAGCGGTCTTTTCTTCGGCCTCTACGCGGCGAACAAGCACACGATCGTGCAACGGACGGAAGCTCATGTGGATGTCCTCTCTACATGACAGTTGAAAGCTCTTGGCACTCTCCTCCTGAGAGTGCCAGCGCGGCGGATATGGGTGCACGTGCATCGCCCGTCAAGGCGAGTCCGGCAGGAAAAATTTCAGAAGGATGCAGCGGGCAGCAAACCCAGCGATTCCCGGCGTTGCCAGCGGTGATAAAGCAGCACGGCAACCACCACTAGCCCGACGGCAAGGCCCAACCAGACCCCCAGCCCCTTCAGCGGAGTGAAGAAACCGAGGATGACCGAGGTGGCGAATCCAAACAGCCAGTAGCCAGTCAGGGCAAAGATCATCGGCACGCGGGTATCCTGCAAACCGCGCAAGGCTCCGGCCAGGACTGCCTGAACCCCGTCGAACAGCTGGAACGCGGCGGCGACCATCAGGAACTGGACCGCGAATCCGACCATTGCGGCGTTCTGCGGCGCGGCGGGATCGATATAGAGCTGCAGCACAAACAGCGGGGCAAAGATCATCACGGCAGCCGGCAGCGCCATATAGCTGAGCGCCAGCGTAAGCGCAGCGCGCCCCGCCCGGCCAATCGCCTCGCGGTCGCCTGCGCCATAGAAGTAACCGACCCGGATCGTTGCCGCCTGCCCGATGCCGAACGGAATCTGGAAAGCCAGTGCCGCCACTTGCAGCGCGACCGTATGCCCGGCCAACTCCGCCCTGCCGATCAGGCCCATCAGGAACGCCGCGCTGGAGAACAGGCCCCCTTCGGCCAGGATGATCAGCGCAATCGGCAGGCCAATCCGCACCACATCGCCAAAGCGCGACCATTCGGGCCGCCACCACCGCCCGAACACGCGATAGCGGCGCATCCGCCGGTCCGTCGCGATCACGGCCATATAGGCCAGCAGCATGGCAAAGGCGGTGATGACGCTGGAAATGGCCGAGCCATCCAGCCCCAGTGCCGGAGCGCCGAAATTGCCGAAGACGAAGACATAGTTGCCCAGCGCATTGACCGCGATGGCCAGCACGGTGATTGCCGTGGCAAAGATCGGGCGGCCCAGCGTCGATACGAAATTGCGCAGCACGCTGGCCATGATGTTGGGGATCATCGCCCAGAGCAGAATTTGCAGAAAGCGTCCGGCCTGTGCCGAAACTTCCGGGTCTTGGCCGGTCAGGCGCAGGATCGCCTCGCCCTGGCTGGCCACCAGCATACCGACGACACCGCAGCAGGCCGCCAGCCACAGCGCCATGCGCAGGGTGCGGCGCACTTCCCGCACGGCATGGGCGCGGCGGCCCAGCTCTGCCGCAATCAGCGGGGCGCAGGCACCGGTCAGGCCGGAAAAGCACCACATCATCAGCCCGAACAGCGTGGTGGCCAGCGAAGCCGCCGCCAAGGCCGTTTCCCCCAGCCGGGCAACGAAGATCACGTCGATCGCATAGATCAGCATCTGCAGCAGGTTGGCCGCCGCCAGCGGCACGGCCAGCAGCAGCGTCTCGCGCATTTCAGTGCGCTTCGGGTCCGGGATCGCGGCAGAGGCCATAGCAAACCGCGAATAGGCTGGCCCGCGCCGCAGTCCAAGTGGAAACACGAAGCCCGATGCATCCGGCGCAATAGATCCTGCGTCAAAGGCAACCGGTTTTGCGACAATAGGCCTTTTCCGCCGCAACAATTACGCGCAAGAAAGGCGAACAAATTCCAGCGGCGTTGCGGAGGGGGCAGCGGCGCTCAAGCAGAAGGAAATTTGTCTGATGCGTTTGATCACCTCTGCGGCCCTTGCCGCCCTCGCCCTGTCCCTTTCCGCCTGCGGTTCGCCGCCGGAAGAAAAGGCGGCGGAAGACCCTGCCGCAACGACGACGACCACCACTTCCGAAGCCAGCCCTGCTGCCGCCGTTGCCGACGCTGGTGGCAAGCCGGCTGCTTTCGCCCAGTGCGCGGCCTGCCACGCGGTAGAGCCGGGCAAGCATGGCATCGGCCCCAGCCTGGCCGGCGTCTTCGGCACCAAGTCGGGTGAACTGGCCGGTTATGCCTTCTCCGACGCGATGAAGAACGCGAACCTGACCTGGGACGAAAAAACCCTGGACACCTATCTGACCAACCCGATGAAGGTCGTGCCGGGTACCAAGATGACCTATGCCGGTCTGGGCGATCCGGCCAAGCGCAAGGAAATCATCGAGTACCTGAAGACGCTGAAGTAAGCGGGCAGGATACTCAGCAAGCAAGAGGGCCGGGGCGCAAGCTTCCGGCCCTTTCTCTATCCCCGTCACCCCGCCGCAGGCCGAGGCCCAGTCCAAGAACAAGGTCGCTGCTTTGCAGCGGCTCCTTTTGCAACGCTGGTTCCCGGCATGCGCCGGGATGACGGATCTAGGCGGAAAGACAGGGCTGCGGCGCAAACGAAAAGGGCGGCCCCGAAGGACCGCCCTTTCCTGTGTTTCGCGAAATGCGAAGCGAAGCTTACTTGACTTCGACCTTGCCGCCAGCGGCTTCGATCTTGGCCTTGATGTCTTCGGCTTCTGCCTTCGAAACGCCTTCCTTGAGCGCCTTCGGAGCAGCTTCCACCAGAGCCTTGGCTTCGGTGAGGCCCAGGCTGGTGATGGCGCGGACTTCCTTGATGACGGCGATCTTGTTGCCGCCGTCCGAGGCGAGGATCACGTCGAATTCAGTCTTTTCTTCAGCAGCAGCAGCTTCACCGCCGCCAGCAGCGGGGGCAGCAACAGCAACAGCGGCAGCAGCCGAAACGCCCCAGGCTTCTTCCAGAGCCTTGGCGAGGTCAGCAGCTTCCAGAACGGTCAGCTTCGAAAGTTCTTCAACGAGCTTGGCGATATCAGCCATGATGTTTCACTCCTAATTGGTGGCCGAAGCAGGAAGTCCTGTCTTCGGTAAAATCGTACGAAACGTCTTATGCAGCTTCCTTGGCGTAGGCGCCGAAGACGCGGGCCAGCTTGGCCGCCGGAGCGGTCGACAGCTGGGCGATCTTCGTGGCCGGAGCCTGGACCAGTCCGATAAGGGTGGAACGCAGCTGATCCAGCGACGGCATCGAGGCGAGAGCCTTGACACCTTCGGGGGTCAGAACCTGGTTACCCATCGAACCGCCAACGATTTCGATCTTATCGTTGGCCTTGGCGAACTCGACAACAGCCTTGGCCGCTGCGACCGGATCTTCCGAAGAAGCCAGTGCCGTCGGGCCGGTGAGGAAATCACCGATGCCGACGTAGTCCGTGTCCTGGATAGCAAGCTTGGCAAGACGGTTCTTCGCTACCTTGTAGGTCGCGCCCGCTTCACGAATCTTCGTGCGCAGCTCGGTGGACTGAGCCACCGTGAGGCCCAGGTTGCGGGTAACAACCACCACGCCAGCCTGGCTGAAGACCGCGTTAAGCGATGCGACCGATTCGGCTTTCTGCGAACGATCCATGCCTTACTCCTTCACAAATGACCGGGCGGGAAAGTCCCGCACGGCCGGCTACGTTGTCCGTGGCCAGAAGGCCACGGGCGAGTCCGTGCGATGGGGAAGGAGGGCACACCGAAGTGCCAGGCCGGGCAGGCGCACGCGGCGCCGGCCGGAATGTCTCTGTCCCCGTCTAGGTTGCGGATTAAGAGGGAAACCCCCGGCAACTGTCTCGGACGGATGACGCGGGCGGGGACGAATCCCTGTCCGGTCAGAGCGCGCCATTAGCAGGCGGCGAGGCTGAGTCAAGGAATTGCGGTCGGCATGGTTTGACTCGACGCGACCCCGCGCCTATAGGCCCCGCAACGCTCGGCGCTTCGAGCAAGTGCGGCCCATGCGCGGGGGCCGTGCCGGGAAGGAAGCACCGGGTCATCCATCTGACGCGACAGGCTGCGGGTCGGCTCCCATCGGGGTGCCGTCGCCATGCGGCCTTTTTGGCGTCTGATGGGCCACGCACCGCGTGTGGCAATTTTCCGCCGGGCAACCGGCATTCGTAGAGCAAAGAGGCAAGACTCCTCATGGCGACCAAGCCCGTCCACAGTGGCCGCACTTCGTCCAAGAAGCGCATCCGCAAGATCTTCGGCGACATCCACGAAGTGGTGCAGATGCCGAACCTGATCGAGGTTCAGCGCGAAAGCTACGAGCAGTTCCTGCGCTCGAACCCCGCCACGGGCTATGTCTCGGGCCTGGAAAAGACCCTGCGTTCGGTCTTCCCGATCCGCGACTTCGCGGGCACCAGCGAGCTGGACTTCGTCCATTACGAGCTGGAAGACCCCAAGTACGACACCACCGAATGCCGTCAGCGCGGGATCACCTATGCCGCGCCGATGAAGGTCACGCTGCGCCTGATTGTGTTCGAAGTGGACGCGGAAACCGAAACCCGCTCGGTCCTCGATATCAAGGAGCAGGACGTCTACATGGGCGACATGCCGCTCATGACCGAGAACGGTACCTTCATCGTCAACGGCACCGAGCGCGTGATCGTATCGCAGATGCACCGTTCGCCGGGCGTCCTGTTCGACCATGACCGCGGCAAGACCCACTCGTCGGGCAAGTACCTCTTCGCCGCCCGCGTGATCCCGTATCGCGGTTCGTGGCTGGACTTCGAATTCGACGCCAAGGACATCGTCAACGTCCGTATCGACCGCAAGCGCAAGCTGCCGGTCACGGCCCTGCTCCACGCCCTCGGCCTGGATGACGAAGGCATCCTCAACTACTTCTACCAGACAGTCACCTGGAAGCGCGGTGAAGGCGGCTGGCGCCTGCCCTATGTCGCCGAACAGTGGCGCGGTCAGAAGCCAGCCTTCGACATCGTCGATGCCAAGAGCGGCGAAGTGATCTTCCCGGCCGGCGGCAAGATCAGCCCGCGCGCTGCCAACAAGGCAGAAAAGGACGGCCTGGCCGAACTGCTGATCCCGACCGAGGAAATCTTCGGCCGCTATTCCGCCCGCGACCTGATCGACGAAAGCACCGGCCGCATCTGGATCGAAGCTGGCGACGAAGTTACGCCGGAAAACCTGGATGCACTGGATAAGGCCGGGATCGACCAGCTGGAACTGCTGGACATCGACCACATCTCGACCGGTCCGTGGATCCGCAACACGCTGAAGGCCGACAAGGCCCCGGATCGCGACCACGCCCTGGCCGACATCTACCGCGTCATGCGCCCCGGCGAACCGCCGACGCGCGAAACCGCCGAAGCGCTGTTCGACGGCCTGTTCTTCG
>CAZLPK010000040.1:0-20872 GCA_964561375.1 uncultured Novosphingobium sp.
GAGCCTTCGAAAATCCCTGAGGCTATAAGCAAATCCATTGGGGGCTGTCCCTGGTCGGACCCTGGTCCGGCACACATGGTTCCCACCTGACGTTCAGGCGTCAGAGGATTTCCCGGCAACGGCCCATGGTGGTCCCGTCACCCTTCCCTTCCTTACCGGCTGGAGCGGCGCTTGATCGATAAGAAACAACTGCGCGCCCAGCTGAAGCTGCGCCGGGCCGAACACGTCGCGGCCATTCCCGAATTCCAGCGCGCCCTGCTGTTCCGCCGCCCGCCCGAACCGGTGCTGGGCCTGATCCCGGAAGGCGTAGTGATTTCCGTCTTTCACGAGATGGAAGGCGAAGTTCCCGCTTCCAACTATGCCCGCTGGTTCTTTGAACGCGGCCACCGCGTCGCCCTGCCCTGGTTTGCCGAGCGCGGCGCGCCGATGCAATTCCGCGAGTGGAGCAATCCGTTCGACGAGGACTTGCTGGAGCCCGACCCGTTCAAGGCCCTGCAACCGCGCAGCGATGCTGACCTGCTGGTGCCAGAGGTGGTCTTTTGCCCGTTGCTGGGCTTTACCAGCCACGGTGGACGGATTGGCTATGGTGCCGGTCATTACGACCGTTGGCTGGCCGCCCATCCGCCGCACGCGGCAATCGGGCTTGCCTGGGACTGCCAGTTGGAGGAAAGCCTGCCAACCGAGCCGCACGACGTGCCGCTCAACGCCGTTGTCACCCCCACTCGCCTATATGGACCATTCTGATGCGCACTGAACCCACTCTCAGGATACCGTTTGGCATTCTGGCCCTGTTCGTAGCGCTGATGGTCTATGGCGGGCTGGTAGCGCGTTATATTGCGCCGCTGATGAGCGATTGGCACGCATTGCTGCAAACCCCGGTCTATATCCTGCTGGGCGTGGTCTGGCTGCTGCCGCTGCGGCGTTTCCTGATCTGGATGGAAACCGGGCGCTGGCGTTAATCTGGATTAAGCATTAGCCTCTCCCGGGAAGGACGGGGGAGGTCCGCAATGAAGCGGAAGGTAGCAGTTGCTCTGGGCGTGATCGCTCTGGCCGCAGCCGGGTTTGCCCTGTTCGGGCGCGGCTGGCTGGGCGAGCGGGCATTCCGCGCCGCGCTGGATAAAAGCGTCGGGGGCGATCAGAGCGCGACCTTTGCCGATGGCCTGCACCTTTATGTCTGCGGCTCCGGATCGCCCATGCCTGATGCGCAGCGGGCCGGTCCGTGCCTTGCAGTCCTTGCGGGGAAGCAGGCCTTCATATTCGACGCCGGCTCGGGCTCGATCCGCAAGCTGCAGCGCATGGGCTTTCCCATGCCGCGCCTTCAGGCAGCTTTCCTGACCCACCTTCATTCAGACCATATCGACGGGCTGGGCGAACTGCTGTTGCAGGCCTGGGTGGCGGGTGGACGCGCTGCGCCGCTGCCAGTCTATGGCCCGGCTGGAACCGACAAGGTGATCGGCGGCCTGCGCACCGCCTATGAAATCGACGAAGGCTACCGCATCGCCCATCACGGGCCGAAAGTGGTGCATCCCACCGGGTTCGGCGGCAATGCGCAGGTCATCGCCCTGCCGCAGGGAACGGACGCCCAGATCGTTTACGATCAAGCCGGCGTGAAGATCACCGTGATCCGGGTGAATCATGCCCCGATCGAGCCAGCCTTTGCCTATCGCATCGACTACAAGGGCCGCTCCATCGCGCTGTCTGGCGATACGGTCTATTCCCCCAGCTTCACCGCCGCCGCCAAAGGCGCGGACCTGATGCTGCATGAGGCGCTGAACAAGGAAATGGTCGCGGCGCTAGGAGAGAAACTGGCCGAGCGCGGTCAGGCCGCCAACGCGCAGATCATGAAAGACATCCAGAACTATCACGCCAGCCCCGAGGACGCAGCGCGTTCAGCCAGGGAAGCAGGCGTGCAGGCGCTTGTGCTCTATCACCTCGTCCCGGCCCCGCCGGTGCGGCTGATCGAGCCGATGTTCCTGGGCAATGCGCCCAAGGTGTTTTCAGGCACGCTGCGGATCGCCGATGATGGAATGCTGATCCACCTTCCCGCCGGTAGCAGGGCCGTGGAAATCACAACCACGTTCTAGCCGCAGCTTGCGGCTTTCCGACTATCCAGCGATATAAGGAAACTTCCCAAGTGGCGCGAGTGACGGGGCTCGAACCCGCGACCTTCGGCGTGACAGGCCGACACTCTAACCAACTGAGCTACACCCGCGCAGCCACTTGGGAGACGCGCCTCTAGGCCGGAGTGCCGGGGCTGTCAACAGCCTTCGCACAAAGTTGCATAAGGTTTTTTTCAGAGGCCCGTAAACCATCGCAAAGCGCGGCTTTTCAGGCCTTATCTGCGCTCGACCCGAAATTTTTAACGAACGCGTTAACCATTTGTTTGCCCGGTTTTGCGAGCTCTAGCCCTGCTTCGAGGGGAAGCAGGAATTTTCGGGGGCTTCATTACCATGTCCATCCGCCGCACCATTACCACGCTGGCCTGCGTTCTTGCGCTTGCTGCGCCGGTTGTTGCCGCTGCTGCACCGCTGGTTTCACTGGATAGCGACGTGTTCGTGGAGCGATTCATCCCCAGGAAGGGACGCCTGCTTCAGCCCGCTGCCGAACTGAAGCGCGGGGACCGCGTGGTCTATGTCGTCAGTTGGACCCGCATGGGCGGCGCTGGTGGTTTCACCGTGACCAATCCCCTGCCCCGCCAGGTCTATTTCCAGGGCAGCGCCGATGGCCGTGAAGAAGTGTCGATCGACGGCGGCCGCACCTGGGGCAAGCTCGAATCGCTGCGCATCGCCGGGCGACTTGCCACTCCCGAAGACGTGACTCATGTGCGCTGGAAAGTGCCGGCACAGGAAGCTGCGCGCGGCACCGGCCAGATCACCTACAGCGCCATCGTCCGCTAAGCGGCGATCAATCCGCCAATAGCAGCACCGGCGTTTCGATCAGGCGCTTGACCGCCTGAACGAAGCTGGCTGCATCCCAGCCATCGACCACGCGGTGATCGCAGCTGATCGAAATGTTCATCAGCTTGCGCTTCTCGATGCGCTCGCCGCCCATTCCGTCGGAAACGAACATCGGTCGCTCCACGATTCGATTCGGCCCGATGATCGCTACTTCAGGCCGGTTGATGACCGGAGTGGTCGCAACCCCGCCCAGCGGCCCCAGCGACGTGATCGTCAAGGTTGAACCGGACAGTTCCTCGCTCTTGGCCGCACCGCTCCGCGCCGCTTCGGCCAGCCGAACGATTTCGCTCGCCAGTTGCCACAGGTTCTTGTCCTGCGCGTCGCGGATCACCGGAACCATCAGCCCGCCATCGGTCTGGGTCGCCATGCCCAGATGGACCGCGCCATAGCGCTGCACCACGCCCGCATCGTCATCATAGCGGGCGTTGAGCATCGGAAAGTCCGGCAAGGTGCGGCAGATTGCGGTGATCAGCAGCGGCAGCATGGTCAGCTTGGGGCGATTGCCCCGCGCCGAATTCAGCTGGGCGCGCATTTCTTCCAGCGCGGTGACGTCGCACTCCTCCACATAAGAGAAGTGCGGAATGTTGCGCTTGGAGGCCGCCATGTTTTCGGCAATCCGGCGGCGCAGGCCCATGACCTTGACCGTCTGGTCCACGCCCTTGGCCCCAGCCGCGCGGAAACCCCCAGCAGCGTTATAGGCCAGGAAGGCATCCAGATCGGAATGGCGCACGCGGCCATCTTCGGCAGGCTTTACCTCTGACAGGTCGATGCCCAGTTCGGCCGCACGGGCGCGGACAGCGGGGCTGGCGAGAACCTTGGGCTGGACTGGCGCAGGGGCTTCGACAGGCTCAGCCGGAGCGGGCTTGGGTTCAGGTTCGGGTTCGGGTGCGGGTTGCGGTTCCGGGGCAGCCTCCGCAACAGGCGCATGGGCCGGAGCAGGCACCGGCGTTTCCGGTTCAGCCTCTTCCCCGTCCGTTTCGATCACCACCAGCGGCGAACCAATCGCGATCATGTCGCCTTCGGCCCCAGCGACTGACAGCACTACGCCCGAAACCGGGCTTTCCATTTCGACGGTGGCCTTGTCGGTCATCACGTCAGCGATCTTGCCGTCTTCCTCGACCCGGTCGCCGACCTTGACGTGCCAGGCGACGATTTCCGCTTCGGCAATGCCTTCGCCGATGTCGGGAAGATTGAAAGTGAACTTGCCCATGATGTTACGCTTTCAAAAGCCGGTCGACCGCCTCGCCGATGCGGACGGGTCCGGGGAAATAGGCCCATTCCAGACTGTGCGGATAAGGCGTGTCGAAACCGGTGACGCGCTCGATCGGCGCTTCAAGGTTATAGAAGCAGCGTTCCTGCACCAGCGCAGATAGCTCTGCGCCAAAGCCGCCCGTGCGGGTCGCCTCGTGGATGATCAGGCATTTGCCGGTCTTCTGCACAGACTTTTCCACAGTCGCTATGTCGAGCGGAACCAGCGTGCGCAGGTCGATGATTTCGGCATCAACGCCCTTTTCCGCCAGCACCGCCTCGGCCACGTGGATCATAGTGCCGTAGGCCAGCACGGTCAGCGCCTCGCCCTCGCGCACCACCCGCGCCTTGCCCAGCGGGATGCGGTAATAGCCTTCGGGAACGACCGAGCCTTCATGCTTGGCCCAGGGTTCGACCGGCTTGTCGTAATAGCCGTTGAACGGGCCGTTATAGATGCGCTTCGGCTCGAAGAAGATAACCGGGTCGTTGTCTTCGATCGCGGCGATCAGCAGTCCCTTGGCATCATAAGGCGTGCAGGGAATCACGGTCTTCAGGCCCGCGACATGGGTGAACAGCGCCTCGGGGCTCTGGCTATGGGTCTGCCCGCCAAAGATCCCGCCGCCAAAGGGCGAGCGCACCGTGATCGGGGCAATGAACTCCCCCGCCGAACGATACCGCAGCCGCGCCGCTTCAGAAATCAGCTGGTCAAGGCCGGGATAGATGTAATCGGCAAACTGGATTTCCGGCACCGGACGCAGGCCATAGGCCCCCATCCCCACTGCCGCGCCAATGATTCCGCATTCGTTGATCGGCGTATCGAACACGCGGGTCTTGCCGTATTTCTTCTGCAGGCCCGCCGTGGCGCGGAATACCCCGCCGAAATAGCCCACGTCCTCGCCAAACACGACCACATTGGGATCGCGCTCCATCATGACGTTCAGCGCATCGTTGATCGCCTCGATCATGTTGAGCCGCCGGGTCGGTGCCTGGGCGAGGCTGAGTGGCGCTTCCTCAAGCGACATCATTCGTACTCCTTCCAGCTGGGCCACTTGATCCGGCGTTCATGGATGGCCTGTTCGGCCTGTTCCTGAAGGTTCCACGGCAGTTCCTCGAACACATCTTCGAACATGGTGTGGAACGGATGGTGCAGGCCGTGGCCCAGAATGCCGTTCTTCTCGGCTTCCTTGGTCGCGGCCTTGACCTGCTCGGCCAGTTCAAGGTCCATCGCCTCGTGCTGCTCGACCGACCATTCGCCCAGCGCAATCAGGTGGCGTTTCAGCCGCATGATCGGATCGCCCAGCGGCCATTCGTCGCGTTCCTGTGCGGAGCGATAGGCGCTGGGATCGTCAGAAGTAGAGTGCCCTTCGGCGCGGTAGGTGAAATGCTCGATCAGGGTCGGACCCTTATTGGCCCGCGCCCGGTTCGCGGCCCAGCGCATCGCCGCATAGACCGCCAGCGCGTCGTTTCCATCAACCCGCAGTCCGGCAATGCCATAGCCGATGGCCCTGGCGGCAAAGGTGGCGCGCTCGCCCCCGGCAAAGCCTGAAAAGCTGGAAATCGCCCACTGGTTGTTGACGATGTTGAACACCACTGGCGCATTGAACACGGCGGCAAAAGTGAACGCGGCATGGGCATCGCCCTCTGCACTCGATCCTTCGCCAATCCAACTGGCGGCAATGCGGTTGTCGCCCTTGATCGCACTGGCCATGGCCCAGCCTGCGGCCTGCGGATATTGCGTCGCCAGATTGCCGCTGATGGTGAAGAAATTGTGCTCGCGGCTGGAATACATGATCGGCAGCTGGCGGCCCTTCAGCTTGTCCGCCCGGTTCGAATAGATCTGGTTGATCATCTCGACGATCGGATAACCGCGCGCGATCAGGATGCCCTGCTGGCGATAGCTGGGGAACACCATGTCATCGTCGGACAGGGCAAAGGCAGAAGCGACGCTGGTAGCCTCTTCCCCGGTGCACTTCATGTAAAAGCTGGTCTTGCCCTGACGCTGGCCGCGATACATCCGGTCGTCAAAGGCGCGGGTCAGCGCCATGACCCGCAGCATCCGCCGCAGGGTTTCCGGGGCCAGCTTGGGGTCCCAGGCACCGACCGCGCGGTGATCGTCATCCAGCACACGAATCAGGCCGTGGCACAGCGGATGAGTCTCTTCCGTGGCGCAGGCCTCGTCCGGGCGTGGAAAGGCTCCGGCGGGCGGTATCTGCAGGAACGAATAGTCGACCGGATCGCCGGGACGAAACGGCGGTTCGGGAACATGCAGACTCAGTGGCGGCAGGTTGCCGCCAGAAGCTCCGGGTTTGTCCGGCACATGGCCCATGATGCGCTCTCCCTGCTTCGAATCGCCACCATGGCGATTAGAAGCAAATATCAGATGCGCGACATATTATTTCAAACTGGTTTCATCGTCAACTAAACCGCGACCGGTGCAGCAAGATGGGCCTGCGGCGCATAATCCGTCACTTCGAAGTCCTCGATGCGGTAATCGAACACCTTTTCCGGGCGCCGTTTTATCACAAGATTGCCGCCACCTGACGGTTCTCGTGCCAGCTGCGCTTCGACCAGTTCGCCGTGATTGAGATAAAGGTGCGTGTCGCCGCCCATCCACACCAGCTCACCCGGCTCCAGATCGCATTGCTGCGCCAGCATCCGGGTAAACAGCGCCGCGCCGAACAGGTTGAACGGCAGGCCCAACGCCACGTCGCAGCTGCGTTGGTAGAGCAGGCAATTGAGCCGCCCTGCCCCGACATGAAACTGATAGGTCTTGTGGCACGGCGGCAGGGCCATCTGGTCCAGCTCGGCCACGTTCCAGCCTTCAACGATATGGCGGCGGCTGCCCGGATTGCCGCGCAGGCTGTCCACCACCTGCTGCACCTGGTTGATCCCCGGCCCGGCGCGGAACAGGCCGTCACCTGCCGGTTCATAGGTCGGCCAGTCGACCCATTGCTTGCCGTAAACCGGCCCGAGATCGCCCCACTTGGCGGCAAAGCCCTCATCCTCGGCAATGCGGGCGGCGAAATCCTCGACGGAAATGGCCTCACCCGTCTGACGGACATAATTGGCGTGCGGCCACTCGTTCCAGATCTTCACGCCTTGCAGCACCAGCGGGCGGATGTTGGTATTCCCGGTCAGGAACCAGAGAAATTCGCGTGCCGCAGTTTTCCAATAGACTCGCTTGGTCGTGACCAGGGGCATGGCCCCGCCTGACAGGTCAAAGCGAATCTGTGCGCCAAAAACCGCGCGAGTCCCCACGCCGGTGCGATCAATTCGCTCGTCACCATGCTCCCAGATGCGACGCATCAGGTCGAGATATTGCCATTCCCAGTGATTTTCGCGCCGGGAATCGAAAGAAATTACGCTTGAGGCCATGGAAATCACGTTAGCGAGAGATTGCCCGCTTGCCACCTGAGAAAACGCTGACTATAGGCCCGCTCCTGCCTTGGGCTTCCCTTCCGGGAGCCCGCGATCGGTCGGGGAATAGCTCAGCCTGGTAGAGCACTGTCTTCGGGAGGCAGGGGCCGGAGGTTCGAATCCTCTTTCCCCGACCAAATCGCTTCAATCTTGCATCATTGAGCACTTATGAGTGACGCACGCCTGACGCTGCTTGAAGCGATTTCCCGCCGTATGCTGGTCGAAGCGCAATACAATGGCGCCACGATCCGGCTGGCCCCGCACCTCATGTTCGAACGGCATGGCGACCTGTTTGTCGCGGCGCTTAATCTGGGCAAGACTTGGCGCAGCGACGAAGAACCGCGCCTCGGCCAGTTCAAGCTCGCCGGCCTCAACGACACGCGCCTGATCGAGGAAGAGTTCGAGCCGCTGCCGAGCTATAGCCCCGAACCGCCGCGCGAAACCGACGTCGCCGTCCTGTCCGTCTGAACGGCTACCCCGAACATTCCGTCCCCTGGGCCGCTGTCCGGGCAATCGAGGTGATCCGCTGATCCCACCGATAGACGTCAGGATAGGTCACAACGGCTCCATCGGCCCCGACCCCTGCGGTAAAATAGGCGATGTAGACCGGCACCGGCTGTGCCAGCGAGATCGTTACCGAGCGGCGCGTTGCCACGATCTCGTCGATTTGCGCGCGCGACTTGCTTCCTTCCAGCAGACTTTGCGCCAGTCCCAGCGCATCATCAACCCGCACGCAGCCATGGCTGAATGTCCGCACTTCGCGTTTGAACAGGTCCTTGTTCGGCGTGTCGTGCAGATAGACGCTATGCCGATTGGGCATGACCAGCTTCATCTGGCCCAGCGAATTCTGCGGTCCCGGCTTTTGCCGAACCGATCCGCCGCCCCATACATAGCCGCGCGCCCGCGCCGTGGCGGGGCTGCGGCGGATCAGGCTGCCCACGCTTTCGCGCACAATATTGGCGGGCACGTTCCACCACGGGTTGAGGTTCACGCCCGTTACCGTGGCGGAGAAGATCGGGGTCGGGCTGGAAGTCTTGCCCGTGATGACGCGCCACTGGCCGATTCGCTGGCCATCGCGCCAGCGGGTCAGATCGAATGCGGCGGGATTGACCAGCAGATAGTCACGCCCCAGCGATAGCGGCATCCACCGCCAACGCTCCATATTCCGCGCGATCAGGCGCTTTTTCGCCGGGTCGGTCTCGGCGCGATAGGCTTCGCGCAACGCTGCATAGTCGGGGTGCTGGGGGCGCTGCCCGGCAAAGAAATCATCGATTCTCCCCGCCGCAAGCGCCACGGAGAGCTGCCCCCGCGTATCGATGGTGCGATCCGAATCAGTGATTCCCCAGCCCGTCCGGTCCCGCGCGGGGGCCGCCCCAAGCAAGTGCATCTGCGCCAGCTTCAAAGCCAAGTCATTGGCCGCATTGTCAACTTCTGTAGGATTACCACCCGCAATGGCGCGATCCAGCGCGGCGCTATCCGGGCGCGGCAAGGCATCGTCAGGCGCGGCGGACACCCAGCTGCGCAGCTTGGCAATGCTCTCGGTCGACCAGAGCGGAGCAGCGGGTTGCGCAAAAGTTCCCGTGGCCACCAGTGCAGTCAACGCAAACAGAACACGCTTTGACCGCATAAATGCTCCTAACCCTTGCAACTAATGGGCGTCGAACCCAGATCGTGGTCAAACGCAATTCGGGACACCGCATACCCATGAAATTCAACCGGCGCCACTTATTGGGCGCCATGGTTGCCGGCAGTGCCGGTCTGGTATCGACGAAAAGCTTCGCCGCGACTCTCTACGGCGAGATGCCAGCCCTGCTGCCGGAAGCCCTGGCCGCCTTGAATACTCACGCCCCGCAAATCGCTCACCGCGACCGCATTGGTCTGGTGAACTTTGCGGCCCATTCCCGCCTGCCCCGCTTCCAGATCGTCGATCTGGAAGGCGGACGGGTGATCAAGACCATGCTTGTTGCCCACGGCAGCGGATCGGACCCCGCAGCCAGCGGCTGGACGGAAAAGTTTTCCAACCGCGTCGGCTCAAACGCTTCATGCAAGGGCGCGTTCCTCACCGGGCAAACCTACGTCGGCAAGCATGGCCGGTCGCGCAAGATAATCGGGCTTGAGCCGCAGAACGAAGCGGCAGAGCGCCGCGCCATCGTGATCCACGGCGCGGACTATGTGTCCGAATCGCGGGCGCTGGAACAAGGGCGGATTGGCCGCAGCCAGGGCTGCTTTGCCGTTTCCCGCGCGGAAATTGGCGATCTCCTCGCCCAGCTGGGCGAAGGGCGCCTGCTCTATGCCTGGAAGGACGACGGGCTGTTCGGCTGACAGGCGGGCTGCGGTTTAAGCCTGCATCGCAGGCCTAGCCGCCGCGCAGCAGCTGGACGCCCCAGTCGCGCTCAAACAGGTAGAGCAGCAACCGCGCCGCTTCGCCGCGTTCACCGGTCAGGCCGCCATCGCGTTCCATCAGCAGGCGCGCATCATCGTGCGCCAAGGGCAGCAGCTTCTGAATCTGCTCAAGGCTGGCAACGCGAAAAGGCGTGTCGCCCGATTGCCGCGTACCGAGCAGTTCGCCCCCGCCGCGCAGGCGCAGGTCTTCTTCGGCCAGACGAAAGCCGTCCTGCGTCTCGCGCATCAGGGCCAGCCGCTCACGTCCGGTTTCGGACAAGGCCTCGCCGCGCAGCAACAGGCAGGTGCTCTTGCCGCTGCCCCGCCCGACGCGCCCGCGCAGCTGGTGCAACTGGGCCAGGCCAAAGCGTTCGGCCTGTTCGATCACCATCAGCGTCGCATTGGGCACGTCAACGCCGACCTCAATGACCGTCGTTGCCACCAGCAGCTTTGCCTCTCCGCTGGCAAAACGCTCCATCGCGGCATCTTTCTGCTCAGGCTTAAGCTGGCCGTGGACCAACACGACCGTATCGCCAAACCGCTCCTTCAGTTCGGCATAGCGCGCCTCGGCCGCAGCAAGGTCTTCGCTTTCCTGCTCGCGGACCATCGGGCAGACCCAATAGGCCTGCTGCCCCGATTGCAGGTGCCGCCCGATTGCCTCGACCACGTCAAACAGCCGCTCGACTGCAACCACGCGCGTGTCAATCGGCTGACGACCGGGGGGCATTTCGTCCAGCCGGCTCACGTCCATCTCGCCATACTGCGCCAGGGTCAGTGTGCGCGGGATCGGGGTGGCGGTCATGGCCAGGCAATGCGGCGTGCGCTTGCCCTTTTGCGTCAACATCAGGCGCTGGCCGACGCCAAAGCGGTGCTGCTCGTCAATCACCACCATGGCCAGATTCTTGTAGGCAACCGTGTCCTGAAAGATCGCGTGGGTGCCGACCACCATATGGATCGAGCCATCGAGCAAGGCCATCAGGATCGATTCTCGCGCCCTGCCCTTGTCACGCCCGGTCAGCAGCGCGATGTTGACGCCGATCCCTGCCGCCATGCGAGAGAGCGTTTCGTGGTGTTGGCGCGCCAGAATTTCAGTCGGTGCAAGCAAGGCCGCCTGCGCCCCGGCCTCTACCGCCAGCAGCATAGCCTCTAGCGCGACCACGGTCTTGCCCGACCCGACATCGCCTTGCAGCAGGCGCAGCATTGGGCTGGACTGGGCCATATCCTCTTCAATTTCGCGCACGGCCCGCGCCTGCGCCCCGGTCAGGCCGAACGGCAGCGACAGCTTGCCGCGCAAGGAGCCGTCACCGACCAGCGGCGTGCCGCTGCGCGCGCGGTTGGCATTGCGCACCAGCATCAAGGCCAGACTGTTGGCCAACAACTCGTCATAGGCGAGCCGGTCGCGCGCTGACGAATGCTCACCGCGATGCGCCAGTTCCAGCGCGTCGCGCCAGCGCGGCCACTGCATCTTGTCGGCCAGCCCCGGCTCGATCCATTCCGGCAGTTCGGGCGTTCCGGCCAAGGCCTGATGGATCAGCCCGGTCAGCCGCCCTTGCGTCAGTCCTTCGGACAGGGGATAGACCGGCTCAACCAGTTGCCCCAGCGCGGCCGAGCTTTCTTCCGACACGTGGTCGGGGTGAACGATCTGGAGCATTTGCCCATATTGATCCAGCCGCCCGGCAATCCAGCGCGGCTCGCCCAGCGGCAGCTGTTTCTTGGCCCAGCCGGTATTCCGCCCGAAATAGGTGATCGAGCAGACATTGCCCGCTGCGTCAGCCGCCTGCACCCGAAACGGCCCGCGCCCAGCCGGGCTGCGGTATTCCAGCGGCGTCAGGGAGACGACCACGTTTTCGCCCACGCTCGCCTCGTCCAGATCGGAAACCACGCGGCGCGTCACGAACCGGTCGGGCAGATGATAGATGAAGTCGCGCACCCGGGTCAGCCCCAGCCGCTCCAGCGGGCGCGCCAATCCGGTGCCGACGCCTTTCAGGCTATCAGCCGCAGCAAACAGGGGGTTGAGCCTTTCCGGACGCATGGCGCCCTAATGCCTCAAGCTGATGCCGGGTGAAAGGCCCGCCGCAGTCTTTGACACAACGCATGGACGGCGCGGCGAAAACTGTCATACTCCACTTTAATTGATGGAGAAGGAGCCTTTAGATGCTGTTGCCGCATGGTGCCGTGATCGCCCTGATCGATGGTGAGAAGTTCGAACTTTACCGCAATTCCGGCAACGAGGCCGCACCTGAACTTGCCGCACTGCCGGCGGTAAAGCTGGACGAACACAACAAGGGTTCGGGCGGTCGCCACTATTCCAGCGCGGGCAACCCGTCCGAATCCCAGCAAAGCGAAGACGCCCACGCCGCCGGGGTGGCCAGCTGGCTCAACGCCGAAGTGCTGGCCCACCGGATCGACAAGCTGGTGATCTTTGCCGCGCCGCGCACGCTGGGCGAACTGCGCAAGCATTATCACAAGCAGACCGAGCAGGCCTTACTGAAGGAATATGCCAAGGATCTGGTGGGCCGTCCGCCCGAACAGATCATTTCGGCCCTGCGCGAAACGCATTGACCGTTGCCTTTGCCGCCGCAGCAACCTAGCAGCGGCGGCATGGAACACGAAGATCGTCTCCGCCGCCTTAAGTTTCGCGCCTGGCATCGCGGCACGCGTGAGGCGGATTATATGATCGGCTGCTTCTTCGACCGCTATGGCGCGACCTGGACCGAGGCGGAGATCGCCTGGTTCGAACGCCTGCTGGACGAAGAAGACGTCGACATCATGGGTTGGGCGCTGGGCACCCTTTCGATCCCGGAAGAATATGCCGGCCCCCAGATGGATGCCTTCCGCAAGCTCGACTACGTCGAAATTCCGCGCTGAGTCCTGCCCCTTCGGGTTGTTCGACAAGTCTGCACTTCCCGGCTAAGGCACACGCCTGATCCCTGCCCCCGCTGGCCCCTAAAACGGCCCGCGGGGCAATTGCCGTTGCGTGAGCCATGCCTGACCTGTCGAAAATTTTTGCCGCAAAGACCCCGCTGACCCTGGCCGCCTTGGCGCGCGGGGCGCAGCCGCTGGTGCTGGCGGACCTAGCCCGCGCGGCGAAAACGCGCGCCGTGTTCATCGCCCCGGACGAAGCCGCGATGCAGGCGATTGCCGACAGTGCAGCCTTCTTTGCGCCGGAACTGGAAGTGGTCACATTCCCGGCTTGGGACTGCCTGCCCTATGACCGGGCCAGCCCGGCCCTGTCGATCAGCGCCCGCCGCCTGGCCGCGCTGCATCGTTTGCAGGCCAAGACGGACAAGCCGCAGCTGCTGGTCACCACGATCAACGCAGTCTTGCAGCGCGTCGCCACGCCTTTCCGGATTCGCGAGAATGTCCGCCTGCTGAAGCCGGGGATGGAGATTGGCCGGGAAAGCCTGATCGCCCTCCTCCAGCGGCAGGGCTATTCGCGCACCGATACCGTGGCCGATGCGGGCGAATATGCGGTGCGCGGTTCGATCTTCGACATCTACCCATCCGGCCTTGATGCCGGTCTGCGGCTGGATTTCTTTGGCGACGAGCTGGAAACGCTGCGCCTGTTCGATCCCAATACCCAGCGTTCCAGCGGCGTCGCCGAACAACACCTGCTGCTCCCCGCCAGCGAGGCGATGCTGGACGAAGACAGCGTCAAACGCTTCCGCACCCGTTACCGCGAAATGTTCGGCGCCAATGCGACCGGCGATCCGCTCTATCAGGCGGTCAGCGACGGACGGCGGCTGGCCGGGATGGAGCACTGGCTGCCGCTGTTCGAAGAACGGATGGTCACCCTGTTCGATCATCTGGGAGACGCTGACACCATCGTGATCGACAGCGGCGCGATGAGCGCGGCGGACGAACGGCTGGGCGACATTGCCGACTATTTCGCCGCGCGCCGCGATGCCGGGGCCAAGGCGCAGGGTTCCTACCGCCCGCTTGCCTCCGATGCGCTTTACCTTTCCAAGGACGAACTGGCCGGTCTGTTGCAGGGCCACCCGGTCCACCGCGCTGATATCTTCGCCCAGCCGGAAAGCGCCTCGGTCGTCGACTTCGGCTTTACCGGCGGGCGTGACTTTGCCCCGGAACGCGCGCGTGGTGACAATGTCTACGAAGCCGCTGCACAGTACCTGACCGGTCAGGCGAGGCGCGGCAAGAAGGCCCTGATCGCCGCCTATACCGAAGGCAGCCGCGCCCGTATCGCCGCGATTCTGGGCGAAGCCGCACGCCCCGCGCCGGTATTGGCTGATAGCTGGCAGGAAGCCCTTGGCCTTGCTGCCAAGGGCGCGCCAGTTGCGCTGGTCCTGCCGCTGGAAACCGGCTTCGCCAATGACGAGCTGGACCTTGTCACCGAGCAGGACATTCTGGGCGACCGCCTCGTCCGCCGCAAGAAACGCCGCAAGGGCGCGGACGCTTTCCTGGCCGAACTGTCCGCCCTCACCCCCGGCGATCTGGTGGTCCACATGGACCACGGCATCGGCCGCTATATCGGGCTGCAATCCATCCCCGTGGGCAAAAGCCCGCACGATTGCGTCGCGCTGGAATATGCCGGCGGCGACAAGCTCTACGTCCCGGTCGAGAACATCGACGTCCTCTCGCGCTATGGCAGTGAGAGCGACACGGTCGCGCTCGACAAGTTGGGCGGCGAAGCGTGGCAGAAGCGCAAGTCGCGCCTGAAGGAACGCATCCGTGAAATCGCGCACGAATTGCTCAGGACAGCGGCCCAGCGCGCCCTGCGACAGGCTCCGGTTATCGTTCCCGATCCCGCCAGCTATGGTCAGTTCGTCGACCGTTTCCCCTGGCAGGAAACCGAGGATCAGGAAGCTGCGATCGATGACGTTCTGGGCGATCTGGCCGAGGGCAGACCGATGGACCGCCTGGTCTGCGGCGACGTTGGCTTTGGCAAGACCGAGGTCGCGCTGCGCGCTGCCTTTGCCACTGCCATGGCCGGGCAGCAGGTGGCGGTTATCGCGCCGACCACCCTGCTCGCGCGCCAGCACTTTACCGGCTTTACCGATCGCTTTTCCGGCTTCCCGCTCAACGTCGGGCGACTTTCCCGGCTGGTGGGTGACAAGGAGGCCAAGGCGACCAAGGCCGGTCTGGCCGAAGGCACGGTTGACGTCGTCGTTGGCACCCACGCGCTCCTTGCAAAGAACCTGCAGTTCAAGAAGCTGGGCCTTGTAATCGTTGACGAAGAACAGCGCTTTGGCGTCAACCACAAGGAAGCGCTGAAGCAGCTGCGCAACAATGTTCACGTCCTGACTCTCACCGCCACGCCGATCCCGCGCACCCTGCAAATGGCGATGAGCGGGCTTCGCGAACTGTCCACCATCCAGACCGCACCGGTCGACCGCCTGGCCGTGCGCACCTATGTGATGGAATGGGACGACATGGTGATGCGCGAGGCCTTGCTGCGCGAACACCACCGCGGCGGGCAGAGCTTCATCGTCGTGCCGCGCATTGCCGACATGGCCGAGGTCGAGGACTGGCTGCACAAGACCGTGCCCGAAGTCCGCTATATCTCCGCCCACGGGCAGATGGCGGCAGGCGAAGTGGAAGAGCGGATGAGCGCCTTCTACGAAAAGAAGTACGAAGTGCTGCTTTCCACCACCATCGTCGAAAGCGGGCTGGATATTCCCAGCGCCAACACGATCATCATCCACCGCGCCGACCGCTTTGGTCTGGCCCAGCTTTACCAGTTGCGCGGCCGCGTTGGCCGGTCGAAACTGCGCGCCTATGCCTACCTGACCACGCAGGCTGACATGCAATTGTCAGAGGTGGCGGAAAAGCGGCTCAAGGTGCTGGGCGATCTCGACAGCCTTGGCGCGGGCTTCCAGCTTGCCAGCCACGACCTCGACATTCGCGGCGCGGGCAACCTGCTGGGTGACGAGCAATCGGGCCATATCCGCGAGGTTGGCTTCGAACTTTACCAGTCGATGCTGGAAGACGCGATTCTGGCGGCCAAGGCGGGCGATATGGGTCTGGCCAAGGAACGCCATGCGCTCAGCCCGCAGATCACGGTCGATGCACCGATCATGATTCCAGAGGACTATGTCCCAGATCTGGCCGTCCGCATGGCGCTCTATCGCCGCCTCAACGATGCGGAAGACCAGCAGGAGATCGAATCGCTCTCGGCCGAAATGATCGACCGCTTTGGCCCCCTGCCCGCGCCGACCGCCAATCTGGTCAAGCTTATCCAGATCAAGCGTCAGGCGATCGAGGCAAACATTGCCAAGATCGACGTGGGCGCAAAGGGTTCGCTCGTCTCGTTCCACAACGACGAGTTCCTCGATCCGGTCGGCCTGATGGCCTATGCCCAGCGCCTGGAAGGCACGATCAAGCTGCGGCCCGACAGCAAGATCGTGGTCACCCGCACCTGGGGCAATCCCGAGGCGCGCCTCAATGGCCTGTTCCAGCTGACCAAGGGGCTGAGCGCGATTGCCCGCAAGGCGAAGGGGTAAACCTGCGACGGCTGACAGGCACGATGCGGCACAAGGCCCCTACCCAAGCGGTCCGATTGCCCATATGCACCCGGCATGAGCAAGACCCCCGCCCTCGCCCTGCTGGCCTCTGACACGCCGCGCGCCCAGGAAGCTGCCGAAGCGTTGCAGGCGGAAATCCGCTTTGTCCCGCTGGAGGAAGCCGATGTCGCAGTCGTTCTGGGCGGCGACGGGCAGATGCTCCACGCCCTGCACGAAATGCTCGATGCTGGCCACGTGATCCCCGCCTACGGGATCAATTACGGCACGGTCGGCTTCATGATGAACAAGCCCAAGTCGACCCGATCTCTGGAAGAGCGGATTGCCCGGGCCAAGCAGCTGACCATCACCCCGCTGGCGATGACGGCAACGCTGGGCAGCGGGAAGAAGGAAACCCGCCTGGCGATCAACGAAGTCTCGCTGCTGCGCGAAACCCGCCAGACCGCGCGGCTGGAAGTGGCGGTGAACGGCAAGGTCCGCATGGCCGAACTGTTCTGCGATGGCGTGCTGGTGGCAACGCCAGCCGGTTCGACGGCCTACAACCTTTCAGCCAATGGGCCGATTCTGCCGCTGACTTCGGCTCTGGTCGCCCTCACCCCGATCAGCCCGTTCCGCCCCCGCCGCTGGCGCGGAGCGATTCTGCCCGACCATTACGAAATGACCTTCCGCGTGCTCGATCCCGACAAGCGCCCGGTCGCCGCCGTGGCCGACCAGAAGGAACTGCGCGACATTCTGGAAGTGCAGGTAAAGGTCGCTCGCGACGAGCAACTGACCCTGCTGTTCGATCCCGGCAAGACGCTGGAAGAAAGAATTTTCGCAGAACAGTTCCAAGTCTGATTTTTTGACATTCAGACGCTTGCCAAACTCTCCAGCGCTGTTATAGGCGCACCCCTGTCCGCAAGGACTGCTCCCTGATAGCTCAGCGGTAGAGCTCTCGACTGTTAATCGAGCGGCCGTAGGTTCGAATCCTACTCAGGGAGCCATTTCTTTCCAGACATTGATGGAACGACGATGGGCCGCATTTTGCGGCCTTTTTCGTGTTCTCCAGCATCAGAGCCTCTGCATCCGGGCGAAGCGATGCCCCGCCGTCTGAGCTGCCCGCAAGCCGATCAAAAAAACAGCGCGCTGGCCGGGCCAACGCGCTGCTTGAAAATCGGACTGAGCTTGCGCGCAGTTACTTCAACGCACCGTGGCAGTGCTTGTACTTCTCACCCGAACCACAGGGGCACAGCGCGTTGCGCGACAGGCCCATGCCGGCATAGGGATCTTCGCCTGCAACCGGCGGCGCCGCCAGAGCAGCGCCAGAAGCGCCTGCACCGGCACCCAGCGCCGAAAGCATGGTCTCTGCACCCGGCGTGCGGGTTACAGCGTCGTTCTCGCCAGTGAACGGGTCAATGTGGGTGGTCAGGAACTCCGGCAGTTCCGGCAGCGGAGCCGGTTCCGGCATGCGCAGTTCGCTGTTCATCAGGATGCGCGTCACATCCTCGCGGATAGCAACCAGCATACGTTCGAACAGGCCAAACGCTTCCTGCTTGTATTCGTTGATCGGCTGCTTTTGCGCATAGGCGCGCAGGAACACGACTTGGCGCAGCGCATCGAGCGTGGCGAGGTGTTCCTTCCAGTAATGGTCCAGCCGGTCGAGCAGGATCTGCTTTTCCACCTGACGCCAGATCGACGCATCGTCACCGATCTTGGCGGCCATCTTGGCGTCTGCCGCTTCGGCCAGACGCTCTTCGATATCGTCTGGCTCGATGCCGTCTTCGGCCAGCCATTCGTCAAACGGCGGCTCGAAGCCCAGCACCTCAATGCTGCGGGCCTTGAGCCCTTCGATGTCCCACTGCTCCGGATAGGAACCCGGAGGGCAGGCATCGCCAACCAGACTGTTGACGGTATCGCGGCGCATGTCCTCGACCACTTCGTCAACCGCATCGGCATCCATGATGTCAGCGCGCTGTTCGTAGATGACCTTGCGCTGGTCGTTCATCACGTCGTCGTATTCGACGACCTGCTTGCGGATGTCGTAATTGCGCGCTTCGACCTTCTTCTGCGCGGTCTCGATCGCCTTGGACAGCCAGCGCGAACCGATTGCCTCGCCATCGGCCAGGTTCGAATTCATCATCTTGGAAAACAGCGTGTCCGGCCCGAAAATGCGCAGCAGGTCGTCCTCAAGGCAGAGGTAGAACTTGGATAGGCCCGGGTCGCCCTGACGGCCAGAACGACCGCGCAGCTGGTTGTCGATACGGCGGCTTTCGTGGCGTTCGGTGCCGATCACACAAAGCCCGCCCGCAGCCAGCACCTCCTGCTTTTCCGCTTCGATCTCGGCCTCGATTTTCGCGATGGCAGCATCGCGCTCCGGGCCTTCAGGCATGTCCTTCAGTTCGTCTTCGATGCGGAATTCCGCATTGCCGCCCAGCTTGATGTCGGTGCCGCGGCCCGCCATGTTGGTGGCAACCGTAACCGCGCCAATGCGTCCGGCCTGGGCCACGATATGGGCTTCCATCTCGTGGAAGCGGGCGTTCAGCACGTTGTGCTTCACCCCTTCCTTGTTGAGGAATTCGCTCAGCAGTTCCGACTTTTCGATCGAGACCGTACCGACCAGCACCGGCTGGCCGGAATCGCTCTTTTCCTTGATCAGCTTGGCGATGGCGGCGAACTTGTCGGTCGTGTTCTTGTAGAACTCGTCCTCTTCGTCGATGCGCTGCACCGGTACGTTGGTGGGAATGGTCACCACGTTCATCTTGTAGATGTCGAAGAATTCAGCCGCTTCGGTCGCTGCCGTACCGGTCATACCGCCCAGCTTGGGATACATGCGGAAATAGTTCTGGAAGGTGATCGAGGCCATCGTCTGATTTTCAGGCTCGATGTTGACGCCTTCCTTGGCCTCCACCGCCTGGTGCAGGCCGTTCGACCAGCGGCGGCCTTCCATCTTGCGGCCGGTGAATTCGTCGATGATCACGACCTTGCCGCCTTCGACCACGTAGTCGATGTCCCGCTTGAACATGACATTGGCCTTGAGGCTCTGGTCAAGGTGGTGGACGACCTGGGTATTCTCGACGTCGTAAAGGTTCGACCCGACCAGCAGGCCAGCCGCTTCCAGCTGACGCTCGGCCCATTCCACCCCGTCTTCGGTCAGGGTGATGTTCTTGGTCTTTTCGTCCTTTTCGTAAAGGTCTTCGGGCAGTTGCTTGATGATCGCGTCGACCTGGATGTAAAGCTCGCTCTTGTCATCGGTTGGGCCGGAAATGATCAGCGGCGTGCGCGCTTCGTCGATGAGGATCGAGTCCACTTCGTCGACGATGGCGTAGTTGAACGCCCGATGGACCATCTGGCTGCGCTCGTGCTTCATGTTGTCGCGCAAATAGTCAAAGCCGAGTTCGTTGTTCGTCGCGTAAGTGATGTCGCACTCATAGGCTTCGCGGCGTTCGTATTCCGACAGGTTCGGCACGATCACGCCCACGGTCAGGCCGAGGAAGCGATAGATCTGCCCCATCCATTCCGCGTCGCGGCGGGCGAGGTAGTCGTTGACGGTAACGACGTGGACGCCCTTGCGCTCGATTGCGTTGAGGTAGGTCGCCAGGGTCGCAACCAGGGTCTTGCCCTCACCCGTGCGCATTTCGGCAATCTCGCCGCGGTGGAGGACGATGCCGCCGATCATCTGCACGTCAAAGTGGCGCATGCCCAGCACGCGCTTCGATGCTTCGCGCACCGTGGCGAAGGCTTCGGGCAGAATGTCGTCAAGCGTCTTGCCCTCAGCCAGCATGCCGCGGAACTTTTCGGTCTGGGCTTGCAGCTCCTCGTCACTCAGCGCTTCGAGAGCGGGTTCAAAGGCTGCGATCTGCTTGACGATCTTGTCGAGCGACTTGACGTAACGATCGTTGGACGAGCCGAAAACGGCCTTGGCAATGGCGCCGAACATGGGCAATTCCTGAATTTTATGAATGAGATAGGATTATATGTGCGCACACTGCCTTACATGCAGGCGCCGCCGCTCTTGCAGAGCAGATGATAATGCCGCGTTATTCGCGCGCGCGGTCTGGCCCGACCAGGACCGTCAGGACGATTGGTCCGGCACTGTCTGCGGGCAAGGGCTTGGTAAAGATCAGCGCCGGAGCACTGGTGTTGGGCTGGCTGACCGCCGGAGCCTGAGCCGATGCGGCAGCGCGAATGGCCGAGCGCTGCGCCATGACCGAACCGATTTCAGTCTCCCCACGCACCCGCGCCTCGGCAGGGGAAACCTGCGTGGCGATCCCTGCGAACAGGGCCAGTAGGGCAAGGAAAATACGATTCATCGGGAAAACCATATAGGCACGGCTTTTGCAGCCGTCCAGTATCGCCCACGGCAACGTGGTCAGGTTAACACCGGACAGCGAAGGTTTTCCTGGTGGCTGA
>CAZLPK010000041.1:0-19964 GCA_964561375.1 uncultured Novosphingobium sp.
CACCTCGTAACACTGGGTGTCGCTTTAGCTCGTAAAACTGGGTGTCCATTGACACGGCGCACGAAGAAGCGATGCAGTCCAGCCACAGAGACCGTCAAACCAATATCGGCCAAGCCTGCGCGCAGTTCCTCAAGCGATATGTCTTTGCGTGCTTTCCAAATGGCCAGAATATCGGCCGCACGCTCTTCAATCCGCCGGGAGCGCATGTCACCACCCTGCGGCTTTGGGTCGAAGTTACCCGTCTTGCGTCGTTGCGCCTGCCAGCGGATCGCTGTCGAAGGCGCAACGCCAAATCGAGCTGCCGCAGCTCGGCAACTCATACCGCCGTCCACCGCAGCCAGGAGCCGAGAACGTAAATCCATCGAAAGAGGTTGAGCCATTCATACTGGCCTCCTTCGCCAGCACGGATTCTGAATCAGAAATCAATGCCAGTGGGAATCCCTCATCGATTCAAATCGGTCGAAAACCGCTCTATTACTTTGTGATCCTGGATAGGTGGAGCGGGTAGCGGGAATCGAACCCGCATAACCAGCTTGGAAGGCTGGGGCTTTACCACTAAGCTATACCCGCATGGCCGTTTCGGCTTGCCGCAGCCCTATGCGCGAATGCGCGGGCGCGGTCAATGATTCAGCTTCACATCTTCGGCTTCAGCCTTTCCGTAATGGAAAAGGCCCCGGTGCTTGTCGCACCGAGGCCCTTTTCATTTGGCTTGAGCTGAAAGGCTTAGTGGCCCTTCTTGTCCGCCCAGATGTTGCGGTAGCTCATGTAACCCAGAACCGTGGCGAACAGCATGAAGCCGATCCACACGAAGCCGGTCTGGTGGCGCTGCTCAAGCTCGGGCTCGGCAGTCCAGACGAGGAACGCTGCAACGTCCTTGGCCATCTGTTCCTTGGTCGCCTTGGTGCCGTCCGAATAGGTGACGAGGTCATCATTTGCGAGCGGCGGGGCCATCGCGATGTTCAGGTTCGCGAAGTACGGGTTGTAGTGCATGTTTGCGCCGGTCTTCGCATCCGGGAAGTCACGGACCAGCGAAGCAGGCTGGTTTTCGTAACCGGTCAGGAGCGAGTAGACATAGGCAGCACCGTCGTGACGCGCCTTGGTGATCAGCGACAGGTCAGGCGGATTGCCAACGCCGGCGTAGGTCACATGCGGGAACTTGTCCTGCGGCATGCCCGGACGGTCCTTGAGTTCGCCGGTCAGCGGGTCCTTGGCATTGATCGTTGCCTTGGCAGCGATCGCCTTGATCTCGGCTTCGTTGTAACCCAGCGCGGCCAGATTACGGTAGGAAACCTGGCTGATCGAGTGACAGGCGGCGCAGACGTTCTGGTAAACGGCAAAACCGCGCTGCAGCTGGGCTTCGTCGAACTTGCCGAAGATACCGTTGCTGGGCAGGTCAAGCTCCTTGGGGAGCTTGTGATAGACCTTTTCGACGGTCTTGGCCGGCGGCTCGGTGATGTAGGTCACCGCGCCTGTACCAAAGGCCAGAAGCAGAGCCAGCGAGAAGAAAGCGCCGACAGCGAGAGAGATGATGCGGATCATGGTGTCTCTAGTCCCTCTCTGAATTAGCCCTGGCCGCCCGCGCTGGCCTTTTCGTCCGAGCCGAGAACGGCTTCGGTGATCGAGAAGGGCAGCGGATCCGGACGTTCGATCGAGGAGACGATCGGGACGATGATCAGGAAGTGAGCGAAGTAGTAGAGCGATGCCAGCTGGCTGAGCATCACGTAGGGTTCTTCAGCCGGTGCGCCACCGCAGTAGAACAGCACGGCCATGGACGGGATCAGACCGAACCAGAAGAACTTGCGATAGACCGGGCGATAGTGGCCCGAGCGGACCGGGGAACGGTCAAGCCAGGGCAGGAAGAACCAGACCAGGATTGCCGAGAACATCGCCAGCACGCCCATCAGCTTGGCCGGCACGATCAGGAAGTCGACCGTGAAGGCGCGCAGGATGGCGTAGAACGGCCAGAAGTACCATTCGGGCACGATGTGCGCTGGGGTCTGCATCGGGTTGGCCGGGATGTAGTTGTCCGGGTGCCCCAGAGCGTTCGGCATGAAGAACACGAACGCGCTGAAGATGACCATGAACAGACCGACGGTCCAGCCATCCTTGCCCACGTAGTAGGGGTAGAACGGCACGGTATCGGATTCGCTCTTCACTTCCACACCGGTCGGGTTCGAGGAACCCGGGATGTGCAGCGCCCAGACGTGCATGATGACAACGCCGAGGATCACGAAGGGCATCAGGAAGTGCAGCGAGAAGAAGCGGTTCAGGGCCGCGTTGTCCGGAGCGAAGCCGCCAAGCAGCCATTCGCGGAACGCGTCACCAACCAGCGGGATCGCGCTGAACAGGCCGGTGATAACCTGGGCGCCCCAGTAGGACATCTGACCCCACGGCAGGACGTAGCCCATGAAGGCGGTGGCCATCATCAGCAGGAAGATCACGACGCCGAGCAGCCAGATCATTTCGCGCGGAGCCTTGTACGAACCGTAGAAGAAGCCGCGGAAGATGTGCAGGTAAACGACGACGAAGAAGGCCGAGGCGCCATTGGCGTGCGCATAACGCAGCATCCAGCCCCAGTTCACGTCGCGCATGATGTGCTCGACCGAGTTGAACGCCACGGCGGTATTGCCGCCATAGTGCATGGCCAGAATCACGCCGGTGACGATCTGGATCATCAGGCAGAGGCCAGCCAGGAACCCGAAGTTCCAGAAGTAGTTCAGGTTGCGCGGCACTTCATAGCCGCCACCGACTGCGTTGTAGACAAGACGGGGAAGCGGAAGCTTCTCATCCAGCCACACCATTGCGGGGTGGCTGGGCTTGTATTCCTTGGACCAGGGAAAGCTCATTGTGGTCTACCTCAACCGATCTTGACGACAGTGTCGGAGGTGAATTCGTACTCCGGAACGTGAAGGTTCTTCGGAGCCGGGCCTTTGCGGATACGTGCCGCAGTGTCGTAGTGCGAACCATGGCACGGGCAGAAATAGCCGCCAAATTCGCCCTTAACTTCACCGGCTGCCGCGCCCGAGGGAACGCAGCCCAGGTGGGTGCAGACGCCCATGGTGATCAGCCAGTTTTCATGGCCTTCAAGGGTCCGCTCCTTCAGCGTCTGCGGGTCACGCAGGCTGGCAACGTCAACCTTGTTCGCTTCCTCGATCTCCGCCGGAGTGAGGTTGCGAATGAACACCGGCTGCTTGCGGAACACGGCCTTGATCGCCTGACCGGGCTGAACCGCGCTGATGTCGACCTCGGTCGAGCTTTGCGCCAGCACGTCGGCCGAAGGGGCCATCTGGCTGATCAGCGGGTAAAGTACGGCAACCCCGCCCGCACCGGCCGCACTGACCGCTGCAATATTGATGAAATCGCGCCGCCGCACACCCTCACCGTCCTGGACGGTCGGAGTGTCGATGCTCGCCTCTTGTGCCATGGTCGAACCGATCCTGTCGTTCTGGCCGCCCTGCCGCGCAATGCGCTTTGGGAACGACCCCCTCAAAATTTGCTCAGGAAGCCCCTATGCGAACCGCCCGCGCCCTGCAAGATGCAGCCTGCACAGACGATTTGGCGGGCCTGATAGACGCGAAGCCCCGCCCTGCCAACTGTCAATTTGTGCAAGTTTGCACAGGACTGCGCAAGCGCCGCTAGGCAAGCCCGATCAGGGACATTTGCCGACCATAGTCCGCCTCGCCCCGATGAGTCGCGCGGCGGAAGGAAAAGAACCGCGCCTCATCCGCATATGTATCCAGCGAAAGCCGCTCAACCCCGCCGATTTCCGCGCGTTCCAGCCGCGCAGCGACATAGCCTTCAAGGTCGAACTGCCACTTGTCCGGCGCGCCCGGAACGAAGAAACGGGCATTATCGGCTTGCTCTGCCAGCACCCTCTCGCGGAATCCGCCGTCGACTTCGTAACTGGCCTGGGCAATGCACGGACCGATGGCGGCGACGATGTTCGCGCGGCACGCCCCCAGCCGCTCCATCGCGGCAATGGTCGAATCTGTTACGCCCGCCACGGCCCCCTTCCAGCCGGCATGGGCCGCCCCGACTACTCCGGCGGAAAGATCGGCGAACAGTACCGGCGCGCAATCGGCGGTCAGAATCCCAAGCAACAAGCCGGGCCTGTTCGTGACCAGGGCGTCGGCCTGCGGACGCTCCGCCTCAGCCCAGTCGCCTGCTTCGACGCAGTACGCACCGTGGACCTGATAGACGCCGCAGAGCAGCGCGCCGGGCAGAATCGCCGCAACGCCCCGCCTGCGGTTTTCACGCACGGCTTCCAGCGCCGGATCGGCCGGGTCCATGCCGCGCAGCCCCATCTCGAGCCCGGCGACGACTCCGGTCGAGACCCCGCCCTTGCGGCCAAGAAAGCCGTGCGGGACCTTGGCCAGACAGGCAGCGCGGATGACTTCGACGCCGTCACCCCGGCGCAGGCCGGGGTCAGCCAAGGCTTTTGCTCACCTGCTCGACCGTATCCTTGGAAAGGCCCGGCTGGGCCGCGATCCGCTCCAGCTCGGCCCGCATCAGGGCGGCGCGGTGCGGTTCGATCCGCCGCCAGCGGCCCAGCGGCGCAACAAAGCGCGCCGCGGTCTGCGGATTGATCGGGTCCAGCGCGATGATCAGGTCGGCCACCATGCGATAGCCATCACCAGAAGCAGCATGGAACGCCCCCGGATTGACCGCCGCCGCCATGTAGAGCGCCCGCACCCGGTTGGGGTTGGTCATGGTGAAATCGGGATGCTCCGCCAGCGCGCGGACGTGATCGAGCACTTCCGGATGAAGCGAGCCAGCCTGCAACGAGAACCACTTGTCGATCACCAGCGCATTGCCGGCATAGCGCGCATGGAAGGCGGCCAGCCGCTCTTCGCGCAGCGGGGTTTCCAGCCCGCACAGGACCATCAGCGCACCCTGCCGGTCAGTCATGTTATCCGCCGCGTCGAACTGCGCCGCAGCGAGTTCTGCCGCCAGTTCCGGCACGCCAGCGGCCAGCAAGGCGAGCGCCTGGGTCTTGACCTTGCGCGCGCCGCGCGCGGCGGCGGAAAGATCGTAAGGCACGGCACTGGCGCGGGCATGCAGCGCGAGCAGCGATTCCTTCAATTCTGCGCCAAGGTGCGCCTTCAGTGCCTCACGCGCAGTGCGGATCGCGACCGGGTCGGCAGCTTCGATCTGTTCGGCAAGATAGACCTCGCCGGGCAGGATCATCAGTTCGCCGCGCATCAGGTCATCCAGCGCCGGGTCGTCAACAATCCGCGCAAACGCGGCGCAGATTGCATCGCGCCCCGCCGTGTCAGACTGTCCCGCCACTTCGGCCAGCAAGTGCTGGACGGCGAGCTGCTGCAACGCCTCGTACCGGGCGAAGGGATCGTCATCGTTTGCGGCCAGGAAGACCAGATCATCGCGCGCGGTGTCTGCGTCGATTGAAACCGGGGCCGAGAAGCCGCGATTAAGCGACAGCACCGGACGGGCGGAGAAGCCGGGGAAGGCAAATTCCATTTCCGCACGGTCCAGCACGACCAGCTTTTCGCCATCGTGCCGCCCGGTGACGGAATCGAACAGGGCAAGGCGCAGCGGAATAACCATCGGCTGCTTGTTTGGCTGGCCCGGCGTCGTCGGCACGTGCTGGCTCAAGGTCAGAGTGGCAACCCCGTCATCATAGGCCAGCCGCGCGGTGACACGCGGGGTTCCGGCCTGCGAATACCACAGGCGGAACTGCGACAGGTCGATCCCGGCACCTTCCTCGATCGCGCGGATGAAATCCTCGCAGGTTGCCGCTTCGCCATCGTGGCGGGCAAAGTAGAGGTCGGTCCCGGCGCGGAACCGCTCCGCCCCGACCAGCGTGCGCATCATGCGGATCACTTCCGCGCCCTTGTTATAGACGGTCGCGGTGTAGAAGTTCGAGATTTCCTGATAGGAATCCGGGCGGATCGGATGGGCCAGCGGGCCGGAATCTTCCGGGAACTGCGCCCCGCGCAGCACGCGCACATCCTCGATCCGCTTGACTGCGGCGCTGCCCATGTCTTGGCTGAACAGCTGATCGCGCAGCACGGTGAAGCCTTCCTTCAGGCTCAGCTGGAACCAGTCGCGGCAAGTGACGCGGTTGCCCGACCAGTTGTGGAAGTATTCGTGGGCGACGACGCTTTCGATCCCGTCATAGTCCATGTCGGTCGCCGTATCGGGATCGGCCAGAATGTAGCGGGTATTGAAGACGTTGAGACCCTTGTTCTCCATCGCCCCCATGTTGAAATCGGACACGGCGACGATGTTGAACAGGTCGAGGTCATATTCGCGGCCGAACACCTCCTCGTCCCACTTCATCGAATCCTTTAGCGCCTGCATCGCATGATGGGTGCGGTCCTGATCCCCGTCGCGGACCCAGATATTGAGGTCGACCTTGCGCCCGCTCATCGTGGTGAACGTATCGTGGTTGGCCACCAGATCGCCTGCGACCAGTGCGAACAGATAGCTCGGCTTGGGCCAGGGATCGTGCCATTCGGCCCAGTGGGTGCCCTCCGCGCCTTCGCCGGTTGCCGTGCAGTTGCCATTGGCCAGCAGCACGGGGAACAGGCTTTTCGGCCCGCTCATCCGCACGGAATAGGTGGAAAGCACGTCCGGCCGATCCGGGAAGAACGTGATGCGGCGGAACCCTTCGGCCTCGCACTGGGTGCAGAGCATGCCGTTCGAGGCATAGAGGCCCATCAGCTGGGTATTGGCCGCCGGATTGATCCGGGTGACGATCTCAACGCTGTGGCGCTGCTCCGGCAGTTCCAGCAAGAGGTCTGCCCCGTCCATCCGCCAGGTGTTCACCTGCACGCCATCGACCGCGACCGATTCGGGCACTAGCCCGTCACCATTCAGGCGCAGGGCCGCGCTGTCATCACTAGCGGAATTGCGTTCCACTTCCAGCCGCGAAACCACGCGGGTTTCTTCCAGCCCCAGGGTGAAATCCAGCCGAATCTGCGGCACCAGCCAGGCGGGCGGGCGATAATCCTCGCGCCGGATCGTGGCCGGGGCATGAGGCGGCGAGGCGGCGTCTGCCGTTTCGGGGTTGGTCACAGTGGCGGACGGTCTGCTGGCGATATCCATGGCGACTAACTTAATCGCAATGCTTCCGATTGCCAGCGCTGCCGCCTATGGAAGGCACCGATGCGCCGCATTTTCATCTTTGGACTGGGCTATACTGCCGCCCGCACCGCTCGCGCCCTTGAAACGCAGGGCTGGGAAGTCGTCTCGACTGGCCGCAATGGCACCCTGCGCTTTGACGATGACAGCAACGTGAGATTGGCTCTGGCCGATTCGCACCATGTCCTGTCCTCGGTCCCGCCAGATGGCGCGGGCTTCGATCCGGTGCTGGAAAGCTATGGCCACGCGTTGCAGGGCAAGCATCTGGTCTATCTCTCCTCCACCGGGGTCTATGGCGACACGGACGGGGCCTGGGTCGATGAAAGCGCGCCCACCGGCACTGGCCGCCGCACCGCCCGCGCCGAAGCGGACCGCCTGTGGCTGGAGCGCGGCGCACGGGTGCTGCGCCTGCCGGGCATCTATGGACCGGGGCGCTCGGCGCTGGAGCGGGTGGAAAGCGGCGCGGCGCACCGCATTGACCTGCCCGGACAGATTTTCAGCCGGGTCCATGTCGATGACATCGTCAGCGCCGTCCTGCTCGCGCTGAAGGGACCGTCCGGGGCCTACAACGTGGCAGACGACTTGCCGACCAGCCAGAACACCGTGATCGAACACGCCTGCGATCTGCTGGGCCTGCCCTGGCCAAAGTTGCAGTCGATCGAGGAAGCGGGTCTGTCACCGATGGCCCGCGCTTTCTATGCCGAGAATCGCCGCGTCGCGAACCGCAAGGCAAAGCGGGTGCTAGGCTGGACACCGCGTTACCCGACCTACCGCGAAGGGCTTGCCGCGCTACTTGCGGCCCGACAGCGCGATCAATAGCCCCACCATGGCCAATGCCGCGCCGCTGCCTGCCAGCAGCGACCAGCGATAGCCTTCGAACAGGGTGGAAAGCGCCATGGCGACAACCGGCACGGCCACGCCGTTATAGGCGGCCTTGCCCGGACCCCAGTCGCGAATCAGCATGAAATAGAGCGGGAAGGTCAGGACCGAACCGACCAGAGCCAGATAGGCAATCCCGCCCAGCTGGCGCGGGCTGGTATCCAGCACCGGCGGGCCAGCCGTGGCAAAGGCGAACAGCGCATCAGCAATCGCGCCCACCAGCATGGCCCAGGCGATCATCACGATGATGCTTTCCCGCCGTGCGGTGGGCGTGGCCTGCAGGATATTGGCGGTAGAGGCCGACATGATCGCGGCGAAGGTCAGGCCGATCCCGGCCAGCACATCCACACCGCCCGCCGGTGCCGCGCGGTATTCGTGGGTCAGCAACAAGGCGATCCCCGCCAGTGCAACGGCGGAACCTGCCACAAAGCGTCGCTCAATCGGGGTGCCAAGGAAGATCTTCCCCATCACCGCATTGGGCACCAGCAGCAGGGCAAACAGCACGGCAACAAGGCCCGAGGTGATATGCGCCTCGGCCCGGTAGACCAGCTGGAAATTGGCAAAGAACTGGAACAGGCCCATCACCACGGCCACGCCCATCGCGCGGCGGGGCAAGAGCAGCCGTTCGCGCCGGATCAGGGCCAGCGTGAACATGCCCACTGTTGCCAGCACAAACCGCCAGGTCACCGCCCAGCTGGCCGGAACCGCGCTGATCTGGTCCTTGATCACCAGCCAGGTCGAACCCCAGATCAGGGTGACGAGCACGAAGGCCGCAATGGCCCGTGCCTGCGAAGTCGCCGGGGCGGGTGCAGCCGTCACAGCGCGCGAATCGCCTGGGCCAGCGCAGTGACGTGCTCTGCCGGTGTGTTCCATGCCGTGACCAGCCGCGCCGCATCGCCGCCCCAGTCGTAGAAGGAAAAGCCTTTCGCGCGCAGGGCTTCCCGCTCGGCCTCGGTCAGGCGCAGGAACACTTCGTTCGCTTCGACCGGATGGAGCAGGCGATCACCCGCAGCCGCAGCCAGCTCTGCCGCAGCCGCATTGGCGCTGCGGGCATTCTCCAGCCACAGCCCGTCCTCGACCATGGCCAGCAGCTGCGTAGCAAGAAAGCGGCCCTTCGATTGCAGGTGCCCGGCCCGCTTGCGCCGCAGCCGCGCCAGATCGGCCAGATCGGAATCGAAAAACACCAGCGCCTCGGCACTCATCCCGCCGTTCTTCACGCAGCCAAAGCTGAGCGCCGCCGCCCCCTGACAGGCTTCCCACGGCGAGCAGCCAAGGAAGGCCACGGCATTGGCAAAACGCGCGCCATCGACATGTAGCTTAAGCCCATGGGCCTGCGCCGTCGCGGCAATCGCCGCCATCTCGTCGGGCCGATAGCAGCGGCCATATTCACTGGCCTGCGTGATCGAAACCGCCTGCGGCTGGACCTGATGCACATCCTTGCGGATGCCCGCCATGACCGCTTCGATCCCTTCGGGCGAGAGCTTCGCCCCCTCTCCTTCGGCCAGGATCAGCTTCGCCCCGTGGGTATAGAAACCGGGCGCGCCGCCCTCGTCGGTTTCGATATGCGCCTCGCGATGACAGATCACCCCGCCGTGGGGCGGAACCAGTGTCGCCAGAGCAAGGCAGTTCGCCGCCGTTCCGGTCGCCACCCACAGCACGGTGCATGGCCGCCCGAACAGGTCGGCAAAGGCCGCATCCAGCTTCAGGCTGAGCGCGTCATTGTCATAGGGCGAATCCGGCGCATCTGCGGCGCGCATCGCCTCCCACAGGCGAGGATGGACGGCGGCGGCATTGTCGGACAGAAATTGCATCACCATGTCGCATTATGCAGCCCGCACCGGGCGTCAAGCAGGAGTACCCGATGGATCAGGTCACGATCACCCGCCACGGCAGCGGCGAAAAGGGTGAATACCATGCCCATGTGCCGGGCAGCGAGGCTATCGGACGGCTGACCTGGGTGCTTCATGCCAAGGGCCATGCCCGCGTCGCCGATCACACCATCGTCCCACCCGAGATCGGCGGGCGCGGGGTGGCAGCACGGCTGGTTGACGCGCTGGTTGCCGATGCACGGGAACAGGGATTCCTGATCGTGCCGAAATGTTCCTATATCGCCGCCGCCTTTACACGGCATCCCGAATGGGGCGACCTGCTCGGCACCAGTTAAGCGGCGTTAACCCTATCCGGTCAGCCCGCGTTTACCGCTGCGGCGCAGGCTTTCGCGCATCAGAAGACCACCTGAACGGGAGGGGTCCATGCGCTATGTTTTCTATGCTTTTGCCGGCGTTGCAGCCCTGTTCGCCTGGGTGCAAACCAGCGACAAGGGCCACAGCCTGAAGCGTCACTTCACCCACCATCAGGTCGATCCGGGCTGGTCGCAGTAATTATTCCGCCCGCTTGACCGTCGCGCCATGATTGAGGGCGCCAGCAGTGAATCTCTGGAAAACAGGGCAGGCAGAGCTTGGCCCCGAACCTTCCGCCGCCTAACTGCGACGCGGTGAGCGCTCCCATCCAAATCGGTGCCGACCCGGCAGGCGGCCCCATCAACATCGATATCGAGGAACTGCTGGCAACGCGCTTGCTGGTTCAGGGCAACAGCGGCTCGGGCAAGTCCCACCTGCTGCGCCGCCTGCTGGAAGAAAGCGCCAGCATCGTGCAGCAGATCGTGATCGATCCCGAAGGCGATTTCGGCACCCTGTCCGATGTGTTCGGCCATATCGTGATCGACGGCGCGGCCTATTCCGGCGCCGAGATCGAGCGGCTGGCCGCGCGCATCCGCAAACACCGCGCTTCGGTCGTCCTTTCGCTGGAAGGGCTGGAGATCGAAGGGCAGATGCGCTGCGCCGCGCAGTTCCTTTCCGCCCTGTTCGATGCGCCGCGCGACCAGTGGTTCCCGGCGCTAGTCGTGGTTGACGAAGCACAGATGTTCGCCCCTGCTGCGGGCGGTGACGTCAGCGAAGAAACGCGCCGCATGTCGCTGGCCGCGATGACCAACCTGATGTGCCGCGGGCGCAAGCGTGGCCTCGCCGGGATCGTCGCCACCCAGCGTCTCGCCAAACTGGCCAAGAATGTCGCGGCCGAGGCATCGAACTTCCTGATGGGACGCACCTTCCTCGACATCGACATGGCTCGTGCTGCCGACCTGCTGGGCATGGAGCGCCGCCAGGCCGAACAGATTCGCGACCTGTCCAGCGGGCAGTTCCTCGGCCTTGGCCCGGCGATCAGCCGCCGCCCGGTCGCAGTGCGAATCGGCTCGGTGCGAACCGGCCCCATTCGCATGGTGCAGAACCTTGCCCCGCCGCCTTCTGCTTCTCCGGACGAGCTGCACGCCCTGCTTCATTCCGGACTGCATCTGGAAGACGATGCGCCGCCGCCTCCGCCCCCTGCCCCGCAGGCGCCGGCAGCGGGCGAGCTGCTGGAACAGATCGAAGCGACGCCAGTCGATCAGGTGGAAGAGCCGGAACAGCCCACCCTCTTCGCCCCGGACCAGCGCGAGATTGACGCGGCGGTCGATGCCATCCTGCTGGAAATGGCGGCAGAGGAAGACTGCACCTTCCAGCCCCCGGCGCGGCTGTTTCAGGACTTTACCGTGCGCTGCCGGATGAATCGGCTGACGGCAGGCCATGTCGACATGACCCAGTTCCGCCGCCGCTTTGCCATGGCCGTGGCGGGCGTGACCGAGCCGGATCAGGCACCGTGGAAAGACATTCTGCGCGTTGCCGCGATTCTGTCGGACGATCTGCTCGCCCCGTTCCTAGTGATCGCCCGCGCGGCGCATGATGGCACTGCCTGTCCGGACGATGATGAACTGGCGCGAATCTATGGCACCAACTCACTGGGCCGGATTCGCCGCCTGCTGGAACATTACGAACGCGCCGGCCTGATCGTGGTGCGGACCGATTTCAGCGGTCGCCGCTCGGTCGCGATTCCGGAACTGGGGCTATCAACGGCCCCTCTGGAGGCCTGACCCCCGGTAATTCCTGCGATTTTCCGGGGGAGAGGGGAATGGTGCTGCTGGGGAGGATTGAACTCCCGACCTCAGCCTTACCAAGGATGCGCTCTACCACTGAGCTACAGCAGCACACCATTCCGCTTGCCCATTGCGGCAGGGCCGTCAGGGCAGGGGCGCGCTAATGACTGCGACCCCTTGCTTTGTCAAGCACAAGGCATGATAGGATCGAGAAATTACTCATGCGTGAAGAAAATCCACCCCTTACCCGCGAAGAGCGCCTAGCCGCCAAGCTGCGCGAGAACCTGCGCCGGCGCAAGGAACAGGCGCGGGAATTTAACCGTAATGCCACGCCGACCCTTCCCAAAGGCGAACCCGGTAGCTAGGGGCCAGACATCCTTGAAATCGGGGGAGCCAAGTCCGTGCCGCGTTTGATTCTTGTCCGCCATGGCCAAAGCCAGTGGAACCTTGAAAACCGTTTTACCGGATGGTGGGATGTCGATCTGACCGCCAAGGGTGAAGAAGAAGCCCGCGCCGCCGGCGCCCTGCTCAAAGCCAAGGGCATGTTGCCGACCGTGGCTTTCACCAGTTTCCAGACCCGCGCGATCAAGACGCTGCACTACGCACTGGAAGCCGCTGGCCGCCTGTGGATTCCGGAAACCAAGGACTGGCGCCTGAACGAACGCCACTATGGCGGGCTGACTGGCCTCGACAAGGCAGAGACTGCTGCCAAGCACGGCGACGAACAGGTCAAGATCTGGCGCCGCAGCTTTGATACGCCGCCGCCCGTGCTGGAAGACGGTTCGGAATTCGATCTGAAGGCCGATGCCCGCTATGCCGGCATTCCGATCCCTTCGACCGAAAGCCTGAAGGACACGATCGCCCGCGTGCTGCCCTATTACGAGGCGGCCATCGTTCCCGCGCTGAAGGCGAACGAAGTGGTGCTGGTCGCCGCGCACGGCAATTCGCTGCGCGCGCTGGTAAAGCACCTGTCGGGCATTTCCGACGCTGAAATCACCGGTCTAGAAATCCCGACCGGGCAGCCGATCGTCTATGAACTGGACGACAACCTTCAGGCGCTGGAGCGCTATTACCTGTCGGAAAGGTAAAGACATGGTGGCACCCGTCGCAATCGTCATGGGCAGCCAGTCCGACTGGCCGACCATGAAGTGCGCTGCCGACGCGCTGGACAAGCTGGGCGTGGCCTATGACGCAAGGATCGTATCGGCGCACCGTACTCCGCAGCGGTTGGTCGATTTCGCCCAGGGTGCCGCTGATGAAGGCTTCAAGGTGATCATCGCCGGCGCTGGCGGCGCGGCGCACCTGCCGGGCATGGTGGCAAGCATGACCCACCTGCCAGTGCTGGGCGTGCCGGTGCAATCGCGCGCACTTTCCGGGCAGGACAGCCTGCTTTCGATCGTGCAGATGCCCGCCGGAATCCCGGTTGGCACGCTGGCGATTGGCGAGGCCGGAGCAACCAATGCCGGCCTGCTGGCAGCGGCAATCCTGGCCACCAATGACGAGGCTCTGGCCGGACGGATCAAGGAATTCCGCGCCGCGCAGACCGCCAGCGTGGCCGAGCGACCGGCCTAAGAAGGAACAGCGCATGATTCCACCGGGCGAGGCGATCGGCATTCTGGGCGGCGGGCAACTGGGCCGGATGCTGGCCAAGGCAGCGGCGCAGCTGGGTTACCGCGTCCACGTCTTTGCCCCGGAGGCGGATTCGGTCGCGGCAGAAGTTTCTGCCCACTTCACCAGCGCGCGCTGGGACGATGCCGCAGCCATGGCCGCCTTCGCCGCCGATTGCGCGGTGGTGACCTATGAGTTCGAGAATGTTCCCGTCGGCCCGCTGCAGGCACTGGGCGCAACCCCGCTGCATCCCAATGCCCGCGCATTGGAAGTGGCGCAGGACCGCCTCAACGAAAAAGAATATGTCGAGCAACTGGGCGGCAAGACCGCGCCCTACATGGCGGTCGACACCCGCGAGGATCTGGACGCGGCGCTGACCCGGCTCGGTTCGCCCGGCATCCTTAAAACCCGGCGCGAAGGCTATGACGGCAAGGGCCAGTGGCGGATCAATACCGACCATGATGCTGACGGCATCGTCTTTTCCGGCCAGCCCATGATCTATGAAGGGTTGGTGCGCTTTTCCGCTGAATTCAGCGTGATTCTGGCCCGCGGCCTCGATGGCCGCATCGCCTTTTGGGACAGTGCCGAAAACGTACACAAAGGCGGCATCCTTGCCCTCTCCACCGCTCCCGCCAGCGCCGCAGTTCAGGCTCAGGTCGAAAAAGCGCGCAGCCTGGCCGCCAAGGTGGTCGAAGGGCTGGGCTATGTTGGCGTGGCCGCGTTCGAATTCTTCGCCACGGACGAAGGCCCGGTGTTCAACGAAATGGCCCCGCGCGTCCACAACTCTGGCCACTGGACCATCGAAGGGGCAGTCACCAGCCAGTTCGAAAACCACATCCGCGCGATCTGCGGCCTGCCGCTGGGCGACACCCGCCTTGCCGCAGCCAAGGTCGAAATGCGCAACATCATCGGCGATGAGGCAGAGGACTGGGCAGCGATCCTCGCCGATCCGGCCAACCATCTGCACCTCTACGGCAAGGGCGAAGTGCGCCCGGGCCGCAAGATGGGCCACGTCACGCGGCTGACCTTCTGAACATGGGCCAGCCGGAAATTGTCCTGGTCGTCGCTGTGGCCGACAACGGGGTGATCGGCTCTGCAGGCGGAATGCCCTGGCACATTTCGGCGGACTTTCGCCGGGTAAAGGCGCTGACCATGGGCAAGCCGCTGGTCATGGGCCGAAAAACTTTCGATTCGCTGCCCGGCATTCTGCCCGGCCGCCGCCATATCGTGATCACCCGCGATCCTACGTGGCAGGCCGCCGGGGCAGAGCGCGCGGAATCGCTGGAGCAGGCTTTGGAACTGGCCAATACGCCAGAGATCATCATTTTCGGCGGCGCGCAGATTTATGCGCAGGCTCTGCCCGTGGCGGACCGCATCGAATTGACCGAAGTCCACGCTTCGCCAGAGGGTGACACCCGCTTTCCGGAATTTGACCGCACCGCATGGGACGAGACCTTCCGCGAGGCCCATCCGGCAGGAGGCGCGGTTCCGGGGTTTGATTTCGTCACGCTGCTGCGTAAACGCGGCCAAGCGCAACAACCGGAACACAACTGACCGTCATGACGATTCCCCGGCTCGATGCATCTGTCCCCATGCCCGATTCGCTGCGCGGCGCGATTGTGGCCCTGGGCAATTTCGACGGGTTCCACCTCGGCCATCAGGCCGTGGCGGGCGAGGCGATTGCATGGGCACGCAGCGAAGGGCGCCCGGCGATCATCGCCACCTTCGATCCGCACCCGGTGCGCTATTTCACCCCTGATGCCCCGCCGTTCCGCCTGACCACGCTGGACCAGCGGCTTGAACTGTTCGAAGCGGCTGGCGCCGACGCAATGCTGGTCTTCACTTTCGGCGCAGACCTGGCCGCCACCACTGCCGAAGACTTCATCCGTGAAATGCTGGTAAACCGCGCCGCTGCGGCAGGCGTAGTGACCGGCGAGGACTTCACGTTCGGCAAGGGCCGCACCGGCAATGTCCGCGTACTGGCAGAGTTTGGCGAAACCGTGGGCCTGCGCGCCCGCGCGGTCGGCCCCGTCAGCGAAGATGGCGTGGTCGTTTCTTCCAGCCGGGTTCGCGATGCCCTGCGCTCTGGCGACTGCGGCACGGCCACCCACCTCCTCACCCGCCCCTATGCGATTCGCGGGGTGGTGGAACATGGCGCAAAGCTGGGCCGCTCAATCGGCTATCCCACGGCCAATCTGCGGCTCGGCAACTATCTGCGCCCGGCCTATGGCATTTATGCGGTGACCGGCCACCTGCCCGGCGGCAAGGTGGTTCACGGCGCGGCCAATCTGGGGATTCGCCCCAGTTTCGATCCGCCAATCGAACTGCTGGAGCCCTATTTCTTCGACTTCTCCGGCGATCTTTACGGGCAGGAGATCGAAGTGGCCCTGCACCATTACCTGCGGCCCGAGGCGAAGTTCGACAGTCTGGAAGCCCTGACCGCACAGATGGAGCAGGACTGCCTGACTGCGCGCAAATTGCTCTCCGGACAGTAACGGCCCTCGCCAGCAAAAAATTGCGAAACGGCGCGGCCCCGGCTAAGGCCCCGGCGCTATGACTGAACAGCGCGATTATCGAGACACCGTCTTCCTGCCGAAGACCGATTTCCCCATGAAAGCGGGCCTCCCCCAGAAGGAGCCCGGCATTCTGGCGCGCTGGAACGAGATGGACCTCTATCGCAAGCTGCGCGATGCCCGCGCCGGACGCGACAAGTTCATCCTTCACGATGGTCCGCCCTATGCCAATGGCGACATGCACATCGGCCATGCGCTGAACCACATCCTGAAGGACATGGTCTGCCGCACCCAGAACCTGCAGGGCAAGGACGCGCCCTATGTTCCGGGGTGGGACTGCCACGGCCTGCCGATCGAATGGAAGATCGAGGAACAGTACCGCAAGAAGAAGCTGGACAAGGATCAGGTCGATCCGGTCGAGTTCCGAGCGGAATGCCGCGCCTATGCCCAGAACTGGGTCAATGTGCAGCGTGAACAGGTCAAGCGGCTGGGCATCCTGGGCGATTGGGACAATCCCTATCTGACCATGGACCCGCAGGCAGAAGGCACCATCGTTGCCGAACTGCTGAAATTTGCCGAAAGCGGCCAGCTCTATCGCGGGGCCAAGCCGGTGATGTGGTCGCCGGTGGAAAAGACCGCGCTGGCCGAAGCCGAAGTCGAATACGAAGACATCACCTCGACCCAGATCGACGTGGCGTTTGAAATCACCGCCAGCCCGGTTGCCGAACTGGTCGGCGCCTATGCCGTGATCTGGACGACCACCCCGTGGACCATCCCGACCAACCAGGCGCTCGCCTATGGTCCGGAAGTGGAATACGTGCTGGTCAGCGATGGCACACGCAGCTTCCTTGTCGCGAGTGAGCTGAAGGCGCAATTCGCAGCCCGCACCGGTCTGGACCTGTCGGATCGCCAGACGGTCAAGGGTTCGGCGCTCGCCGGAACCGTCGCGCGTCACCCGATGCACGCGCTGGGCGATTTCTTCGCCAAGCCGCGCCCGTTCCTCGCAGGCGATTTCGTCACCACCGATAGCGGTACCGGTCTGGTCCACATGGCCCCGGACCACGGCGAGGACGACTTCCTGCTATGCAAGGCGCACGAGATCGAGCCAGTCTTCGCGGTCGAAGGCGATGGCAAGTACCGCGCCGACTGGGCATGGCTGGGCGGCATGGGATCGGTCATCAATCCCAAGTTCAACGCGCCGGACGGGCCGATCTGCACCGCGCTGGCCGAAACCGGCTGCCTGCTGGCTGCTTCGGCGGACTACCAGCACTCCTACCCCCACTCCTGGCGTTCCAAGGCCAAGGTGATCTTCCGCTGCACCCCGCAGTGGTTCGTGCCGATGGATCGCAAGATCGACCGGCAGGCCGCGCTCTGCGCGACCGAGGCCGGTATCCGCGCCGATCAGGACGCGGGTGAAACACTGCGCGAAACCGCGATGGCCGCGATTGCCGCCACCCGCTTCGTGCCGGAAAAGGGCCGCAACCGCATCGGTTCGATGGTCGAAGGCCGGCCTGACTGGGTGCTGTCACGCCAGCGCGCCTGGGGCGTGCCGATCACCCTGTTCGTTGACCGCAAGACCGGTCAGTACCTGTGCGATCCCGCCGTCAACGCGCGCATCATTGCCGCGGTTAAGGCCGGCGGCGTCGATGCCTGGAGCGATGAACGCGCGCAGGAATACCTGGGCGACCAGTACCGCGTCGAAGACTTCGAACGCGTCACCGACATTCTCGACGTGTGGTTCGATTCCGGCTCCACCCACGCCTTCGTGCTGGAAAGCGGGCGCTGGCCCGATCTGGAGCGGCCTGCTGGCTGGACTGGTCCGCGCGCCGACATGTATCTGGAAGGCAGCGACCAGCATCGCGGCTGGTTCCAGTCGAGCCTGCTCGAATCCTGCGCGACGCGCGGCCATGCTCCCTACAAGGAGATCCTGACCCACGGCTTCACCATGGATGCCAAGGGCATGAAGATGTCCAAGAGCCTGGGCAACACCATCGACCCGCTGAAGGTGATGGAAACCTATGGCGCAGACATCATCCGGCTGTGGGCGCTGTCAGTCGACTTCACCGAGGATCACCGCATCGGCGATGAAATCCTGAAGGGCGTGGCCGACCAGTATCGCAAGCTGCGCAACACCTTCCGCTATCTGCTGGGCGCGCTGGACGGGTTCAGCGATGCAGAGCGGGTTGAAGCCTCCGCCATGCCGGAACTGGAACGCTATGTTCTGGCGCTGGTGGGCAAGCTGGACGCAACGCTGCGTCAGGCCGCGAACGATTACGACTTCAACACCTATGTCCGCGCGCTGACCGATTTCTGCAACGAAGACCTTTCGGCCTTCTTCTTCGATATCCGCAAGGACTGCCTCTATTGCGATGCGCCGACGGACCCGAAGCGCATGGCCTATCGCACCACGCTGGACATCCTGTTCCAGTCGCTGATCCGCTGGGCCGCGCCAGTGCTGGTCTTCACGGCTGAGGAAGTATGGGGCACCCGCTATCCGGATGGCGGTTCGGTCCACTTGCTGGAATGGCCGGAAGTGCCCGCTGCTACGGTCGACATGGCAAAGTGGGAGGCGCTGCGCGCAGCCCGCACCGCCGTGAACGAACAGATCGAACCGATGCGCCGCGAAAAGGTTATCGGGTCAAGCCTGGAAGCAGCCGTGACCGTGCCGGAACAGGCTGGCGACACGGACCTCGCCGAACTGTTCATCGTCTCTTCCGTGACCACCGGCGACACGCTGCAGGTCACCCGGACCGAGCATCACAAGTGCGGCCGCTGCTGGCGGCACCTGCCCGAAGTCACTGAAGACGGTGCGCTCTGTTCACGTTGCGATCAGGTTACAGAGGCCATGGGCACGGGCTCATGAGCCTGTTTTCCGCCCGCCCCCGCCTGACCGGACTGGCGCTTGCCGCGGTGATCTACTGGGTTGACCAGTGGTTCAAGCGGATGGTGGCCGGTCCCTGGGGGCTGCGCGAAATCGGCGATCACATGCCGCTGCTGCCCTTCTTCGACCTGACCCGGACCCACAACTTCGGCGTATCGCTGGGGATGCTCACCGCTACCTCGATGGAAATGCGCTGGGGCCTGGTTGCCCTCACCGCGCTGATCGCCACGGTCGTGCTGGTCTGGTTGCTGCGGGAAAAGGTGCTGGGCGAAATCGTGCCGCTGGGCATGGTGCTGGGCGGCGCGCTGGGCAACATCCATGACCGCGTGAAATTCGGCTATGTGCTGGACTATGCCGATTTCCATATCGGCGATTTCCGCCCCTTCCTGATCTTCAACCTGGCCGATGCGGCAATCACCCTCGGCGTTGTTATTATCCTTGCCCGCAGCTTCCTGATCCGCGAAAAGACGGACCAGCAACCGGCGGGCGCTCCCGCCTCGGAGAATTGATACCATGCGCAAGTCAGCCCTGATCGTCCTTGGCACCTCGGTGCTGCTTTCCGCCTGCGGCGGCGGCGGGCTGTTCAACCGCCAGCGTCCGGACGAATTCGCCGTGCAGCGTCAGGCTCCGCTGGTTGTTCCGCCCGATTTCGCGCTTGTCCCCCCGGCTCCCGGCGCACCGCGTCCGATGGACCAGAGCACTGCCGCCCAGGCGCAAAGCGCGCTGTTTGGCCCCGCCGCTCCGCGCTCGGGCGTCGAAACCTCGGTCAACCAGCTGTCCGGCCAGGCTGCCCCGTCGATCCGCTCGACCGTGGGCGATCCGGCCACCCAGACCGTCGCCAAGGGCGAAGCTACCCGCGACATCATTGCCGCTCCGGAAGGCGATGGCCGCGAAGCCCAGACTGCGATTGGCGGCAATTAAGGTCTGACGGACTTAGGGATTACGAAAGGGCTCGGGGCAACCCGTGCCCTTTTCGTTTTTGGATTAATTATTTGATTTATTTGATATTTAG
>CAZLPK010000042.1:0-19816 GCA_964561375.1 uncultured Novosphingobium sp.
GTTCCTTACGTCACTGCTCCAGACACAAATCTGTTAACCTGGACTCGTTGCCGTGACGGCCGATGCCTATCAGTTGACCCGCGAGGCGCAGGACGAATATGCGATCGAATCGCTGCGCCGCGCCCAGGCCGCCATTGCTGAAGGTGCCTTCGCAGCCGAAATCACCCCGGTGACGGTGGTCAGCCGCAGCGGCGAAACCGTGGTCGACACCGACGAACAGCCTGCCAAGGGCCGCCCGGACAAGATCCCGGCGCTCAAGCCCGCCTTCGCCAAGGACGGCACCATCACTGCCGCAACATCCAGCTCGATCTCGGACGGCGCGGCCGCTCTGGTCGTCAGCCGCGCGAGCACTGCCAAGGCCAAGGGCCTCAGCCCGGTAGCACAGGTGGTTGCCGTTGCCGCCCATGCGCAAGAGCCGAAGGATTTCACCACGGCCCCGGTCGGCGCGATCAACAAGGTGCTGGACAAGGCGGGCTGGTCGCTGGCCGATGTTGACCTGTTCGAAATCAACGAAGCCTTCGCCTGCGTTGCCATGTTCGCCATGCACGACCTGGGCATCCCGCACGACAAGATCAACGTCCACGGCGGCGCAACCGCGCTGGGCCATCCGATTGGCGCTTCGGGCACGCGCATAATCGCCACGCTGATCGCGGCCCTGCAGCGTCACGGCAAGAAGAAGGGCGTGGCCAGCCTGTGCATCGGCGGCGGCGAAGCAACCGCAGTCGCTGTCGAACTCGTCTAAGTTAAACGTTCGGTCCGGGGCGGGAAACCGCTCCGGACCAGCGGTTATTTAAGGCGCGCCTGCGCCCCACAGCCGGTCTTGCCGGACAAAGCCCTTGCGCGGGCCAACGGTAAATTCGCACCAGTCACCGGCGCAGTCCCCGAGATGGCCGACCACACCCGGCGACAGACGCCAGAGTAGTTTTGCATCGCTGCTGCCCGTCTCGCGCATGTCTGCAGGTTCCTTGCCCTGCACAAAGCCTGTCGCAGTGCGGCTCAGAAAGCGGGCCAGCACCCAGCCCTGCGCGCCATCGGGATCGCGCACAAGCCGCCAGCCTTCCTTGATCCGCAGGACTTTCAGCGGGAGCAGAGGACGCTTGTAGACCCAGAGAATCCGATAATCCTCACCCGGGCCGACCCGCATATTGACTTCGCTCACCCGAACCGATGCCCAGTACGGAATCTCGACATCGTCCTGTGCCAGAGCAGGAGCAGGCAAAAGCACGAGGGCCAGCGGCAAGAGGAATCGGCGCAAGGAAAACATGTCTGCTGATAGACCGTCACTGCAATCCGCTTCAAGCCGCTTGACCGCCTGCCCTGCCCCGGCCTAGCGCTTGAACCATGACCGTCGTGACCGACACCAGAACGAGCCGCCGGATTGAAGGCAAGCCCCGGGTTCACGTAACCCGCCACCTCCTCCCGCAGGTCGAGGCGCGGATGAGCGAACTTTTCGACGTGGTCCTGAACGTCGAAGATCGCCCGCTATCGCGCGATGATCTGGTCGCAGCCATGCGCGATTGCGATGTGATCGTGCCGACCGTTACCGACCGGATCGACGCTGCCATGCTGGAAGAAGCTGGCGACCGGCTGGGCATGATCGCCAATTTCGGCGCTGGCGTCGATCATATCGACCTTGGCGCTGCCCGCGCCCGCAAGATTATCGTCACCAATACGCCCGGCGTCTTCACGGATGACACCGCCGACCTGACCATGATGCTGATTCTCTCGGTCCCGCGCCGTCTGGGCGAAGGCAGCCGACTGGTTCGCGACGGGAAATGGACCGGATGGTCGCCCACTTCGATGCTGGGCCACTGCATCGGCGGCAAGCGACTGGGCATCGTCGGCATGGGCCGGATCGGTCAGGCCGTCGCTCACCGCGCCCGCGCCTTTGGCCTCGAAATCGTCTATCACAACCGCAACCGGCTGGCCCCGGCGATCGAGAACATGTTCGGAGCCAAGTACGAACCGGACCTCGACCGCCTGTTTGCCGAAGCTGACATCATTTCGCTGCACGCCCCGGCAGGTTCCAGCACGCGCCATCTCGTCAATGCCGAGCGGATTGCGACGATGAAGCGCGGCTCCTACCTGATCAACACCGCGCGCGGCCACCTGATTGATGAGGACGCCCTGATCGCCGCCCTGCAAAGCGGCCAGATTGCCGGGGCCGGTCTGGATGTGTTCGCCAACGAACCACAGGTCGATCCGCGCCTGATCGCGTTGCCCAATGTCATCACCCTGCCCCACCTTGGCAGCGCGACCGTTGAAGGCCGCGGCCATGCCGGGGAAAAGGTCATTGCCAACATTCGCTTCTGGGTCGACGGCCACCGTCCGCCCGATCAAGTGCTTGAAGGATGGATGTAGAGGCCATCGCCCCGCCTCCCGGCGAACCGCCCGGTTCACCCGGGGCACTGCAGCGCTTTGGTGGAACAGTCCGCAACGCGCTACGCTTTGATAGCCGGGCAACCGTATCCGAGCTGGTTCATTACGTCCTTTGCGTGGCGTTTTTCCATCTTGCGATTGGACTGCTGCTCATGCTCGGCCTGAGCTATCCGGCCTTCGCCGTTGCGCAAGACCTTTTGCAGGTGCTGTACTTCATCCCGGTGCCCGCGCTGCTGGCGCGGCGGCTTCACGATCAGGATCGCTCAGCCCGGCTGTTATGGCTGGCAGTGCCCGGCGTGGCCTTGTGGATTGCGCGCAAGGGACTGGCTCTGGTTCAGTCAGGTACTGCCCTGGCTGAATTCGACCGCTGGACCTGGCCGCTCGATCTTGCCGCAGGCTTTACCAGCCTGGCGCTGATAATCGTTCTGTTGCTGCCGGGAACGGCGGGGCCGAACCGCTTCGGCCCCGATCCGCGCCCAAGCTGACTTGCGGCCTGACCGGCGTCAGTCGCCAGTCAGGATGCGATCAACCAACTGCTTCACCGTGGGAGTGAAATTGTTCGAATAGAACGGGTCGGTCCGGAAGTTGTGGGCAGCATGGCCCGCGAACATCAGGTTCTGATCGATGTCGCCGCCGTGAACGATGTCCTTCAGCGTCTTCTGGATGCAGAAGCTGCGCGGATCGGCCAGATAGCCGGTGGTGTAATCGTCATGGTCCTTCCACGACGAGAACCCGCAGTGCGACAGACAGCCCATGCAGTCCTTCTGATCCTTCTGGATCACGCCGCGTTCTTCCGGAGTAACGAAAACGATCGTGTCGTCCGGGGTGCGCAGACCTTCGGTAAAGCCCTGTGCCACCCAGCCCCGCGCGCGTTCCAGATCGGCCGGAGCCACCCAGAAATTCTTGTTGCCCACACCAACGTCGAGGCGGGCGGTGTGTTCACCGGCTTCAACCTTGGAATAGGGAATCTGCCGTTCGCTGCGCGCTTCAAGATTACGCAGGAACGGGTTGCGCACAGCCGAGCTGTAAAACCCCGTCGGGGAGAAACGGTGCAGCAGGATATCACCCGGCTCCAGCGTGCGCAGGTGATCCTTCCACGCCTGCGGGATCGGGCTTTCCTGAGTCAGCAGAGGACGGGTGCCGTACTGGAAGATGATCTGGCCCAGTTCGGGGTTGTCGATCCAGTTTTCCCAGTCGCGCAGATACCAGACGCCGCCGGCCATGACGATCGGCACGGAATCGGTAATACCTTCGCCGCGCATCGTATCGCGCAGCGCCTTTACGCGCGGATAAGGATCCTGCGGCTGCAACGGGTCTTCGGCATTGGACAGGCCGTTGTGACCACCGGCCAGCCACGGATCTTCATAGACCACGGCCCCCAGCAGTTCGGGGACCTTGTGATAGGCGCGCTTCCACAGGGCGCGGAACGCACGGCCCGAGCTGACGATGGGCAGATAGTGAACGTTGAACCGCGCGGCGATTTCCGAGAGCTTGTAGGGCATACCCGCCCCGCAGGTTACGCCGGTCACCAGTCCGCGGGTATTCTCCAGCACGCCTTCCAGCACTTGCTGGGCGCCGCCCATTTCCCACAGGACGTTGATGTTGATCGCGCCCTTGCCGCCGGAAATGTCATAAGCGCGGCGGACCTGTTCGATCCCGCCCTTGATGCCATAGGCGATCAGTTCGTCGTGCCGCTCGCGCCGGGTCGCCCCGTGATAGGGCTGATCGACGATGTTGCCATTCTCGTCATAAAAGTCCGCGTTGACCGCGCTGACCGTGCCGATGCCGCCCGCAGCGGCCCACGCGCCCGAGCTGGCATGATTCGATACTGCCACGCCCTTGCCACCTTCAACCAGCGGCCAAACTTCACGGCCGCCATAAAGGATCGGTTGCAGCCCCTTGAAACCCATTACTTCCCCAACTTTCCTGCTGCCCCATCACACGGCGTGATATCCTTAGGCGCGGGCCGCGGACCCGCAGTTTCGAAAGCGGCATAATAGCCGTTTAACTCTGGCTTTACGACAAATTCCACCAAGCGAAAGCCCACTGCTCCGAATTCGCAGAACAAGAGCTGTGGAGGAATGCCGTGGCGATCGGTCGGTCGGTCTACATCGACCACCACCACCCGGCCACCGGGGTTAAGCGAAGGGCGCAAATGCCAGAGGAAGGCATAGGGCTCCGTCACCTCGTGGTACATGTGGACCATGAACACCCGGTCAAAGCTATGTTCCGGCAGGCGCGGGTCTTCGACTGCGCCCAGCTTGATCGACACATTGTCGAGCCGTTCCCGCTCAACCCGCTGGCCAAGCCGCTGGATCACGCCGGCGTCAATATCCTGCGCCAGCACCCGACCACGCGGGCCGACCCGTTCGGACAGGCGGACCGTGTAATAACCCTCGCCCGCGCCAATATCGGCGACCGTTGTTCCCGGACCGATCCTGGCGAGGTCCATGACAACCTTCGCCTCGCCCAGATTGTCGCGCTGGTCCTCGTCAGAGAACTCGTTGCTGGCCACAGTCGAGACTGGTCGGAACGCTTTGGGAAATTCCCGCGCTCCGGCAGGACGGCCGCTATCTTCCCCGCCGCTCTGACACCCCGTCAGCGCAGCAAGCAGCAGAATGGCCATCCCTGCGCGGATCAATCGACGTCCTCCACCTCGACCTTCTCGCCGGTCACGCGCTGGGCCAGCGCGGCGGCCATGAACGGATCGAGCGCGCCATCCAGCACGTCCGACGGCGTCGGGCTGGTCACGCCGGTGCGCAGGTCCTTCACCATCTGGTACGGTTGCAGCACGTAAGAGCGGATCTGGTGACCCCATCCGATGTCGGTCTTGGCCGCGTGTTCTGCGCTCGCCGCTTCTTCGCGCTTGCGCATTTCCTCTTCGTAGAGGCGCGCCTTGAGCATGCCCATGGCGATTTCGCGGTTCTTGTGCTGGCTGCGGTCGACCTGGCTGGCCACGACAATGCCCGAGGGAATGTGCGTAATACGTACGGCGGAGTCGGTAGTGTTGACGTGCTGCCCGCCCGCACCCGAAGCGCGGTAGGTGTCGATCCGCAAGTCGGCCGGATTGACGTCAATCTGGAAGCTATCGTCAATCACCGGATAGACCCAGACCGAACTGAAGCTGGTGTGACGCCGTGCCGAGCTGTCATAGGGCGAGATGCGGACCAGACGGTGAACGCCGCTTTCGGTCTTGGCATAGCCATAGGCGTTTTCGCCCTTGCACAGGATGGTCGCAGACTTGATCCCGGCCTGATCGCCAGCCTGGTATTCGATCGTCTCGACCTTGAACCCGCGCTTTTCCGCCCAGCGGGTGTACATGCGGAACAGCATTTCGGCCCAGTCCTGGCTTTCCGTGCCGCCAGCACCAGCGTGGATTTCGATGTAGGTATCGTTGGCGTCAGCCTCACCGCCCAACAAGGCCTGAACCTTGTCAGCATCGGCACGATCAGCCAGCGCGGCAAGAGCGGCAATGCCCTCGTCGATGGTGGCCTCGTCGTTCTCCATTTCGCCCAGTTCGACGAATTCGATCGCATCGGCCATCTGGGCGGAAATGTCGTTGACGGTGCCCACCGCGGCTTCAAGCCGGCGGCGTTCCTTCATCACGCTTTCCGCTTCCTTGGGATTGTCCCACAGCTTCGGGTCTTCGACCCGCGCGTTCAGTTCATCCAGGCGCCGCAGCGCGCGATCCCAATCAAGGAACTTGCGGACGAGCGCCAGTGCAGCTTCGATCCGTTCGATATGAGCCTGCCCTTCGGCACGCATGACGTTAAACTCCGGCAAAACAAAAGCGCCAAGCGGGCGCACGAGCCCCGCTTAGCGCAAGCTTGTTGATTGTAAAGCGCAAGCCTTAGCGGCGCAGTTTTCTGACCGCTTCCAGCGTCAGGCGCACGTGGTCGCGGTAGTCCATGTTGGAGTGGACAAACTTGACCCTGCCATCCTGCCCGATGACATAGGAAGTGCGGCTGGTAACGCCGGTATTACTGCCATCGGGCTTGCGCAGCGCCACATCATAGGCTGCAATCGTTCGCGGATTGGCAATCGCCACGGCAAATTTGTCGCGGCAGGCTTCCTTGGAAAAACGCTGTAGCGAGGGCAGATCATCTGCCGACATGCCGACCACCGTGGCCCCTGCCGCCTGGAACTGAGCGGTTGCTTCGGCAAAGGCATGAGCTTCGAACGTGCAACCCTGGGTAAAGGCCTTCGGGTAGAAGTAGAGAACCACCGGCCCCTTCTTTAGGGCCTGGGCCAGATTGAACGTGAACGGTTTTCCGGCCAGCGCGCCCCGGCTGACGATCTGTGGAGCTTTCGCGCCCTGCGGCAGCACTGCCGGAGCGGCAGCGGGGAGAGACAGAACAGCGAGCGATGCCAGTCCGGCCATGATAAAGCGTTTCATGTGCCGCATAGTGCTCCCCCTGCCGGAGCCTGTCCACCCTGTCCTATGGGACGCGTGGCCCGGTCGCAGGCGGGGCCGATTCGACCGCTGGCACATCTTCCGCAACGTCCTGTTCCGAACCCTTCGCAGCCCCTCTCCGGATCGCGGCGATCAGGGCCTCGCGCTGCTTGGCAGCATCATCTCCGCCCGCGCCGGCCCGCGCTTCGGATTCGGCCTTGAAGGCTTCCCAGATGATCGAGGATTTCGGATCATTGCTGGGCATACCGTCCAGCACGCGCTTGCCGCTGACCCGGTCAATCCGGACCATGTAGACACCCTTGGGCGCTACGAATGGACGGGTACTCCAGCGCGGCTTGGTTGCCTGAACCACCTGCTTGAAGATCGGCGCGGCAGTCGTCCCACCCTGAGCGTAGCCGCCAAGCGAACGTGGCTGGTCGTAGCCAAGATAGACCCCGCCAACGATTTCCTGATTGCCGCCGATAAACCACACGTTGGTCGGCCCGGTCGTGGTCCCGGTCTTGCCGAACAGCGGCAGGCCAAGATCGCGCAGGGTCGTAGCAGTGCCACGCGTGACCACGCCTTCCAGCATATGAACCACCTGATAGGCCGTGCGTGGGTCCATCACTTCCTTGCCCCGCGGCGCAAGGCGCGGCATCGGCTTGCCGTCCCACTCTGCCATGTTGCAGGTGTCGCAGCGGCGATTGTCCGCCCTCCAGATCACCTTGCCGTTGCGGTCCTGGATGTAGTCGATCAGCGTCGGCGGATACTGGATGCCATTGTTGGCCAGCGCAGAAAACGCATTGACCATCTTGAGCACAGTGGTGTCGCCAGCGCCCAGTGCAACCGACAGATAAGGATCATACTTGCCGATCCCGACGCGGTCGATCGTGCGCACGACGTTTTCCATGCCAGTGTCATTGGCGATGCGGATCGTCATCAGGTTGCGGGACTGTTCAAGCCCCCAGCGCATGGTGTGGGTGCCGCCCGCCCCGCGCATGTCAAAATTGCGGAAGCACTTCTGCCCCAAGGCCGCCCCCTGATAGACGCAGAACGCCCCATCGACGACCTGGCTCGCCGGGCTCATCCCATAGTCGAGACCAGAGCCATAGACGAACGGCTTGATGGTGGAACCGGGCTGACGCAGCGCCTGCGTCGCGCGGTTGAAGCTAGCCAGCCCCGCATCGAACCCGCCCTGCATAGCAAGGACGCGGCCCGAAAAGGCCTCCTGCATCAGCATTCCGCCCGACACTTCCGGCACCACCCGCAGCGCCCAGGCGTTGCCCGTGGGCGCGACAGCAATGATATCGCCTTCGCGCAGGGCATCAGGCGCACTGATCAGCGGGCCCTTCTGACCATCGGTAAAGCCTACGGTTGCGCGCGAACCGCTCTTGTCGATCACAATGGCGACGCGCCAATCCTGATAACTGATCGTCTTGCCCTGAGCGATCAACTGGCTCTGCCACTTGTCGGGATCGAGCTTCACATGCTCCAGCGGCTTGGAGAAAGCGCGGCCACCGCCATAGCGGAGCAGGCCGGCACGCAGCGCATCCTGCGTTGCCTTCTGGATTTGCGGATCAAGCGAAGTGCGCACCCACAGGCCACCGTCATAGACGCTGTTCGGCCCGGCTTCGGCATTCTCGCCATATTTCTCGATCAGGTTGCGACGGACTTCTTCAACGAAATAGCCGGTCGAAGGATCGTAAACGGTCGGACGGCGGGGGATGACCCCCAGCGGTTCGCTCTTGGCCTGGGCGGCTTGCGCTTCGCCAACCACGCCATTGCGGACCATCTGGTCGATCACCCAGTTGCGCCGTTCCAGCGCGCGGGCGGCATACTTTTCGCGCCCATAGATTTCCGGCCCGCGCGGCAGAGCCGCGAGAAAGGCATTCTGCGCCAGAGTGAGTTCACCCACGCTCTTGCCGAAATAGGCCTGAGCCGCCGCTTCCACGCCAAAGCTTTGGCGACCGAGCGGAATCTCGTTGAGGTAGAGCTCAAGGATCTGCTGCTTGGTCAGCACGCCTTCGATCCGGCGGGCAAGAACCATTTCCTTCAGCTTGCGGGTGACCGAATATTCGTTGCCGATTAGAATATTCTTGGCGACCTGCTGAGTAATGGTCGAACCGCCCTTGGCCCGCTCGCCCGACCCCATCTTCGCCACGTAGTCCACCACGGCTCCGGCCAGCCCGCCAAAGTCCACCCCGCCGTGCGACCAGAAGGTCTTGTCCTCTGCCGAGAGATAGGCATCAACCAATTGCTTGGGGAAATCGACATAGCGCAGCTGCACCCGGCGTTCACGGGCATAGGCATAGACAATCTCGCCATTCACGCCACGCACGATGGTCGGCAGGCGCGGCTGATAGGTCAGCAGGCGGTCGGCAGACGGCAGGTTCCAGCCAATCACGACCCAAAGAATGGCGAAAGCCGCGATGCCCCCGCCCAATGTGTAATTGGCAAGACGAAAGCGCTTGCTCTCATGCCAATGGCGTTCGTGCCATTGACCGATCCGACTGTCGCGCAGGCGCGAAAACAGCCCGGCAAGCCCGCTCCACAGCACGGCAAACCGCGCGCGAAGGCCGGAAAAAAGACCGCGCGCCTCTCGCCGAATGCGCAGATGGACGGATTCAGGAGTATCGTCGTCAGCCATGGATGGCGCGCTCTAGCACGGGAATTCGGACCAAGGCCAGTATCAACCTAAATGCTGTCCGCGTTCTGGCTGGTCCGGGCGAAATAGATCCGCACGGCCTGCCCGACCGCTTCGGCCAGCGCGACTTGCCCCTCGCGTGAATTCAACCGCGCAAGGTCGGCCGGATTGTTGATGTAACCGCTCTCCAGCAGAACAGAGGGCAATTCAGGGGACTTCAGCACGGCGAAGGCTGCCGATTGGAATGAAGTCTCCTTGAACGGGGCCTTGCCCCGCGCCTCGCGCAGGATCAGCCGGGCAAATTCTTCCGACTTGCCCTGGGTGTTGCGCTGCGAAAGGTCGACCAGGATCGCGCTGACCGTATCGTCCTGTTGGCGGATCGGTATGCCGCCGATCAGGTCCGCCGCATTTTCCCGCGCGGCAATGCGCTCGGCCACTTCGCTGCTGCCCTTGGCCGACAAGGTATAGACCGAGGCCCCGACCGCGCCGGTTTCGACTTCCGTGCTGTCAGCATGAATCGAAATGAACAGGTCAGCCGCCATTCGTCTTCCGATCGAACCGCGCTCGGCCAGCGAGAGGAAGCGGTCAGTGTCGCGGGTCAATGCCACCCGAATGCCGCCACCTTGCAGCAGATCATCGCGCAAGGCCAAAGCCAGAGCGAGGGTAAGGTCCTTTTCGCGGATCGCTCCGGAACCTGCGCCGGGATCGCGCCCGCCGTGCCCCGCATCGATCACCACCAGCGGGCGGGAAGCATCGCCCGGCCCTTCGATCTTCGGCAGACTAAGCTGCGCATCCGGCGATTTGAGGTCGACCGAAACCACATAGTCAAATGCCCCACTGCTACGCAGCGGCACGCGTCCAGTCGCAAGCATTACACCCAGTATCGCCACGGCCAGCGGAATTATTGCCAGAACAAGCAGGATGCGACGCATGGTCAGGCACTTAATCGCGCCGTAACTTTCGCGCAATCACCTTGCCGATAGAGGCAAGCAATGCTACGCAATGCCTAACCGGAACTGGATGGGCATTGCTCACCCTGATACCCGGGGGGAGAATCCGGCTCAATTCCGCCGGATCAAACAGGTTGATGCCGTAATGAGAAGCCCTTCCCTTGCCACGATGCCGAATGCCGAATGGCACGCGGCGGCGCAGGTAATGGGCACAGTGCGTTCCAAATCGCCGTACACTCTCGTTTCAGCAGACACGCTCATCGCCGCCGGAGCCATTTCGGGCACCGGCTCAATCGATAGGTCCGCGCGTGGTATCCGGTGCATCCGGGTCCGGCGCGGAATTTCCGCAAACAGCCGCGCCAGCATTTCGACCGCCTCACAGAGGCTGGTCTGCACATGGCGCGCACGGAGTATTTATAATGACCATGCGCATGCTAATCGATGCGCGCCACCAGGAAGAGACCCGGGTGGCGGTGCTGAAGGGCAATCGGATTGAAGAATTCGACTTTGAATCCGCTGAACACAAGCAGATCAAAGGCAACATCTACCTAGCCAAGGTTACCCGCGTCGAACCGTCGCTGCAGGCGGCATTTGTCGATTTCGGCGGCAATCGCCACGGCTTCCTCGCTTTCAGCGAAATCCATCCCGATTATTACCAGATCCCGAAAGAAGATCGCGAAGCCCTTCTCGCCGAAGAAGCAGCCCATGCCGAGGAAGAAGCCGCCCTGCGCGCCATTGCCGAGGGTGAGGAAGACTTCGTTGGCGACGACGAACTGGGCGAAACCCTGGCCGACGATATGGCCGGGACCAGCCACGAACATCATCACAATGATGACGACTTTGGCGGTGTTACCGAAGTCGACACGGCCGAGAAGGACGAAGTCGCAACCATCGAAGACGGCCACGTCGAAAACGGTTTCGACCACGAAGGCGAAGAATCTACCGAAGAAGAAGGTGAAAGCGAAGAGCCGCGTCGCCGCGGTCGTGGTCGTCGCCGTCAGGGTGGCAATCGCGCTCATGCCAAGGAAGCAGATGAACTGCGCGCTAAGCGCATGGCACTGCGCCGTCGTTACAAGATTCAGGACGTGATCCAGCGCCGTCAGGTGCTGCTGGTCCAGGTTGTGAAGGAAGAGCGTGGCAACAAGGGTGCCGCCCTCACCACCTATCTCAGCCTGGCTGGCCGTTATTGCGTGCTGATGCCGAATTCCAGCCATGGCGGCGGGATCAGCCGCAAGATCAGCTCTGCCGCCGATCGCAAGCGCCTGAAGACCATCATTGCCGAGATGGACCTGCCCAAGTCGATGGGCTGCATTGTCCGCACCGCCGGGCTTCAGCGCACCAAAACCGAGATCAAGCGCGACTTCGACTATCTCGCCCGCCTGTGGGACGGTATCCGCGAAACCACGCTCAAGAGCACGGCGCCGGCCCTGATCCATTCGGACAGCGACCTGATCAAGCGCGCGATCCGCGATATCTACAACCGTGAGATCGAGGACGTGGTCGTCGAGGGCGAAGCCGGTTACCGCGCCGCACGCGACTTCATGAAGCTGCTCATGCCCAGCCACGCCAAGCGGGTGAAGGCCTATTCCGATCCGGTGCCGCTGTTCCAGCGCTATGGCGCCGAGGATCAACTGACAGCAATGTACGATCCGGTCGTCCAGCTGAAGAGCGGCGGCTATATCGTCATCAACCCGACTGAAGCGCTGGTCTCGATCGACATCAACTCCGGTCGCTCGACCAAGGAGCACGGGATTGAGGCGACTGCGCTTAACACCAACCTGGAAGCAGCGCGTGAAATCGCCCGCCAGTTGCGCCTGCGCGACATGGCCGGGCTGGTCGTGATCGACTTCATCGACATGGAGTACAACTCCAACATCCGCAAAGTCGAAAAGGCGATGAAGGATGCGTTGAAGAACGACCGGGCGCGCATCCAGGTGGGCCGCATTTCGTCGTTCGGCCTGATGGAAATGAGCCGCCAGCGCCTTCGCACCGGCGTACTCGAAGCCACCACCCGCTCCTGCCCGCACTGCGATGGCACCGGTCTGGTCCGCACCGCTTCGAGTGCCGGCCTGTCGGCGCTGCGTCTGATCGAAGACGAAGCCGCCAAGGGTAAAGGCTCCATCATTTCGCTCTACGCCAGCACCGAGGCGGCAGTTTACCTGCTCAACGCCAAGCGCGCCGACCTGGCCGAAATCGAAGAGCGTTACGGCGTCCGCGTCGAGGTTCTGCCGGAAGGCGAAAACGAGGGCGCAAAGATGCGCGTCGCCTCGTCCGGTCCGCGTCCGGAATATACCCCGCGCTTTGAACCGATCGTAATCGAAGAAGATGACGACGATGTCATCGAGGAAGAGGACGAATTCGAAGCCGAAGAGCGCAGCGAAGATGGCGAAGGTCGCGGCAAGCGCCGTCGCAAGCGTCGTCGCCGTGGCGGCCGTGGCCGCGATGACGAGCGCGCACCGCGCGAAGAGGGCGAAGCCTCTGAAGAAGGTGAAGAAGGCGAAGAAGCCGAAAGCACTGATCGCTCCGAATCCGTTGAAGGCGAAGACGGGGAAGGACAGCGCAAGAAGCGCCGTCGCGGCCGTCGCCGCCGTGGCGGTCGCGGTCGCGGTGAAGGTGAAGGTGAAGCTGTCGCTGAAGACACTGTGGAAGACGGCGCGGGTGATGACGCTGCTGCCGAGGCGGAAGTCGCAGCAGCCGCTCCTGAAGCTGAAGCACCTGCTGAAGTAGTCGAAGCAGAAGCCGCACCGGCCAAGCCCAAGCGGACGCGCAAGAAAAAGGTAGATGCTGAAACAGTCGTCGAGGCGACTGGTGAAGCGGCAGCTGCTGAAGCGCCTGCGGACGAAGCTGTCGTGGTTGAGGCCGAAGCGGTTGCAGCGAAGCCCAAGCGGACGCGCAAGAAAAAGGTCGTCGAGGAAGCCGCGGCTCCTGAAACGACCGAAGCTGCCGAAGGCGCGCCTGAACCGGCGGAAGCTGCCCCGGCCAAGCCCAAGCGCACTCGCAAGAAAGCCGTGGCTGCTGAGCCAGAGGCGCCTGCGGTCAGTGCCGAGCCGGAACCTCAGGCCGAGCCGCAGCTCGAAACACAGCCCGAGCCTGCGCCGCAGGTCGAAGAAGAGCAGACAGGTACGCCCCGCCGCGGCTGGTGGCAGCGCACCTTCGGCGAGTAAGGCCCAAGGATAAAAAAAGGGCGGCAAGGCATCCCCTTGCCGCCCTTTTTCGTTATGAAGCCGGTTCAAGCAGGCTTGATTGCCTCTCCCCACTCCATCCAGCCAACCCAGCGCGGGGTCTTGGGGACATAGCGTTCACCAGCTTCATGCGTTTCAAAGCCACCTGCGGCGATGGCTCTGGTCACGGGCCGTGTCAGATGACAACCACCGGCAAGGCGCTTCCAGACCGGTTCGATCCTGCCCTGCCACTTGCGGACACCGGCATCAGGCGCGCCGCCATGCTCGGCATAAAGCAAACGCCCACCGGGCTTCAGAATACGGCCAAGCTCAGCCAAGGTTCGCGCCTGGCTCTCTACCGAACACAAGGTGAAAGTGCAGACCACCGTGTCGAAGCTGTTATCGGCAAAGGGAATGTTCTCTCCAAATCCCTGGCGGATATCCGCGTCCCAGCCGTGTCTGGCCGCCTCTGCGCGCGCGAATTCGAGACCCTTTTCAGACGGGTCAAGCCCGGCATAGCTGGTGATCTTGTCGTGATCGTAAAGCTGCTGATTGACCCCGCCACCGCAACCAATCTCGAAAACCGCGCCACTGGCCAGCGGAACGACCTTTTCCCTCAGCGTCATGATCGCCGGACTGGAACAGGCGCATTTCAAGAAACGCGGGACGACTTTTTCCTCATACCAGCCAGCAAATCCCATCCCGTTCCCTTCCTGTCTTTCTGTTTGACCGCATGATGCCAGAAGACATCGCAACCGAAAGCCAAATTCGCATTGGACAGCCTGCGCGCAGAGAATTCCCCCCTGTTACCACATTGCATCACCGCGCAATTTTCGCCCGCCAAGCCTGTCACCCAAGGCGCAAAGCGTTGCCGGAAAAGGGATTCCGGACTAATATTTCGTTCGGGTGGTGGCTTATAGAGCGGACGCAATCATGCATCGGTTAACTCCAAAGCAGCGCGAGGTACTGGCGCTCGTGGCGGACAGCAGGACAAGCAAGGAAATCGCCAGTCTGCTGGGAATCTCGGAATCGGCAGTCAACCAGCGGATCGAAATGGTGCGTTCGCGCATGGGCGGTCTGCCGCGTAGTGAGCTTGCCCGCCTCTACCGCCATACTGTTGCCCAGAATCCACAGGAAAATGCCGAAAACTCTGGCACATGGCAAAAAATACAGGTGTCGGACTCCTTGACTGTCAGCCAAGGAAGTGTGGCGGAAAGTCTTTCTCCATCAGGCACCGATGGGTCGCACCGAAGGTCGGTGCGCGATGGAGACGGGTCGCAACTTGCCGCATCTTTGTTCCAAGCGGACAATCCTTGGCTGTGGCGCCGAAAAGGTGCCACAGCCTTTGGCCGCCTGGCTTTCGCAGCAGCGATCGTCGTTACCGCACTGTTTTTCGCCTCTGATACGTCGCCCAGCCTTCATTCATTCGGCTTTTGATTAAAAATTTCCTTTTCGGGCTGCTTGCCCCCGCGCGATGAATCGCTAGAGAGGGTCGCAATGCGCGGCACGTTGCCCGCCAGCTACAGGGACTGTCATGGCAAGCTTCACTCTTCCTGCAAACAGCAAGATTAGCGGACAAGGCACGCACCACCGGGCCGAGGGTGCAGGACGGGTGAAGAAGTTCACCGTCTACCGTTATGATCCGGACAGCGGCGAAAACCCGCATTACGACGTGTTCGAAATCGATCTCGACAAGTGCGGCCCGATGGTTCTGGACGCCCTGATCAAGATCAAGTCGGATATGGACCCGACCCTTACCTTCCGTCGTTCCTGCCGCGAAGGGATCTGCGGGTCCTGCGCAATGAACATCAACGGCCGCAACGGTTTGGCCTGCACCACCGCGATCGAAGACTTGTCTGGCGAGATTCGCATCACGCCGCTGCCCTCGATGGAAGTGATCAAGGACCTAGTGCCTGACTTCACTCATTTCTACGCGCAGTACGCATCGATCCGTCCGTGGCTGCAGACCGTATCGACCACGCCTTCGGGCAAGGAACGCCTGCAAAGCCCCGAACAGCGTGAAAAGCTGGACGGCCTTTATGAGTGCATTCTGTGCGCTTGCTGCTCCACCTCGTGCCCCAGCTACTGGTGGAATTCGGACAAGTTCCTTGGTCCGGCCATTCTGCTGCAGGCCTATCGATGGCTGGCTGACAGCCGCGACGAAATGACCGGTGAGCGTCTGGACGAGTTGGAAGATCCGTTCCGCCTTTACCGCTGCCACACGATCATGAACTGCGCCAACGTGTGCCCGAAGGGGCTGTCCCCGGCTCGCGCGATTGCCGAAATCAAGAAGATGCAGGCAGAGCGTCACGTTTAAGGGCAGTTTCAGCTGATGAGCGACGACCGCGGCTTCAGGAGTGAACCTGATCCGGAAAATCCGGGCTGGTTCACTTGGGAGCTGACCGACCAGACCCGCTTCAACAGCTGGATGTTCCCCAAGCTGCTGGTCCGCGCCGATTCGGATGGGAAGGCGCGCCTCCGCATGTTCCCGGAACATCGCCACACCAATCTGGGTAACAATATCCATGGCGGCACCGTCATGGCCCTGGTCGACATTGCCCTGTTCGCATGCTCGCGGATGCTTGGCATCATTGAGGCCGGGACGGCTGTCACACTTGATCTGAATGTACAGTTCATCGGCGCGGGCAAGCCCGGTGTCCCCTGCGATGCAGTCACTGAACTGCTCAAGGAAACGCGCCGTCTGGTCTTCCTGCGCGGCGTGGTCGAACAAGGCGACGGCAATCTGGTAGCGGCTTTTTCCGGAACGATCCGCAAGCCCACATCGCCGCGATGACCCGCGTCATCGACCGCTACGAAGCACTGGTCGTAGCCGGTGAGCTTCGCACCGACTCAGAACAGCGCCATGCTGCCGAGCGCCTGAGCCTGTTGCAGGCAGAACTTGAACAGCCCCCCTCCTCCGGCCTGCTAGGCAAGCTGTTCAGCAAAAAGCCAAAGAACCCGCGCGGGCTATACATGTGGGGTGGAGTCGGACGGGGCAAGTCCATGCTGATGGACCTGTTCCACGAATGCCTGAATATTCCCGCCAAGCGGCGCGTCCATTTCCATGCTTTCATGCTCGAAGTTCACGCCCGCCTGCGCGAAGCGCGCAAGAGCGAAAGCGGCGATCCAATCCCGCCTGTGACCGCAGCGATTGCTGATGGACTGCGGGTGCTGGCTTTTGACGAAATGGTGGTGAACAATTCCGCCGATGCGATGATCATGAGCCGGCTATTCACCGCTTTGATAGTCGACCACGGCCTTGTCATTGTTACCACCAGTAATCGCGCACCGAACCAGCTTTACAAGGACGGGCTCAACCGTGAGCATTTCCTGCCTTTCATTGCCCTGATCGAGCGTGAACTTGACGTCATGGCGCTGAACGGTCCGCATGATTACCGGCTGGAGCGTCTGGCCGGGATCGACACGTGGCATACGCCGCTGGGCGATGCTGCGACGGCGCAGGTGCGCGAAGCGTTCTTTCGCCTGACGGACTACCCCCCCGAAGACAGCGCGCATGTCCCGTCGGCTGATCTTGATCTGGGCGGTGGGCGCATGCTGCACGTGCCCAAAAGCCTGAAAGGCGTGGCCGTGTTCAGCTTCAAGCGGCTTTGTGCCGAGGCGCGCGGTGCCAGTGACTATCTGGCCATCGCCCAGACCTATCACACAGTGATCCTGGTCGGCATTCCGCGCATGGGGCCAGAAAACCGAAACGAAGCCGCCCGCTTCGTAACGCTGATCGACGCCCTTTATGAAAACAAAGTGAAGCTGTTTGCCACTGCGGCTGCCCATCCTGAGCAGCTTTACACCGCCGGTGACGGCGCGTTCGAATTTGAACGCACCGTCAGCCGCCTGATGGAAATGCAGAGCGAAGACTACCTCGCCGCCGGACACGGAGAGGAATAGCCCTTACAGTTCAAGCCGCGCAGTAACGCGGATGTCGCGCCCGGCCAGCGGTGCATAGTCCTTCAGATAGGACGCATGGCGGCGCGCATTGACGTCAAACAGGTTGTTGCCGGACAGGATCAGGCTGAGCGGCCCATCCTCACCTAGCGGACGCCAGGTCGCGGAAAGGCTGACCAAGGTATAGTCCGCCGTTGTAGTTTCGAACGCCGCTACACCGTTCTGGGCAAAGACGTGCTCTACCTCAAAGCCAAGATCGAGCTTGGGCGATGCCGCAGTCAGCCCACCGAGGATACGCAGCGGGGGAATACGCGGAGCAGGCCCGACTGCATCGATTTGCGCGTGAACATAGTCAACCAACCCGTTGGCGGAAAATGTCCAGGCTCCAGCCTTTGCCAGCGTCGCCGCCATTTCGGCCTCAAAGCCATAGAGCCGCGCTCCGGCCTGACGGACCTGGTACTCCGGCAATCCGTCGACGATCTCGCCAGTGCGATCTTCATAGACGAAGTTGGTGTACCAATTATGGAACACCGAGCCTTCGAACCGGAACGCGCCTAGATTGGCGCGGAGAATACCTTCCAGCGCCCAAACGCGTTCGGTCTTCAGATCCGGATTGCCGACTTCGTAAGCGGAAGTGCCGGCATGCGGGCCATTGGCGAACAGCTCTTCGGCCGAAGGGGCACGCTCGGTATGCGAACCGTTAAGGGCCAGCTTGACACCTGGCGCGATATTGTAAGCACCACCTAAAGCCGCCGAAAAGGTGTTGAAGGTCCGCAAACCATCGAAGAAGTCAGGATGTGACGCATCCGGCTTGGACGACTGGCGCGTATGCTCAAACCGCGCTCCTCCTTCGAGCGACCACGGGCCGCTGTCATACTGCTGAAGGGTAAAGAAGCCGACTTGCTCGGTGCTGTTCTTGGGCAGGAAAGCCTCTTCGCCCACGACACTGAAATCGCGGATCACGAACTGCGTTCCGGTCACGCCTTTCCATGCACCACGATCGGTCTGAACCAGTTCCAGACGCCCTTCCATCCCCTTGCTGGAAAAGGTGGTACCGACAGTGCCATCGGGCTCCACTTCGGAATGGACGTAGTCGCCGAAAGCAAAACGAAAGGCGACCTTTTCGATCAGATCGCTATCAGGGGTAATCTCCGCGCGTGCATCGATGCGGTCCTGACGCAGCTTGATCTGCGGCGCTTCCTGACCTTGACCCGGCTCGGTCGCGAAACGGACGGGCACGCCATAGGTGCTATCGAAACGGCTGTAAGCCAGCCCGATGTTACCGCCATCGGTCACATAGGCAACGCCTGCCCCAGCGGTCCAGGTCTCGCTGGCGGTATTGGGCAGCTTGCCCTTGAGTTCCGCATTGGCGGCAAAGTCGATCTCTTCCGCCCCTTCTTCCACTGGAAGCAGGCTTGACGCGAGCGCCTGACTGCGCAGCGCCGGCGTCAAAGCATGACCGCCGATCCGCAGGTCGTTAGTCTTGAGCCAGGAACCGTTGACATGGCCAACCCAGTTTCCACCCAGCGGCACCTCTGCGGCCATCGCGCCCATGCGTTCATTAGCTGCACTGCCGTAGCCACCCATGGCTGACAAATGCACCGGCTCATCCGGGACAGCGGCGGGAATGCGGCGGTCGATCACGTTGACGACGCCGCCGCTGGCCGACGATCCATAGAGCAGCGATTGCGGGCCGCGCAGCACCTCTACCCGCTGGGCGAGGAGCGGATTGACTACTGGAGCATGATCAACCGACGTGTTCGATACGTCGATCGAACCAATGCCATTCGACAGCAGCTTAACCCGCTCGCCCTGCAAGCCCCGCAGTACCGGCCGGGAAGCGCTCGGTCCGAATGAAGTGGCCGAAACCCCCGGTGTGTGGGTCAGACTATCGCCCAGCCCCGGGCGCAGATTTGCAACCAATTGCTCGGCCTGGACGATGGCGACACCCGAAATCACATCTTCACGGCTGGTCCGGCGCAGGGCGGTCACGACAATCTCGTCATCCGCTTTGCTGTGATAGCCAGTCCGATCCTCTTCTTCGCTGGCGAAAGCGGTGACTGGGCAAGCAGCCGCAAATACAAACGGCAAAAGGGAAACGGCGTGGAAGCGGCGCACGGCGCAAGAAGATAGTTTGGTCATGCCGGCCACATAGCGAGGAAAGCCTCTTGTAACAATATCTCATTACAAGGAGGCGCAATGAGTGACAGGGGCTCCGGTTATGCCTTGCAACTGAACAAAGGGATTAAGCGAAATTTGGGCTAACGAAAAATTACCAATTTGCCGTTAGTGCGGAAATATGCAGCGAAAAACTCGCCATGGAAAGCAGTACTGCCTAGTGGATTGATCGGAACGGAAGAGTCCGATTGGGGATTCCCGTCTGCATTTT
>CAZLPK010000043.1:0-18974 GCA_964561375.1 uncultured Novosphingobium sp.
AAATGCAGACGGGAATCCCCAATCGGACTCTTCCGTTCCGATCAATCCACTAGCGCGGATCGAGCTTCAGCGCCTGAGCGAAGGCTTGTTCTGCACCGGGCATATCGTCCAGTTCCAGCAACAGGGCGCCAAGCTGGCTCCACAGTTCCGCGCGCTGCGGCGCATGGGCGACGGCTTCGGTCAGAAGGGGGCGCGCAGTATCGCCCTGCCCCCGCTCTTGCAGGCCGCGGGCCAGCGCCATTACCGCCTCGCTATAGCCGGGGCGCATTTTCAGGGCATCGCGCAACAGTGCGTCTGCCTCGCCATGGCGCTTCTGCTCGATCCGGACGAGGGCCAGATTGCACAGGACTTCGGGCTGCGGGCCATAGCCGCGCAGCGCCCGCAGCAGCGGCGCCTCGGCTTCGTCCGCCTGCCCGTTTTCGACCAGCACGGCCCCCAGATTGGACAGGGCATCCAGATGGTCCGGAGCAATCGCGAGCACGTCCCGATACCAGCCGATTGCCGCTGGCAAGTCGCGACGGGCGCGGGCGATGCTGCCCAGATTGTTCAACGCCTGCGGCATATACGGTTGCAGTTACAGCGCGGTATGCTGACGCACCTCGGCCTCGTCCAGCCGTCCGGCATCGAACAGGGCAATACCCAGATTGGAGTAAGCCGCCGCCATACGCGGATCGATCCGCACGGCGATTTCGCCCTGCTCGATCGCTGCATCGAGATGGCCGACCTGCCGGTTCATTTCCGCAAAGTCGCTGTGCAGCACGGCCAGTTCCGCGCCGCATTCCGCCGCCTCTTTCATTGCCTGCAGGGCATCCGGCACCCGGCCCGCCTGCCACGCGGCAAGGCCCTGCCGGTGCAGGCGCACCGCCTTGGCATCGGTGGTGGAAACCGGCGCGACCGGCGGGGGTGCGTCGAACAGTTCGTCCGCGCCGTCGTCGGGGCGAAAGTCCTTCACCAACTCGTAAAGCGGTCGCAGGTGCCGGGCAAAATGCTTCCACCGCGCGATCGAGCTTTGGTAAATCGGCCGCCGCACCTGGGCCACGCTGGCGGTTTTGACCTGGCGCTGGTTGTCATAGAATTCCAGACACTTCGGCTCCCACGGCAGACCGACAAATTCCAGCACGCGCCGCGCCTGCCCTTCGACATCGGCAACCATGTCTTCATAGGGCAGATCCAGAATCGTGCCCTTGGGCAGGACCGCGTGCCAATGCCGCATCAGGGTCATATAGCGGGCGTAGTAACGGCCCAGCGCGCCCTGATCGTAGGTGAATTCCATCGTTTCGTTGAACAGCCGCGAATAGCAGGAAAAGCACGAATCCATCGGATCGCGCATCGCATGGATGATCCGCGCATTCGGGAGGGCCAGATGGATCAGGCCCAGATAAAAGAAGTTCGCTGGCATCTTGTCGGTGATGAAGCGGCTATCCGGCGACAGCTGCCACACGCGCTGCAGGTAATCATCGCCCAGCCGCTTCAGATCGGCTTCGGACAGGTGGGTGACGCCTGCGGCAAAGGGGTGGTCCGGTCCGGCCTTGGTTGCCGAGACGATGCAATCGTGCAGCTCTGACAATTCGCCCGCACCATGGACCGAGGTATGGCTGCTAAGGATCTGCTCCAACAGGGTCGTGCCGGAACGCGGCATCCCGACGATGAAGATCGGGGTGCGCTGCGGGTCTGCCGTGCCGCGCCAGTCCTTGCGCTCAGCAAAGAACCGTTCGTCGAACACCTGCATGATTTCAGCCAGCATGGCGTCGGCCCGTGCCTCGTCAAAGAGGCACAGCGCATGTTGCAAGCTGTTGCCTTCGTCATAGGCGGCGAAGGCGGCATCGAAATCGCCAATATCATCCAGCGCCTTGCCCAGGGCAAAGTTGCAACGGATGCGGGCATCCTCGGTCAACCTGTGACGCCTTTCATGGCAGCGACGCAGCATGGCAAGATGCGGATCGTCCGGCGTATATTTCTTCAGGGACGAGAGGTTGTAATGCGCCTCGACGAAATCCGGGCGCAGGGCGATGGCTGCATTGAAAGCCTCGCGGGCTTCATCCAGCGCACCCTCCGCAGAAAGGATCGCGCCGACATTGTTGCGCGCCTCGATATGGCCCGGATCGCAAAGCACCGCCTGCTGATAGGCATGAAGTGCCCCCGCCTGATCTCCCGATTGCTCCAGCGTCGTGCCAAGGTTGTTCCACGACCGGTTGTGGCGCGGATCAAGTTCAAGCGCGCGGCGATAGCTGGCGATGGCCAGCGCATGATTGCCCGCATCGCTATGAACCAGGCCCAGGTTGTAATGCGCGTCCACGCTGTCGGGGGCCAGCTGCGCGGCCTGTTCCCCCGCTTTGCGCGCCTGATCCAGCCGGCCCATCCGGCGGTAGATTTCGCACAGGTTGCGCTGATAGAGTGCGGTCTTGCCGCTCAGATCAACTGCAGCTTCGATGCATTGCGCGGCCAGTGCGGGATCGCCCTTTCCCAGATAGAGCAGGCCAAGTTCATGCCACCCGGCATGGTCCCCGGGCTGGGATTGCACGCGGCTGCGCAGGCGCTGTTCGGGATTGGCGATCATAAACCATGAAATCCGTGTTCAGTTCAGGGATTTCAGGACAATAGGCCGCCTATCCTTACGCGAGACGCTAAGCCGCGATTACGGGTGCTTACGGAATTGCCCGTCGGTCAATTGCGGCCAGTGCTCGGCCCAGCAGCAGGAATGGGTGAATTCTGGCACGACTTTCAGGTTCGCGCCTTGCGGGCCGGTCAGGGCCTGCGGCCAGCCCCGCGCTAATTGCTCTGGCACGATCCGGTCGCGCCCGCCGATCCAGTGGGCTTGCGGGATTGCGGCAACCTTGTCCGCCACGTCCACCGCATTGCGCGAAAGATCGAGCGGCCTCAGGCCATGATGCGCTGTCCACGCCCGGTGATCGAGATTGGCAGCGACGGTGACGATCCGCGCCACGTCCTGCCGCTCTGCCGCCAGCAGGACGGCCAGGGCGCCGCCCCCGGAATAGCCGACCAGCACCAAACTGCGCGCCCCGAAACGCTGCTTCAGCTCGTCCAGCGCAGCACCCAGCGCCGCGACCACTTCGGGCGCGTTGCGCGCATTGGTCCAATACCGCTGGGCGCACCTGGCCTGTTCGGCGCCGACATATTGGCAAGGCCGCCCGAGATAGGCGGCATTGCCCGCCGGGTGCGCCATGGCTAGCCGCAGGGCCAGTGGATCGCGCGGGGTGGGATCAGAGGATGGCGCGCCATCGATCCAGGCCATGCCGTCCCCTTCCAGATAGACGGTCAGCACATCCTGCGGCGCGAATTGCACGGGAACGAAGCTGGTCAGCGTGAAAGGCGCTACGGCCAGTTCCATCGCCTGCCAGCCGCGCATCCCGGCAAGCGCCTCTGCCTGCCCCCGCCGATCCTGCGCCGATGGCAAGGCAGCGCAGGCGCCGAGGCACAGGGCCAGCAGGACGGGAAAGAGACTTCCCGCGATACCCTGCCGAACCCTGCGCACCGACGCCTGCCTATGCTGCTGTCAGAACGCGTCTGGTCTTAGAACGACCAGCGGCCCCGGACCGAAACGGTGTGGTTGGAATAGCCGGAGCTACGCCCTTCCGCATCGTAACGCAGCGACAGTTCCATACCCTCGGCATTCTTGCTGAGGCCCACGCCGCCGCGATAGAGCCACGGCGAGACCTTGAGCCCGGTGGTGGTAAAGGCCGGGCCGCCGCCAACGAAGGTCGCCACGGTAACGGTATCGTCATTCAGGGCATCATAGCCGCCGCCCGCATTGACGGTCAGGTCAACCGAACCCAGCTTGTGCTTCAGCTTGAAATCGCTGCTCAGGACAAGTTCGTCATAAGTGCTGGCTTCGACCTTGAGGCTCAGCGGACCTGCACCGGTTTCGGTATAGTCGCCGGTCCGCATGTAGGTGTAATCGACGCGGGCCGAAGGCGTCAGCGTGGTGTTGTCACCCAGCGAGAGCGTGTGACCCGCACCCAGCCCGCCGCGCAGGACAAAGCTGGAGAAGCGGGCATTGGCCGTGCTGTCCATGAACGGAATGTGGCGGCTGGCCTTCGCCTTGTTCACGCCGATATCGAACTGGTAGTTGATATCGGTCTGCGGCGCGACGTTGTAGCTGCCGAAGGTGATCAGTTCATAGCTATCGACATTGACCCGATGGCCGCCACCGGCAACCGATCCCTTGACCGTGCTGTTGGCATAGGCAGCGGCAAAGCCGATCCGCATGCTATCGCTGACCGAACCGTCATAGCCCAGCACCAGACCCTGCGTGTCCGACTTGAAGCCGCTGACATCGCCGCGATCGTTCTGCTTGCTCCAGGTGCCGAAAGCACGGCCCCACAGGTACTTGCCGCCTTCGACATCACCGGCGGACAGGCCCTGGTTGCCTTCCATCCGCGACTGGATGAACTTGTTGGCGCTGCGCAGCCCGGAAGCCAGCGACTGCGGCGTTGCGCCCAGCATGGCCGGCAGGGTCTGCGAAACGGCAGCGGCGATTTCCGCTTCGGTCTGCAGTTCGCCCAGACGGTCGAACACCGGTTCCATCGCCGCCGGGATCGTTCCAGCCTGCATGTCTTCCAGCACGCGAGCTGCGCCGAGGGCGACAGACCTGCTGCTGAATTGGACCGATTCCAGGATCGGCAGAGACTGGATCAGCGTGATCAGGTCCAGTTCGTTGGACGCACGGTCGAAAGATGCGACAAAGTCATAACGGCGGCTGCTGTCGATCACGGTGATGGCCGAATCCGTTGCCGTCATTTCCCCGCCAGCCGTGATGACCGCTTCGATGCGGGTGCCATCCTTCAGATCGGGCAGGCCGGTGGTCGGCAGGTTGACCTTGATCGTCGTTCCGTCCGCCAGATCGACATCGCCCGAAACCTGCAACCTGCCGTGATCGCCGGTCAGGACGCCGTTCGTCACCGTTCCTTCGGCTGCGTTGAACAGGAAGGTGCCAGCAGCATCCTGTACATAGTTCCCGGTCAACTGACCGATGGTTCCCACCGCGACCGAGACCGTGCCCTTGTTCTGAAAGACATAGCCGTAATCCAGATCGGGCAGCATCAGGCTGGCCGCACCGGCGGCGCTGTCGAACAGGGTCGTGCCGTTGTTGGTAAAGCTCTTCACCCAGAACATGTTGTCCCGCACGGTGTAGGTCGCGCCGCTGGCCACCGACATATCGGCGTTAAGGGCATTGACCGCACCAACGAACTGCGCGGTATTGTCGCCGTCGATTACGATGCTGCTGAGCGCATCGGCTGCATCGTTGACCGAGTAGATCCGCTCCCCTGCTGACAGGCCGCCACTGATCAGGCCCTTGTTGATCAGGGCGCCGGTGACCCGACTTTCGTCAGTAATGAAGATGCCGTTCTTGCCGCCCACGAACGCACCCGTCGCTTCGTTGACGATGTCGCCCATCACGGTGCTACCGGTGATGGTCAGACCGTTCGAATCGTACTTGCTGTCAGTTGGCGACTGGGTCCCTTCGACCATGCCGGAATTGACGATGCCGCCCCCGACAGTTGAAGAGGAAAGGTAGATGCCGTTTCGCTCACCACGCATGGTTCCAGCATTATCGATCTTGCCGATTGCGCTGTCAGAAGAATAGAGGCCCGCGCCAGTTACACCGATGAACTCACCGCCCTTTTCGTTGACGATATCGCCAATATTGGCCCCTTCCGTCGTATCTTCGTTCGATACCACATCGCTCAGATAGATCCCGTCATATTCGCCGGTGATCTTCCCCGCATTGCGAATGCCGCCAGACAGCGTACCGGAGGACAGATAGATACCATAGCTGCCCAAGCCTTCGATCACGCCGCCAGCCAGATTGGTAATTCCGCCCTGGATATTCCCGGATTCGGAATGGACGCCGTTCAAGCCGCCGACGATCGTGCCGGAATTGGTTAGCGCACCATTGGTGCTGTTGCTGTAGTGAACACCGTCGGCCGCACCGGTGATAGTCCCACTGTTGGTGAGCGTGGAACCATCCTCTCCAGAGTAATACTCGATACCGGCGGTTTCGCCAAAGATGCTACCGCTATTCGTGATCGAACCCAGTCTGGCACCGTAATTGAGATAAATACCGTAAGATTTGCCGGCAATCTCACCTTCGTTCTTGATCGAGGCGACCGCACCTGAATAGATGTAAATCCCGGCTTCGCCTTCCCGGCTTGTAATCTTGCCGGTGCTGAGGTTTTCAATTCCTCCGGTCACATCCCCGTCAAGGTAAATCGCCCCATAGTCACCGTCTCCTGCAATGGTGCCGCCATTGATGATCTTGCCCGATACGGTGCCAGCGACATTGATTGCCGCATAATTGGCCGAATACATCATGGCACCACTGTCGTTCAGCCCGTTCTCGATCGAGCCGGTAATTGTGCCCTCAACCTGAAGGGCATTTGTTCCACTGAACGTTGTTGAATCTGCGATAATCTGGCCATCGTTCTTGATGCTGCCATCAAGAATGAAACCGGAGGCTAGATCAATCCCGCCCCCACCTTCGATGGTGCCCAGGCTGGTGTTGATGAGATCACCAGTCATCGAGCCGCTGAAGAAGCGAATCGCGCGCCCTCCTTCCGCCCCGACTTTTTCGATCACGCCATTATTGATAATGTCGCCGACCAGATTACCGCCATTGAAAGCGATGGCAGCACCGGAAATTGCTTCCATCTGACCTTCGGAAATCGGAACAAAAGTAGCCAGGATCGAGCCATTATTGATCAGGTTACCCGAAGTAGTCCCGCTGGCAAAATTGACGACCTCTGAGTAGAAGCCCAATTCCGGGCCAAAAAGGCTGGCATTGATCTCGTTGGCGACCGTCGCGCCAGCTTCGATCGTCAGCGTCTTTTCATAACATACCGCCCCCGTGGTAGTCGTGTCAGCGGCCAGAACCATGTCCGAGGTATAGGTTTCACGGCATTCAGGCGCTACTTCCGCCCGCGCCTCGCTTACGCCGAACGTGGTCAGCGCCGTGGCGGCAAGCGCGCTTGCCATGATCCGCGCGGCAAACTGCTTGCGCTCGGCGTGGGCCTGTTCCTGTACGACCACCGGTTTCCCCTGTTGGTCGTTCCAGACAAGACGGTATTCTTTAGCCATTGGGTTCTGCCTTCAAACTTGCTGAAATGACGCGCCGCCAAGCGGAACCAGCAACGGCTTCCCCCCGACGAACAACCCACGACCTAGAGCTTTGTATTTACTGCCCGATATGGAACGACCCTCGCGCGATTACGTGGTTTGCGGCAAGGTTTCGGGATCAGCGGCAGCGCGTCACCCGCTGCGGGCCAAGTGTCACGGGATCGTAAAATCCCATGGGCAGACAGTCCGGCTGAAACTTTTGGGCAGGATATTATGAGCTTTCAACGACGTGAATTTCTGCGGGCCACCGGTGCGGCTTTTGCGGCTCTGGCAGCAAGCGGTTGCATGCGCGGATATGCTCCCGCACGGGCGGCAACCGGTGCTGCCGGTTACGGCGATCTGATCAGCGATCCGGCGGGGATCATCGACCTGCCGCAGGGCTTTACCTACCGTATCCTTTCCAGCCTGGGCGATGTGATGAACGACGGCGGCCGGGTGCCGGACAATGCCGACGGCATGGGCTGTTTCGACCTGGGCAATGGCAAGTGGGCGCTGGTGCGCAATCACGAACTCAGCCCCGGCGAAGACAATGGCGGCGCGACCGGCCTCGCCTTTGACACGACCGGCCCGGACAGGGTGCCACTGCCCGGCGGGACGACCACGATCGTGCTCGATGCCGCCACTCTCGCGGTCGAGCGGCAATATCGCTCGCTGTCCGGCACGATCCGCAATTGCGCTGGCGGGGTCACGCCGTGGGGCAGCTGGCTGTCATGCGAGGAAAACGTCTCGCGCGCGGGCGGCAGGATCGGGCAGGATCATGGCTGGGTGTTCGAAGTTCCGGCCAGTGCCACGGGGCCGGTCAATCCGGTGCCGCTCAAGGCGATGGGCCGGTTCAATCACGAAGCGGCTGCCGTCGATCCGGCAACCGGCATCGTCTATCTGACCGAGGACCGCGACGACGGGCTGCTTTATCGCTTCCTCCCCGCCGTAAAGGGGCAGCTGGCACAGGGCGGACGCTTGCAGGCGCTTGTCCTCGGCGCGACCAGGGATACGCGCAACTGGAACTCTGCCACCGTTCGCACCGGTCAGGAACTGGCGGTCAGCTGGGTCGACCTTGACGATGTGGAGGCGCCGAACGATGACCTGCGCCAGCGCGGTGCCGCTGCCGGAGCCGCCATCTTCGCCCGCGGCGAAGGCATCTGGATGGGCGAAAAGGAACTCTACTTTGCCTGCACCAGCGGCGGCGTGGCCAAGCTGGGCCAGATTTTCCGCCTGCGCCTTGATGGCGGGGCAGAGCGTCTGGAACTTTTCTTCGAAAGCAGTGCCCCGGACCAGTTCAATTATGGCGACAACCTGACCGTTGCCCCCAATGGCCACCTGATCGTCTGCGAGGACCAGTACACCGATGACGCGGTCAATTACCTGCGCGGCATAACGCCAGAGGGTACGGCCTATCCCTTTGGCCGCTTGCGCCTGAAGACCGAACTGGCAGGTGCCTGCTATTCGCCGCACGGTCGCACGCTGTTCGTCAACGTGTTCAGCCCGACAAAGACACTGGCCATCACCGGGCCGTGGCTTGCCTGATGAATTGGCGTGGAGCCGGTCGGTTCAACCGACCGGTTCCATCTCCGGTATGCGGCCATCACGCTGACCAGCCGCCACTTCGATAGCGGCAACGAACTGGTCGGTCGCATGGGCCCAGGTGAAGCGACGCGCAAAGCGGGCGGCTTCCGCCCGGTCCAGCGTCAGGGCCGCGGCTACGGCCTTGCCCAGATCGGCGGAAAGCGCGCCGACCTGAACCGGGTAATCACCCGCAACGCCGCGCCCATCCATGCCAAGAATGTCGACCGGCCCCTGCACCGGGAATGCTGCAACCGGCACGCCGCAAGCGAGCGCCTCGATCACAACCAGCCCGAAGGTATCGGTCAGGCTGGGGAAGACGAAGCAATCCGCCGCGCGATAGGCACTGGCCAGTTCCTCGCCCGATAGCGCCCCCAGAAACACCGCCTGCGGATAGCGCCGCCGCAGGCCTTCCAGCGCCGGACCATCCCCGACCACAACCTTGGTGCCGGGGCAATCAAGGTCGAGGAAGGCTTCCAGGTTCTTCTCGGCAGAGACACGCCCGACGTTCAGCATGATCGGCCCGGGCAGGTCCTGCATCGCCGGATGGGCAGGCCCTTCCGGCTGGAACAGGCCCTGATCGATCCCGCGCGTCCACGGCTGGATGCGAGAGATGCCACGCATTTCCAGTTCGCTGGCCAGACTGGCAGAAGCGACGAGCACCGCCTGGCTCTCGCGGTGGAACAGCCGGAACAGCGGCCAGAACCGTTCGGCGCTGATCCCGGTGCGCACTGCTACATAGTCCGGGAAACGGGTGTGGAATGCAGTGGTGAACGGAACCCCGTGCGCCTTGCACCAGCCACGCGCGCTCCAGCCGATCGGCCCTTCGGTCGCGATATGCACCACGTCCGGCTTGAACGCGCCCAGCAGCTTGCGCGCGGCAAAGCGCGGGGCAATGGCGATGTCGATCGACTTGTAGCCCGGCAGCGGGAAGGTGCGAAAGCGGTCCGGGGTGATCAGTTCCACCTCGTGCCCCCGCGCCGTGAGTTCGGCCACGGTCGCGCCCAGGGTGCGGACCACGCCATTGACCTGCGGATACCAGGCGTCGGTCGCCAGAGCGATGCGCATCAGGCGTTCTCCAGTTCGTGAAGCGGCAGCGCCGGCTGGGCCTGACCGCTGCGGGCCGCGCGTGCCGCACATTCCGCTGACCAGTCGACAATCGCCATATGGCCGGTGCTGTCTTCGGTCAGAGCTGTGCAGCTTTCGACCCAGTCACCATCGTTGTAATAGGTGATGTCGCCGATCTGGCGGATCTCGGCCGAATGAATGTGGCCGCAAACCACGCCGTCCAGCCCCCGCTCCGCCGTTTCGCGGGCCACGGCCTCTTCAAACGCGTAGACGAACTGGACCGCGTTCTTCACCCGCTTTTTCAGGTGTGCGGAAAGCGACCAGTAGGGCAGCTTGAAGCGGCGGCGCACCGCATTGACCAGCACATTGGCGCGCAGCAGGACCGAATAGGCCTTGTCCCCCAGCAGGGCGAGCCACTTGGCATAGAGCACCACCCCATCGAAGCTGTCGCCGTCGGTCACCAGCAGGCGGCGTCCGTCAGCCGTGCGGTGAACGGTGTCGAGCACCAGTTCCACCCCGCCAAAAGTAAGGCCCGCATATTCGCGCAACATCTCGTCATGATTGCCGACGACAAAGACCACGCGGGTGCCGCGGTGGGCCATTTTCAGGACGCGGCGGATCACTTCGTTGTGAGCATCGGGCCAGTACCAGCCCTTGCGCAGGCGCCAGCCATCAATGATGTCGCCAACCAGATAGAGCGTCTCGCATTCCACCGAATGAAGGAAGTCGACCAGCATTTCGGCATTGCAGCCGCGCGTGCCCAGATGGACGTCAGAGATCCAGATCGTGCGATATTTGCGCTTGGGCTGAAAGCCACGGGGTTCAGGCAGATCAAGCCAGGCGGGCAGTCCGCGTACTTCGACGGTCTGCATGGCCCGGACCAGTATATCGCGATGCGGCATCGCTTTACTCCCAGTTGCGGCGCGACCATTTCGCGGTAGCCACCGGGCATTGCGGAGCGCTGACAGTTCAAAGTCAGTTCGGTTACGGGCGGTTAGATATCCCCAGTCATTTCACTGCCGCTTTTTTGTCACCCCGCGATCACGGGAATCGCACAAGCCTGCAACACACCCCTCCTAACTGCCGCCCCGCAATAAACATTAATGAGGGTACGATGCGTAATCTGATCACCATTCTGCTGGCTTCCACAGCCCTGCTTCCCCAGGCAGCATTCGCTGCTGCGGTCGAAGCTGGGGCCGCTGGCGAAGCCGGTACCGAAGCGGGCGAAATCGTCGTTCTGGGCAAGGGCGAAACCAAGCAGGTTCAAGAAGTCAGCCAGCGCGATATCGCGACCCTGCTGCCTGGCACCAGCCCGCTCAAGGCAATTGAAAAGCTGCCCAGCGTCAACATCCAGTCGGCCGACGCCTTCGGCAATTACGAATGGTCGACCCGCGTCACCATCCGCAGTTTCAACCAGAACCAGCTGGGCTTCAACTTTGACGGCATTCCGCTAGGCGACATGACCTATGGCAATCACAATGGCCTGCACATCAGCCGTGTGATCAGCCCGGAAAACATTGGTTCGGTCCGCGTGACCCAGGGCGCCGGTTCGCTGGGTACCCAGTCGACCAATAACCTGGGCGGTACGATCGAAACCTTCTCGATGGACCCACTTGACCGGCTCGGCGGCCAAGCCAACGCCACCTATGGCAGCGACAACACCATGCGTGGTTTCGTCCGCCTGAACGCCGGTTCGGCTGAAGGTCCGCGCGGCTATGTCTCCTACGGTTATGGTTCGACCGACAAGTATCGCGGCTATGGCAAGCAGGACCAGCACATGATCAACGCCAAGGTTGTCGTGCCGCTGGGCGAAGCTGCACTGGATGGCTGGTTCAGCTATTCCGACCGCCGCGAGCAGGACTATCAGGACATGTCGCTCGAGATGCTGAACCGCCTCGGTTACAGCTGGGACAACATTGCCAATGACTATGCCTTGGCAATCAAGCTGGCTGACATCGGCAACAACCGCGGCGACACCGGTGCGCCGGTTTCCAACGCCGCTGCCGGCACGGTCTATCCTGGCCAGATCAAGTCGGTCGACGATGCCTATTTCGACGCAGCCGGCCTGCGCAAGGACACGGTTGCCGCAATCGGCTTCAAGAGCCCGCTTGGTGAAGGTCTGGATGTCGCACTGCGCGGTTACTACCACCACAACCGCGGCATGGGCCTGTGGGCGACGCCGTACGTTCCCAGCCCGAATGGCGTGCCGATCTCGATCCGCACCACGGAATACAAGATCGACCGCACCGGCCTGTTCGGCCGCGTGAACTGGCAGTCGGGGATCAACAGCCTGTCGGTCGGCGGCTGGTTCGAAACCAACGACTTCAACCAGGCCCGCCGTTTCTACGGCCTGGAAAGCCGGACCAATCCGGGCCGTTCGTTCCGCGAATACCCGACCAATCCGTTCGCCACGCAGTGGGAATTCGATTTCAACACCGAAACCCTGCAGTACTTCGTCGAAGACCGCATTGATCTCGGCAATCTCAAGGTCAACTTCGGCTGGAAGGGCTTCAAGGTTAGCAACGAAGCCACTGCCGTGGTCAAGGCCAGCTTCCCCGAAGGCAAGATCGACGTGACCGACTGGTTCCAGCCGCATATCGGCCTGAACCTGTCGCTGGGCGGCAATGCCGAAGTCTTCGCCAGCTTCACCCAGGCGACCCGCGCACACGCATCGGCCACCACCAGCGGACCGTTCTCGACCAACCAGACCGGTTTCGACAGCATCCGCAACACGCTGAAGCCGGAAACCTCGGACACTTACGAATTCGGTGCCCGCTACAACAACTCGGTGTTCAATGGCGTCGCCGGTTTCTACCTGGTGAACTTCCACGATCGCCTGCTGGCTGCCGCCAGCGGCCCGAGCATCGTCGGCAGCCCGTCCGTTCTGCAGAACGTCGGTTCGGTTCGCTCGGTCGGCTTCGAAGCTGCTGGCGATCTGAAGCTGGGCGGCGGGTTCGGCCTGTTCGCTTCGTACAGCTACACCGATGCAACCTACCGCAACGACGTGTACAACCTTTCGGGTACGTTGCTGGCTGCGATCAAGGGCAAGACCGTGGTTGACGCGCCCAAGCACATGCTGCGCGGCGAGCTGACCTATGACAACGGTTCGTTCTTTGGCCGGGTCGGCGCGAACTATATGTCGAAGCGGTACTTCACCTACACCAACGACCAGTCGGTGCCGGGCCGCACTCTGGTCGACGCATCGATCGGTTATCGCCTGACCGACAAGATCGAACTGCAACTGAATGCCACCAACCTGTTCGACGAACAGTACGTCGGTACGATCAACTCGGCCGGCACTGGCAACAGCGGGGATCGCCAGACCCTGCTGGTCGGCGCACCGCAGCAGTTCTTCGCTACTGTTAAGGTCGGCTTCTGAATTTGACGAAATAGTCCCTAACTTTGGGGGCGGGTGTTTCGGCATCCGCCCCTGCTTTCTTTTCAGGGCTTGCTTTCCGGGCTGGATAGCTGCCCGCAAATCCGCAGGATGTGACCATGACCGATCCGTTCACCATCACCCGCCGCACGACTTTGACCGCGCTTTCGGTTGCCGCCGCGGCGACTGCCCTGCCCGCGTTGGGCAAGGCGACTGGCGCCGCGCGCGCGATGTTCCGCCACGGCATAGCCAGCGGCGATCCCGATGCGACCAGTGTGGTGCTGTGGACCCGGATCAGCGGCGTGGATAGCGCCTCGGTCGATTGGGAAGTGGCGACGGACCCCGGCTTTGCCCGCGTGGTCCAGTCCGGCCAGTTCACCACCGGACCGGACCGCGACTTTACCGTGAAGGTGCTGGCCGAAGGGCTCAAGCCCGGCGCGTCCTATTACTATCGCTTCCGCGCCAAGGGCGTGACTTCGCCCGTCGGGCGGACCCGGACCTTGCCGGTCGGACGGCTGGAGCGACTGGGCATTGCCCTCGCCTCATGCTCGAACTTCGCCTTTGGCCACTTCAACGCCTATGACGCGATTGCCCGCGATGCGGCGATCGATTTCGTGCTGCATACCGGCGACTACATTTACGAATATGGCGCCGATGGCTGGGGTGCGGAAAAGGCCCGCAAGCTGGGCCGCATCCACCAACCCGCCAACGAGATCGTCTCGCTCAGCGATTACCGCACCCGTCACGCCCAGTACAAGACCGACGCCGGTGCGCAGGCGATGCACGCCGCCAAGCCGCTGCTGGCCTGCTGGGACGACCATGAAAGCGCCAACAACCCGTGGCTGGGCGGTGCGCAGAACCACCAGTCAGAAACCGAAGGCGACTGGAACGCGCGGCGCAATGCCTCGATCCAGGCATATTTCGAATGGATGCCGGTGCGTGAACCCGGCCCGGGCCGCACCCGGGCGCAATTCTGGCGCACCTATGCCTTTGGCGATCTTGCCACTCTGACCACGCTGGAAACGCGCCACACCGCCCGCGCGCTGCAGGTGGACTATGAACCCTATCGCAAGTCGATCACCAGCTTTGCCGATGCGGCGCGGATGGAACGCGAAGCGATCGGTGCCCCGGGGCGCGCGATGCTGGCCCCGGAACTGGAAGCGGACCTGACGGCTGCCTGGACCGATTCCAAGCGGCTGAACCAGCCGTGGCGCCTGATCGGCAATCCCATGCCGATAGCCCGCACCCGCGTGCCGGATGTGGTTTCACTCGGCCTGATCCCCGATCCGTCCACCCAGGCGAAGCCGCTGCCCGCCGCAGTCGATCTGGCGTGGAAGGGTAAATGGAACCTGCCGTTCTACCCGGATACCTGGGACGGCTACGAATGGGCGCGTGAACGGCTCTATACCCAGGCCCAGGCAGCCGGCGTCAACGATCTGGTCTTCCTCACCGGCGACAGCCACAGCTTCTGGGCCAATCGCCTTGCCGATGGGACGGGCAAGCCGATGGGCGTGGAACTGGGCACGGCAGGGATCACTTCACCGGGCGATTTCGTGGAAAGCGGCTTTGATCCGGTGACCGCGGGCAAGCTGGATCAGGCCTTTGCCGAGCATAATCCGGAAGTGATCTGGACCGACAACCTGCATCAGGGCTACGTCCGGCTGGTGCTGACCCCCGCTGCCGGCCACGCCAGCTTCATCGCGGTGAACACCGTCACCAGCCCGGTCTATCGCACCCGTTCGATCAGCGAATGGAACCTGCGCAAGACGGCAGGGGAACTGGTTCTGGAAAAGATCTGAGCCTTAGCGGGCGTTGGCTTCGGCCAGCGCCCGCAGCACGTCTTGCCAGGATACCAGTTTGAAGTTCTGCGCATGGGGCGCATTGTCGCCGTCCTGAACCACCAGCAGGCCCTCAGGATAAAGCGGGCCGAACTTGCCCCCGGCCAGCGCAATGCCATCGGTTTGTTCAGTCGCGCCGAACTGTCCGGCGGTGATGCGCAGCCGTCCTGCAGGAACCATGCCCGGCAGGCGATAAAGCGCATAGGCATTGTCGCCCTGGCTTGAGGCCAGCAGCCAGCCGCCCTCGCGGCCCTGCGGCAGGATGGCCAGCCCTTCGACATCGGCAAAGAGTTGCTGGTTATCGACGCTGGCTACCAGCCTGCCCTCGACCTTGCCGGAAAGCCGGGCTTCGAAAGCCCAGATCCTGCGCCCTTCCTCGCCCACGTAAAGCGTCTGGCTACGCGGGTCGGCCACGCAGCCTTCGGCCTGCGTTTCAACCTTCAGGCTGCGGACGATACGGCCCGTCGCGGTGCGCCCGGACAGGTCAAGACGCACCTGTTCCACCGCGCCATGTTTCAGCACGGAAAAGGCATAGAGGCTGCGCCCGGTCTGCAACAGGCACAGGCCATAGCCCTCGCCCATTCCGCCCGGGGCCAGGCCCAGCGGTTCAAGCCGGGCAGCTGTGGTATTCAGGCGGTAGATGCGCAGAATGGCCTGCGCCGGATCGTTGCGGTCGCTGGCGACGACAATCACACCGCCCTTGCCCAGATCGATCAGGTCGACATTGTTGAGCCGCCCGTCCGGTTCGAACGAGCGGACCTTGCCCGCCAGATCGTAAACGTAAAGGCCCGCCTTCTTGTCCGTCGCGACAATCAGGCTGGCAGCAGGACGCTTTGGATTGCGCCAGATCGCCGGATCATCCGCCGCATCGTCATTGGCGGTGCCGACCGGAGCTGTCTCTCCGCGCGCCTGCACTGAAACGGTATTGGCGGGCCCTGCCGAAGCAAGGCCCGCCGCCCCCAGCGCGAGAATGAGGGAGGATATCCCGCGCAAAACAGGCATGGTCAGAAGTTCACCCGGAAGCCACCGGCAAAGCGGCGACCGAAACGCTCCCACTCGATCGTGTAGATGTCGGTAAAGGGCGTCGGCGTACCGGTTGCAGTCAACAGATTGCCCGGTTCGGAGAAGCGGCGCCCCGGATTGTTGAGCAGATTGGTCGCATCGAAGAACACTTCGACATTCTTGCTGATCGCATAACGGGCCGAGAAATCGAGCTCGTCATCAGCCGCCCAATAGGTGTCCCCGGCATCGGTGAGGTCATCGGCATAGCCATCCAGCCATGCTGTGCGCTTCTGGAAGCTGAGCCGCAGCGAGAGGCCATACTTCTCGTAATAGCCCGTCAGGTTGTAAACCCAATCCGACGTACCGGGCAGGCGCAGCTTGCGAGCCGGAACCGCACCGATGCCGGGCTTGGTCACTTCGCTGTTGTTGTAGGTGGCATTGGCGCTGATGCCAAAACCGCCCATCCAGTCTGGCAGGCCCAGCTGCTGGGTAAAGGGTTCAAGCTGAAGCTGCGCTGCGGCTTCGAAACCATAGACCCGGCCCGTGCCGCCATTGGTAATCCCGCTGAAGATATAGCTGGACCGATCGATCCCGCCGCTGTTCAGCGCATCCGAACCGAAGGTGCGCGACTGACGATAGAGCACGTCCTTCACGTTCTTGTAGAAAACGCCAGCCATCAGGTAACCCTGCGGACGCAGATACCATTCGAAGTAGCCGTCGAGACCCCAGGCCCGCTCAGGCTTCACTGCCGGGTTACCGCCCGAGATGGTGCCGGTGGAATCGTTGACCACCACATTCGGGCGCAGCTGATCATAGTCCGCGCGCGCAGCCCCGGTGTTGAACGACAGGCGCAGCTTCTTGGTATCGTCCAGGTTGTAGTTGAAGTGCGCGCTGGGGAAGATCATCGTGCGGTCGCTTTCCGCAGTGATCGGGCCGGTCGTCGCGCCAATCGTGCCTTGCGCGATCCCGCGGTTCTTGATGTGCTCAACCCGGGCGCCGGCAATCAGCGAACCGAAGTCCCACTTGACCGTGCCCATCAGGTAACCGGCATAGACCTGTTCCCGCACGTCATAGATGTTTCCGGTGGCGGGGCTGAAAGTGTACTGCTGACGCGCCCGCTCTGCCACTGCGCGCATCTTGACCGGGTCGAAGTAGCGGAAGGTGTAGTCCATCGGAATCCGGCCGAGGAATTCCTGATCCAGCGAGAACAGGTTGTAGTCGGTCGGAATGTTGATTGCGGCAAACTGCGCGGCGGTATTCAGAACCAGATTGCTTTCGTCCACCACCTTGGTGCGCTGGTCGAACTGGAACCCGGCCTTGAGCGTGGCATCGCCGCCCAGAGCGGTGGTTTCGCGGGTCAGGACAAGGCGGCCCGTATAAGCCTTGGTCGTATCCACCGCATCGGTCAGAGTCAGCGAGCTGAGCGGCTTGTTGAACGTGTCGATGGCAGTAACCGCCGTCCCGGCCTGATAGCGGGTCGGGCTGGCCAGCTGCGTGGTGGTGGACAGCACCAGGCGCGAACGGTTCGGGTCGCTGAAATCATAGGCAACCGTGGGCCGCGCCGTACGCGTGCTGGGGCTGTCCCAGGTGGTTTCGCCAACAACCGAACGGTCGTCCTTCGATTCCGTGTAATTGCCCAGCACGTTCACCTTCCAGCCATCGGCGGGGGCGAATTCCGCTTCGGCGGTATTGGTAAAGATCGACTGGCGGAAGGCGCGCAGGGTCGAGCGCTGGCGAATGTCGATACCGTAGAGCGTGCCCTTCAGCGGAGTGTTGCCAATGCATACATCGGCATAGCCGGTGGTCGTCGGGGTCGGATTGATTGCCGTGTTGCAGACTTCCGAACCGCCGGTCAGGTCGCTTTGCCGATCATCGAGGTCAAAGCGATAGTTGTCGCGCATCTCGTCATCGGTGAAGATCGTGTAGATCGAGCGCAGCGACAGCTTGGTATCGCCTTCGCGATAATCGACCCGGCCCGAGGCGGACCAGTTCCTGCGGGTCAGGCGATAGAGCTTGTTTTCCGCTTCGGCTGCCCAGAAACGGGTTCCGTTGCCTGGGCGCTTGTCCTGGCTGACGCGCTCGAAGTCGGTTTCGAAGTTGTCGGTGATCATGGCCCGTTCGAAATACGAACCGGACACGACGACACCCAGTTCACCGCCGCCCATGTCAAAGCGGTTGGAATAGACGGCCGAGGCTTCGACCTGCGGGCGATTGCCAACTTCGGCCTGACCATAGCCAACCTTTGCGGCAAAGTGCTGGCCCGAATAGTCAAAGGCCGAACGGGTTACGATGTTGACGTTACCCGAAACGGTTTCGCCCGGCATGTCCGGCGTCACCGCCTTGGACACGACGATCTGGGCGGCAATCGCCGAAGGCACCGAGTCAAAGCGCGCATCGCGGCCTTCCGGGCTGACGACGTTGATCCCGTCAAAGCTGAGCGTGGTCCAGTAGTTGGGCGCACCGCGCAGGCTGACATAGCGGGCCTGGCCCTGGTCGCGCTCAACCGCAACACCCGGCAGGCGGCTGGTGGCCTGAGCGATATTCTGGTCCGGCAGACGGCCCACGCCGTCCGAAGCGGCAACGGCAACCAGCGAGTCCGAGCGCTTCTGCGTTTCCAGCGCGGCAGCTTCCGATTCGGCGATCGGACGGTTGCCGGTCACCACGATGGTGCCAGCATCATCAGCTGCGTCGGCGGCCTCCGCGGCATGGGCCTGCATCGCCGGCAAAGCAGCGCAAGCCGTGCAAAGCAGGGCAAAGCGCAAGGTCGAACGTTTCGAACGCAAATTCATGATCAAACCCCTGTTTGGTCGCAATTCGTGGGGGGCTCTAATCAGGGAAAGAGACACTTGGCGGTCGCTTTCACGGCATTGAGATGACACAAAAACGACATCCATGTGCCATTCGGGCAGGTGAAACTGCTTAATTCGAACTAATCGCAGGATTGCAATTTGTTCGCTTCGTCACGCTGGTGTAACATTGCGGTCCCAATCCGGTCT
>CAZLPK010000044.1:0-18797 GCA_964561375.1 uncultured Novosphingobium sp.
GACGGTTTAGCAAACCGTTGGTTTCAGCCACTCACCCACGTCTCCGGATCGCAGCAGCGAAGAGGGGCCTATAGCGAGGGGTGTGCGAGGCGGCAAGGGGGGAGGGCGAACTTTTCGTTCTTTGGTTCAAATATCTTTCCGCCTCAACTGGTCGCACAATGGACTCGGGTCACCGACCGTTCATTGCCGGTCAAGCAGCGATGGATTCTATCGCGGGTGAATTGAAAGGATGGACGGAATGATCCTCGGCACGAATCGCGTTGCAAAAGCTGCTCTATTTTCACTGCTTGGCGCGATTGCCATGGCCGGTTCGGCAGCCGCGCCGGCCCAGGTCCAGCAGGTCGATCCGGACCGGGCCATCGATGGCGATCTTTCTGGCGCGCAGGCCACGCCGCCGCCTGCACCCGTTGCGACCAGTCTGCCGACCGCAGGCGAGACGGCGGCTGTCACTCCGGCAACCGATGCCGCGCCGCCTGCTACTAATACGCAAGCCGCCGCGCAGGCGACTGCCACCAGCAAGACCTATCAGAAGGATGATCTGGTCGGTGCGGCTGAAGGTGTATTCGGCAAGGGTGCCGCTGGCCTTGCGGGCATCATTGAGGACCTGCTGCGCAAGCAGGGCGAGCCCAACGGCTATATCGTCGGACGCGAAGGCGGCGGCGCGCTGATTGTCGGGGTGCGCTATGGATCGGGCACCCTGCATCACAAGGTCGAAGGCACGCGTCCGGTTTACTGGACCGGTCCTTCGGTCGGTCTCGATCTGGGGGCCAATGCGGGCAACACCTTTGTGCTGGTCTATAACCTCTACGACACCGAGGAAATCTTCCACCGCTTCGCCTCGGGCGAGGGGCAGGCTTATCTGGTTGGTGGGTTCAACGTGTCCTACTTGCGCCGCAATGATGTGGTGCTGATCCCGGTGCGCATGGGCGTGGGGCTGCGGCTCGGCCTCAATGCAGGCTACATGAAGTTTTCCAAGAAGCAGAAGTGGTCGCCGTTCTGACGACCTTCTGATTACCCCTGGGCTTAGCCCCAGGGGCTGCCGGGTGCGCCTTTGGGTGGGGCGTCGAATTCTTCGCGGCCACCGGGTTTGAACCCGTGCATGCCATGCCACCATTGCAGCGCGATCGTTGCGCCCTTGGCCGGCTGGAGGAACGCGACCAGCATGATCGAGGCGATCAGCATGGTGAGGCCGATCATCGCCGTCATCGAAAGATCGCTGGTGCCGATCGCGATGAAGGCCGGGGCGAGGAGGTGACCGGTCAGGAAGATCGAGATATAGGGCGGAAAGTCATCCGCCTGATGCAGCGTCCAGTCCTGATGGCATGACGGGCAATCTGCCACCGGCTTCAGAAAGCGGCCAAACAGCCGGGTCTTGCCGCAGCGCGGGCATTCGCCTTTCACGCCGCGCAGGATTGCGGCCGAGAGCGTTGCAGGCAGGTCGGGACGGGTCAGAGGCGCTAACATCGCGCTCCAATTGGGCTTTCGCGTGCCGTGGTTCAAGTCCCGATTTGCCAAACTGCGGCAGGTTGAGGTGCCCGGTGCTGCGAAAACGGGATCAATTCCCGGACAGGGAAGGAGATTCCCGCTTGCCCCCGCGCAGGGGGCGGGGCTAATGGCGCCCTACTATGCTCAGCAATCTTGAACAACAGCCCGCCGATGCGCTGCTCGCGCTGATCAAGCTTTACGCCGCCGATAAACGTGCGGACAAGATCGACCTGGGGGTCGGCGTCTATCGTACCGACGATGGCGGCACTCCGGTGTTCGGGGCGATCAAGGCGGCTGAGAAAAAGCTGCTCGAAACCCAGGATTCCAAGGCTTACCTTGGCCCTGAAGGCGACATGGGCTTTGTCCACGCGCTGATGCCCTTCATCTTTGGCAAGCAGTACCCCAGCAAGGGTGGCCGGATTAACGGGATGCAGGCTCCGGGCGGCACCGGTGCAGTCCGCCTCGCTGTGGCTCTGGCCAAGAAGTCTGGCGTCAAGCGGGTGTGGATGGGCACGCCCAGCTGGCCCAACCATGCGCAGATCCTAGCTGACCTTGGCCTTGAGCTGAAGACCTTTGTCCATGCCAACAAGGCTGGTCAGGCCGACATGGATTCGCTGCGTACCGCGCTGAATCAGGCCGAAGCTGGCGATGCAGTGCTGCTGCACGGCTGCTGCCATAACCCGACCGGGATCGACTATACCCCGGCGCAGTGGGACGAGATCGCTCCGCTGCTGGCGGAAAAGAAGCTGCTGCCGCTGCTAGACCTGGCCTATCAGGGTCTGGGCGAGGGCATGGAAGAAGACGCCTATGGCGTGCGCCGCGTCCTGCAGGAAGTGCCGGAAGCGCTGATCGCCTACTCGTGCGACAAGAACTTCGGCCTCTATCGCGACCGCGTTGGCGCGCTCTATGTAATGGCTGAAAATGCCGAGGTACTGGGCCGCGTCCTGTCGAACGGTCACTCGCTGGCCCGTGCGGCCTGGTCGATGCCGCCCGATCACGGCGGTGCGGCGGTTCGCCTGATTCTGGAAGATGCCGATCTGACCGCGATGTGGCTGGCCGAACTGGACACCATGCGCACCCGCATGCGCCAGGTTCGCGCTCGTCTGGCAGAGGCCGGACAGGCCGGCGCAGTCGATCTCAAGCCGCTGGGCAGCCAGAACGGCCTGTTCTCGATCCTGCCGCTCAGCGCCGACCAGATCCTCTCACTGCGTAACGACTGCGGGATCTACATGGCCGGTTCGGGCCGCATCAACGTGGCCGGCCTGACCATGGGCAACATCGACAAGTTCATTGCCGACGTTGCCAAGGTTGGCGGCTGAAGTCCGTAATTGATGAGTGAGCCGGGGCGTCTGGTTCGGACGCCCTGGATTGCTTCGCTAAGCTCGCAATGACGAGAAAAGCGTGGCAGCTTAAGTCTTCGTCATTGCGAGGAACGCAGTGACGAAGCAATCAACCCGGCGAACAGGTCAGGACAATCCACTCCGCTCACCCTCAGCCTGTCGAAGGGCGTCGCTACGTGGCGCAGGCTTCGACACACTCAGCCGGAGAGGGTTTAAGATCAGATTTTTGTCAGGTGCGCCTCAGCCGCGCAGGCTTTGCAGGCGCTGCAGGTAGCGCGCCAGCACGTCGATCTCCAGATTCACTGCATCGCCCGCGCGCAGATCGCCCAGCGTAGTGACGTCCGCCGTGTGCGGGATCAGGTTGAGGTGGAAGTCGCACGATCCATCGGCATGGTCGTCCAGCGCATTTACCGTTAGCGAAACGCCATCGACCGTGATCGAGCCCTTGGTGGCGATATAGGGCGCGATTTCCGCCGGGGCGGTGATCTTCACGTGGAGCGAGCCGCCGATTTCCTCACGGCTGGCGACCTTGCCCACGGCATCGACGTGGCCGGTGACGATGTGACCGCCCAGTTCGTCGCCTAGCTTGAGCGCCTGTTCCAGGTTGAGGCGGCGTCCTGCCACCCACTGGCCCTGCGCCGTGCGGCTGACCGTTTCGCCGGAAATGTCGACGGCGAACCACGCATCGCCCGCTTCGCCGCCGCGTTCCACTACGGTCAGGCAGACGCCCGAGCAGGCGATCGAAGCGCCGATGGCCATGTGCGCCGGATCATAGGGGCAGGCGATGACAGCGCGCAGATCGCCCTGCTCGCGCGTTTCGCGGATGGTGCCGATGGCGGTGATGATCCCGGTGAACATGGCTTAATCTCTCAATCCCTGATTTACGCCCGCTCGTAGACTTGGACGCTGTCCTTGCCAAGCTGGCGCGTATCGGTCAGCCGCCATTCCCGCCTGTCCAAAAGGGCGGCGGCAGTCAGTTCGGGCAGGGCTGCGCCATTTCCGCCAACCGTGCGCGGCGCGCGATAGAGCAGCAGGCGGTCAACCAGACCAGCGGCTAGAAAGGCGCGGGCGGTTTGCGCGCCGCCTTCGACCATCAGGTATTGCGCGCCTTCCATCCGCGTAATCTCTTGCGGCGCGGTGATCCGGTTCCAGCCTGCGGGGGCCTCGCCGCTGGTCAGCAGCCAGCGGGCCGGACTGCGGTTCTCGATTCCCGGCAAGCGCACGTCGAGCCGGGGCTGGTCGGCCTCCAGTGTTCCGCGCCCGACCAGAATCGCATCCATCCGTGCCCGCATCGCGTGAACATGGGCGCGGGCGACTTCTCCGGTCAGCCATTGCCCTTCGCTCGGCGGCGGGGCGAGGTAGCCGTCTTCCGACAGGGCCAGCTTCAGCGTGACATGGGGGCGGCCCATGCGCTGACGCACCAGATAACCGGCAAGGTTTTGCGCGCATTCGGCGTTGTCCGCCTCGACCACTTCGATACCTGCCGCGCGGAGCTTTGCGGCTCCGGCTCCGGCCGTTCGCGGATCGGGATCGTGGCAGCCGATGACCACGCGGGCGACGCCGCTGCCGGCAACCAGTCCGGCGCAGTCCGGCCCCCGCGTGCTGGCATGGGCGCAGGGCTCCAGCGTCACGTAAAGGGTTGCACCGCGCGCCGCATCACCGGCTGCGGCAAGGGCTACGGCTTCGGCATGGGGACGGCCCCCGGGCTGGGTCCAGCCGCGCGCAATCATTTTGCCCTGTTTGATCAGAAGCGCCCCGACGCTGGGGTTGGGACGGCTTAGCGGAATGCCGCGCGTGGCCAGCCGGGCGGCGGCTGCCAGCCAGCGCGAATCGTCATTATTCAGCAACCGGAGCTGCCCCTGCCTGCTTGAGAAGCGCTTCGGTCTTGGCCTTTTCTTCTGCTTCCTTGCGGGCGCGATCGGCTTCAGCCTCGCGCTTGATCTTGTCGACGTCCATGCCGGAAGCCTTGCCCAGGGTCGCCCACAGTTCGCGGCCTTCCTTTTCGTAGGCTTCGATTGCGGCCTGACGGGCGTCCTTTTCCTTCTGGTTGGCCTCGATGAAAGCCTTGGTTTCCTCTTCCGTCCGGTCCATCGGCCACGACTTGATGTAGGTCACTTCGGGCAGGGGGCGCGGCTTGCGCCAGCTTTCGGCGGCCATGATCGAAAAGATGCCGATGGTGATCGAGGCGGCGACAAGGGCGACGGGCCAGCGCTTTGGCCCGGCATCGCGGAACACGGCGCGGAAATCGGCGAGCGCGCCGGTGGGATTGATCTTCTGCCAATAGGACATTGCGGCTAGATAGGGCGGCGCGCCCGCTTTCGCCAGCGTTCAGTTGTAATCGACCGTGATCGGAATGCGCCCGCGATAGTTTCCGCCCGTGCCGCTCTTTACCACCAGCCGCGCACCAAAGGTGAATTCCAGTTCGCCATTGGCATCCAGCGCGGGCCGGTGCGGCAGGTTGGTGGTGAAATCGACCAGCTCGGCGCGGGCGCCGTCCGGCGTGGTCATCGGCACTTGTGCGGGCAGGTCGATCCGCACCGGGCGCAGCGGCACGCCGGTGATCTTGCCCCGCCCGGTAACTGGCGAGCCGCCCAGGCTGATCAGGTCGCCTTGCGTGCTTTTGCCCCCGGTCTGGGCATCGACTGCCGCGCTGCCGCCACTACGGCTGAGCAGGGCGAGGCGGGCAAAGCTGAGGTCGGTCCAGATTTCCAGATTGAGCGGGCGTTCACCCGGTGCGCTTTCGGCATAGCACAGGCGGCAGTCATCCTGCGCGCGAGCAGGCAGGGCAACCAGCAGGACCGTAGCAGCAAGGAAGGCAAGGCTTCGCACCATGCCTCCGGTCTTAACCCAGTATAGTTAAATCGCGGTTACCATATTTGTCACAGGACGGCGTAGAGTGAGCGTCCGTCCCGTTTCAGCCAGCGATTGGCTGCGTGAATATCGCCTTCGTAGATCTGGTCCAGAAAGGCGTGGAATTCCGGGCTGTGGTCGAAATGGACCAGATGCGCGACTTCGTGCGCGACGACCGAGCGGCGGACATAGTCGGGGGCCATGATCAGCCGCCAGTTGATCCGGATCGTGCCGTTATGCGCACACGATCCCCAGCGGCGGCGGGCGCGGCTGAGCATCAGGCGCGGCACCGGCTGGGCGGCGGCATGGCAGTAATGGCTCAGGTCTTCGTTCAGCAGGCGGCGCGCTTCGCTTTCCAGCCAGCGGGTCAGGCGCGGGATCAGGGATTCTTCCGGGCCACCGACATGAAGCCGGTCTTCCTCTAGCCGGATGCGGCGCGGAGCAGCGGGATCGTGATGGATCGTGCGCGGCTGGCCCAGATAGGGCAGGGCGGTGCCGTGTCCCAGTTCAACCGACTGCGGCACGGCGGCCAGCTGCCCCTCCAGCCAGCCCGCGCGCTTTTGGGCGAATTCCAGCGCCTCGACACTGCGGGCCCAGCGCGGCAGGGTAATGCGCACCTCGCTGCCATCGGGGGCAAGGCGCATGGTCATCCGCTTGGCCTGAGCCGTGCGCCGCAGCACGACCGGCAGCAGGCGCCCGGCCACTTCGACCTTTGGTTCGTCATGGCTCTTCTTGAGCCAGTCAATCATCGGCCAGTTCCACGCCCGGCGGGAGAATAACATGCTGCTCCAACGGTCCGGCCAGGGTTTCGGGTATCGCCTTTCCGCGGACCGAGGCTCCGGCGCGGTGAACCGCTTCGGGATCGCCGCAGACCAGATAGTGCCATTCGGGCAGGGGCAGGTCTTCGGCGCGCAGGCGATAGGCGCAAGTATCAGGCAGCCACGGCAGGGTCGCGGCGAGGTGCGGGGTCAGGCGCACGCAGTCCGGCACCTGTGCCTTGCGGTTGCGGTAATCGCTGCACCGGGCAGAGGGAATGTAGAGCAGGCGGCAGGCGACATTGGTGTGATAGATGTCGCCGGTGTCTTCATCTTCGCACTTGTGCAGGCAGCATTGGCCGCAGCCGTCGCACAGTGCTTCCCATTCAGGCCGGGTCAGGGCCTTGATCGGTAGTTCCCAAAAGCGGTCGCGCAGGGTGCTCACTTGACCAGCGCGGCAAGATCCGCTGCGACCGTCGGTGCGTCCTTGTCGACCGGCAGGGCGGCAATCGGTTCGCCATTCTTGCCCATCAGATAGGCCATGCGGCTGTGGTCCATCAGATAGCCGCCGGGCGTATCGGCACCGCGCGCGGCCACCGCCTTGAATGCCTTGACCGCCACGTCGACTTCGGCCTGGGTGCCGGTCAGGCCGAGCAGGCGGGGCGAGAAGGCCGCGGTATATTCACCCATCCGCGCCGGAGTATCGCGCGCCGGATCGATGGAAATGAAGATCGGCTGGACCTGCGCCGCCGCTTGCGGGTGGTCCTTGGCAAACTGGTTAAAGCCCTGGATCAGCACCGTCAGGTCCATCGGGCAGGCATCCGGGCAGAAGGTATAGCCGAAATAGACGATCCGGTACTTGCCCTTGAAATCGTCCCAGCTGACGCGCTTGCCGTCCTTGTCGGTCAGGGTGAAAGGCCCGCCTATCGCCGCGCCGTCAATCAGCGCGCCGGTTACTTTGGGCGGTTCGCTGCCTTGCGGCGAGCAGGCCGAAAGGGCCAGGGCAAGTGCGGAAAGAGTGAGCGCGAATATCTGCTTGGTCATGGCGTGGCGGTTCATGCTCTGCTAAACGGCGGTGCGCAAGGAGCTATTGGCGGCGTCAGGCGATTCCTGCCCGCCGTTCCAAACAGGAGGCCCGATCACCGTGTTCAAGTTTGCCAAGCTGTCGCTTGCCCTGTCCTGTCTTGCCCCGCTGGCGCTGGCCGTGATGCCCAGCCCGGCTGCGGCGCAGTTCTCGGAAAGCTACAAGTTTCTGGAAGCGGTGAAAAAGAAGGAAGGCCAGGAGGTCACCGACATGCTGGCGGAGGGCAGCCCGAACCTGATCAACACCCGCGACGTGACCAGCGGCGAAACCGCGCTGCATCTGGTCACCCAGCGCCGCGATCTGACGTGGATGCAGTTCCTGCTGGCCAAGGGTGCCAACGTGAATTCCCGCGATGCGCGCGGTGCAACCCCGCTGGTCGTGGCCTGCAATCTCAACTTCGTGGAAGGCGTCGACCTGCTCGTCGGGCGCGGCGCGCGGGTGGATGAAAGCAACACGTCGGGCGAAACGCCGCTAATTACCGCCGTCCACAACCGCAACATTCCGCTGATGCGCATTCTGCTGAAAGCCGGGGCCAATCCGGACCGGGCGGACAATTCGGGCCGAACTGCGCGCGACTATGCCAAGCTGGCCGGGAACCCGGCGCTGCTGACGACGATTGAAAATGATGCCAAGCCCGTCAACAAGCCGGGCCAGGGTCCGCAATCCTTTGGGCCAAAGCTGTGACCATGACCGAGCCTGCCAATCTTGACGACCTGCGGATCGAACTTGCCCCGGCCATTGCCGATGCTGCTGCCTTTGACGGGTGGAGCGTGGCGGCAGTACGCGATGCGGCGATGCTCAAGGGTGTTCATCCCGATGCTGCCGAGTTTGCTTTTTCGGGCGGTCCGATGGACATGATCGAGGCATGGGTCTGTTCGGTCGACCGGGCGATGCAGGAAGCATGGCCCAAGGAAAAGGTTACGCCGCTCAAGATTCGTGAGCGGATTCGCACTCTGGTCCAGTTCCGGCTGGATGCCATTGCCGGGCAGAAGGAGGCCCTGCGTCGTGCCTTGACGATCATGGCCATGCCGCAGAACGCCGCGCGCGCGCTCAAGCTTGGCTGGAATAGCGCCGATGCGATGTGGCGGCTGGCCGGTGATATGGCGACGGACTACAACTATTATACCAAGCGCCTGACGCTGGGTTCGATCTATGCCGCAACGCTGGCCGTCTACGTCAATGACAAGAGCGACGATCACGCCGAAACCCGCGCCTTCCTTGACCGCCGGATCGAAGGGATCATGAAGTTCGAAAAGGCCAAGGCTGGCCTGCTGCGCCCGCGCGAGGAACACTTCAGCCCGGCGCGCTTCCTGGGGCGGCTGCGCTATCCGGCGCGGTAAAGAGGCGGCGCGCTGGACCCCGGATCAGGTCCGAGGTGACAGTGATTGGGGAGTTGGCTTTTCTTTTTCCGTCACCCCGGCGCCCAGCGGGCATCAGAACACCGTTGCAGCCTTCAAAATCAGGGCCTGACCTATTTGACCTTGATCAAATTATTGCGAATGACTTGCAACAAGCGGCGCTCTGTGGCAGCGGCTTATCAGCATGACACTTGATCACCTTCCCCTTGGTGTGCGGGCCCGAATCACGGCGGTCGACTGGTCGCTGATGGTCGCTGAAGAGGCGCAGCGCCTGCAGGCGCTTGGCGTGGACGAAGGCGCGACCGTGAGCGTCGCCCATCGCGGTATCTTTGCGGGTAGAGATCCTATCGCCCTGACCATCGGACGGATGACCGTGGCCCTGCGCCGCGCCCATGCCCAGGCGATTGAGGTGCAGTGGCTATGACCTTGCGTACCGCCGCCCTGGTCGGCAATCCCAATGCGGGCAAAAGCGCGCTGTTCAACGCCCTGACCGGGGCGCGGCAGAAGATCGCAAACTATCCCGGCGTCACGGTAGAGCGCAAGGCCGGGCGGCTGGTCCTGCCCACCGGCGAAGTGATCGAACTGACCGACCTGCCCGGCTCCTACGGCCTCAACGCCACCAGCCCGGACGAGGAAGTGACCCGTAAGGTCATCTTGGGCGAACTGCCCGGCGAACCCGCACCGCAAGTGCTGGTTGTCGTGCTGGATGCCTCGAACCTTGAGCAGCATCTGGTCTTTGCCCAGGAAGTGATTGCCTTGGGCCGCCCGACCGTGGTCGCGCTTAACATGCTCGATCTGGCCGAACGGGACGGTCTGGTGGTCGATCCCGCTGCGCTGGAGGAAGCGCTGGGCGTGCCGGTGATCGCCACGGTCGCCGTGCGCCGCCGCGGTCTGGCCGAACTGGCCCTCGCCATTGCCGAGGCCGAGGAGCGCAAGCCCGAACATCACCGCCCACACACCACGCTGACCGAGCGGCGCGTGACGGCCCATGCCATTGCCGAAGCGGCCATCGTTTCCGAAACCAGCCGCCACCGCATGCATGCAAAGCTGGACCGCCTGTTCCTGCACCCGTGGTTCGGGCCGCTGATCCTCTTCGCGCTGCTGTTTGTGGTGTTTCAGGCCGTGTTTACCTGGGCCACGCCCTTTGCCGACGCGCTGGAAGGCGGGATCGGCTGGATCACCGATCAGGTGCGCGGCTCCATGCCCGAAGGCCTGGCGCGCGACCTGCTGACCGACGGCATCCTTTCCGGGGTCGGTTCGGTCGTGGTCTTCCTGCCGCAGATCATCATCCTGTTCTTCTTCATCCTGGCAATGGAGGCATCGGGCTATATGGCCCGCGCCGCATTCCTGATGGACCGACTGATGGCGGGCGTGGGCCTGTCGGGGCGCAGTTTCATTCCGCTGCTGTCCAGCTTTGCTTGCGCCATTCCGGGGATCATGGCGACGCGCAGCATCACCGATCCCAAGGACCGGCTGACGACGATCCTGATCGCTCCGCTGATGACCTGTTCGGCCCGCCTGCCGGTCTATGCCGTCATTATCGCGGCATTCATTCCCAACACCTCGGTCCTTGGCCCGATTGGCCTGCAAGGGCTGGTGCTGCTGGGGCTCTATTTATTCGGCATCGTGGCCGCGATGGTGGTGGCTCTGGTCCTGCGCCGCTCCGTCACCAAGGGGGCGGCCAGTGGTTTCATCATGGAACTGCCAAAGTATCAGCTGCCGCGCTTTGGCGACCTGATGCTGGGCCTGTTCCAGCGCGCCTGGATCTTCCTGCGCCGCGCCGGGACGATCATCTTCATGGTGACGGTCGTGCTGTGGCTGCTGCTCAACTTCCCGCGCGCGGCCGAAGGTGAGAATCAGGTCGATGCCTCGATTGCAGGCAAGATCGCCAATGGCCTTGCCGTGGTGGTCGAACCGATCGGTTTCAACCGCGACATCGCCCTGTCGCTGATCCCGGCCATGGCTGCGCGCGAAGTGGCGGTCAGTTCGCTGGCGACTTCCTACGCCGTTGGCGCCACCGATGAAGTGACGCAGGCGATGCAACTGGGTGAACGGCTGAAAGCCGACTGGTCGCTGCCGACCGCGCTGGCCTTCCTGGCCTGGTTCGTTTTCGCGCCCCAGTGCATGAGCACCATTGCCGTGACCCGCCGCGAAACAAACGGGTGGAAATGGCCAGGCTTCATGTTGCTCTATCTGTTTGCTCTGGCCTACATCTTCGCGGGAATCACTTATTGGAGCGCCGTCGCGCTCGGGCTCTAACGAAGAAAAGAGGCAAACATGGCAGGCAGCGTCAACAAGGTCATCCTGATCGGTAACCTCGGCGCCGACCCCGAAGTGAAGTCGTTCCAGAACGGTGGGCGCATCGCCAACCTGCGCATCGCGACCAGCGAGCAGTGGAAGGACAAGAACACCGGCGAACGCAAGGAACGGACCGAGTGGCACTCTGTCGTGCTCAATTCGGACGGTCTGGTCGGCGTGGCCGAACGCTATCTGCGCAAGGGCAGCAAGGTTTACATCGAAGGCCAGCTGCGCACCCGCAAGTGGCAGGACCAGTCGGGCAATGACCGCTATACCACCGAAATCTCGGTCGGCGGGATGGGCGGCGTGCTGACCATGCTCGACGGCGCACCGGGCGGCGGTGGCGGCCAGGGCGGCGGCGGAAACTTTGGCGGTGGCGGCGGCAACTACGGTGGCGGCCAGCGCAGCGGCGGCGGCGACTTTGGCGGTGGTCAGCGTTCGGGCGGCAGCAGCTTCGGCGGTGGCCAGCCCAGCGGCGGATTCGCCGACGATCTGGACGACGACATCCCGTTCTGATCGGCGGCGTTAGCCTACTTCTTCAGCAACCCCTTCAGCGCGTCGGCCAGCGGGCCGCTTGCGCCTTCGCTGATGATCCCGGCCTTGCGGCGGGCTGCCTCGGCGCCGGGGCCTTCGAGGTAGGGGTCGATTGCCAGAGCCAGCGACTGGGCGACTGCTTCGCCCAGGTCAAAGCGGGTTCCTTCCATCTCGATCTCGTCGAGTTCGTCGGCTTCCAGTTCGATTTCCTCCTCGCTGGCCGGAGAATCCGCCAGGGGGACGAAGTGCAGGGCGATCGGTTCGGCAATCTTGACCGGCAGGTCTTCGCCCGACACGGCGCAGCTTTGCACGATGTCGGCGGTGAAGCGGCCCGTGGCGCGCACGGTCGGGCCGTCAGCCTTCAGTACGATGCGGGCTTCCAGTGCCTTGACCGCGACGAGGCCAAAGCGCTTTGCCAGGGCAACGCATTCTTCCGGGCTGGCGGTGATGATCTGCTCGGCAGTGGGCAGGCGGGCGGCATCGCAGGGGCGGGAGAGTTCGCTCATTTCGTGATCTTTCCGGCCAGAAGGTCTTCGTCGCTGATCGCGGCAAGCGATGCGGCGAGTTGCCGCACGCGCCGGGCAAGGGGCGCGCTGTCCGCGCCTTCGTTCAGGGTTACGTTGCGTTCCAGTGCGGCAATCAGGTCGGCATCATCCGCCTGCGCCAGTGCAGCCTTCAGCGCCTCGATGCGGCCGGCCAGCACGCTCATCAGCTTGCCCATGCGCTTGGCCATGGCCAGATCGCCCACGCCGCTCTGGCGCAGCTGGCCGTCCATGTCGTCCACGAACAGTTCGGTCAGGCGGGCCGAAGGTGCGCGCAGTTCTGCCGGACCATCCATCCGCAGCATCACCAGCGCGACCACCAGCGTGATCGCATCAAAGCGGCCCGGCACGGTGTCGGCAACGCCGCAGTCGCGGTACCAGTCCGGATCGCGGGCCAGTTCGACAATCTTGTGCCACAGCGGGCGAATCTGCTCTTGCCCCCGGTCGGGGCGGCCAAGCAGGCGGTTGAGCAGCGACATTGCGGGGCGTTTCCTTCCATTCAGCGGGCATTAAAGGGGCACGGACCATGCGGCGGCATTGCGCGCAGGGCCAAGGCCGCCTAAGGCTGGCGCGATAGAGCAAATGGGGTCAGGCGGGCAATCCCGCAAGGCTGCCGGACGGAGCAAGATCGACGATGCAAGGTATGGTTCGTTTCATGGGCGTGGCCGCAGCTGCACTGGCACTGTCTGCCTGCGCCTCGATCAAGGATCAGCGCGGCTATCTGGTCGATGCGGCCCTGCTCGATTCGGTCCAGCCGGGGATCGACAACCAGATGTCGGTCGAACGCATGCTTGGCCGTCCCAGCTTCATCAGCCAGTATGGGCAGAAGGACTGGTACTATATCTCTACCAAGACCCGTCAGGTCGCCTTCAGCCGCCCCAAGGCGAATGAACAGCTGCTGGTAAAGATCACGTTCGATCCCAAGGGCAATGTTGCCAAGGTCGAACGGACCGGCATGGAAAAGGTCGCGAACATCAGCCCCGATGGCGACAAGACGCCGACTCTGGGCCGTGAGCGGACTTTCCTCGAAGACCTGTTCGGCAATATCGGCCAGGTCGGCGCGGCTGGCACTGGCCCGGGCGGCGGCGGTCCGAACGGCAGCTAACTTGCAGAGCGCCGGATAAGACATATATCCGGCCCATGACTGATCCTCATTCCAGCCACGGCCTGATCCAGTGGCACGGCACCACCATCATCGGCGTTAAAAAAGGCGGCAAGACCGTCATTGCCGGTGATGGCCAAGTTTCCATGGGCAACACCGTGATGAAGCCCAATGCGCGCAAGGTGCGGCGCATTGGCGATGGCAGCGTGATCGCCGGTTTTGCCGGGGCCACGGCCGATGCCTTCACCCTGTTCGAGCGGCTGGAAAAGAAGCTGGAGGCAGCGCGCGGCCAGCTGATGCGCGCAGCGGTGGAACTGGCCAAGGACTGGCGTACCGACAAGTACCTGCGCAATCTGGAAGCGCTGATGATCGTGGCCGACAAGGATACGATGCTGATCCTGACCGGCAATGGCGACGTGCTTGAGCCGGAACACGGCATCGCTGCGATAGGTTCGGGTGGGAATTACGCGCTCTCTGCTGCCAAGGCGATCGACGATTATGAGGCCGATGCGGAAACGATCGCACGCCGCGCCATGCATGTTGCCGCTGAAGTCTGCGTCTTCACCAATGACCGCGTGACGGTTGAGACCATCGAATCATGAACCAGAACCTGACCCCCAAGGCGATTGTCGCCGCGCTGGATGAACACATCATCGGCCAGTCCGAGGCGAAAAAGGCCGTGGCCGTGGCGCTGCGCAACCGCTGGCGCCGTCAGCGCCTGAGCGACGATTTGCGCGACGAAGTGACGCCCAAGAACATCCTGATGATCGGGCCGACCGGTTGCGGCAAGACCGAGATCAGCCGCCGCCTGGCCAAGCTGGCCGACGCGCCGTTCGTCAAGGTCGAGGCGACCAAGTTCACCGAGGTCGGCTATGTCGGCCGCGACGTCGAACAGATCGCCCGTGACCTCGCCGAAGAGGCGATTCGCCTGGAGAAGGAGCGCCGCCGCGAGGCCGTGCGCGATGCGGCCGAAAAGGCGGCGATGGACCGCCTGCTGAAAGCCCTGGTCGGTGACGGGGCGAGCGAAGCGACCCGCGAGAGCTTCCGCCAGCGCATCGCCGAACAGGCGATGGACGGGGTGGAAGTCGAAATCGAGGTCGAGGACGCACCGGCCATGCCGTTCGACATTCCCGGGATGCCGGGCAATGTCGGCATGATCAACCTGTCGGACATGATGTCCAAGGCGATGGGCAAGCAGAACCTCAAGCGCCGCAAGCTCAAGGTCCCCGAAGCCTGGAGCAAGCTGGTCGACGAGGAAGCCGAAAAGCGCATGGACCAGGACGACGTTGCCCGCGTTGCCCTGGCCAATGCCGAAACCAACGGGATCGTCTTCATCGACGAGATCGACAAGATCGCCGTGTCCGACGTGCGCGGCGGCTCGGTCAGCCGCGAGGGCGTGCAGCGCGACCTGCTGCCGCTGATCGAGGGCACCACGGTCGCCACCAAGTACGGCCCGATGAAGACCGACCACGTGCTGTTCATCGCCAGCGGCGCGTTCCACGTCGCCAAGCCGAGCGACATGCTGCCCGAGTTGCAGGGCCGCCTGCCGATCCGGGTTGAGCTGGCAGCACTGAGCGAGGACGATTTCGTCCGCATCCTTTCCGAAACCCGCGCCAACCTAGTCGAGCAGTACAAGGCGCTGCTCGGCACCGAAAAGGTCACGCTGGATTTCACCCCGGAAGCGGTGCGCGAAGTGGCCAAGATCGCGGCGCAAGTGAACGAGGCGGTCGAGAATATCGGCGCGCGGCGGCTACAGACCGTGATGGAAAAGCTGCTGGAGGAACTCAGCTTCGAAGCCGAGGACCGCGAAGGCGAAGTGGTGACGGTCGATGCCGCCTATGTCCACGAGCGGCTGGCCGGTCTGGCGCGCGATACGGACCTGTCGAAGTATATATTGTAGGGCGAAAGGCCACCTTCGTCATTGTCAGGCGTAAGGCGCCACCTTCGGCATTGCGCGCGGAGCGATGCAATCCAGGGCGGTTTTGCGGCGCTGGATTGCTTCGTCGCTGCGCTCCTCGCAATGACGAGGGGGGGGTGGCCTTGCTATCCCCTAGCCTCCACCCCGTCGCTGGTGTAATCCGCGCCCATGCAGACTCCCGACGACCGCCCGATCTATCGCCTGCTGACCGGCAAGGACGACCGTGCCTTTTGCGAGCGCGTATCTGAAGCCCTTGCACAGGGCTGGCGGCTCTATGGTTCGCCCAGCATGACCTATGACGGCGGCATGGATTGCATCAAGGTGGCCCAGGCAGTCGTCTGGCACGAAGCGGACGTGGTGAAGTAAGGCCTACTCCGCCGCTTCGCCGTATTCCTCGATCGCCTCGGCCTGACGCGCCCACATCTCGGCATAAAGCCCGGCCTGGCGCAGCAGGTCCTGATGGGTGCCCTGTTCGGCCAGTTGGCCCTCGCTCAGCACCAGGATCATGTCGGCATCGGCAATGGTCGAAAGCCGGTGCGCGATGGAAAGCGAGGTTCGCCCTTCCGCCACGCTGTGCAGGGTGGCAAGAATCTCCTGCTCGGTCCGGGTGTCCAGCGCGCTGGTCGCTTCGTCGAGCAGCAGGATCGGCGGGTTCTTCACCAAGGTGCGGGCAATCGCTACGCGCTGCTTTTCCCCGCCGGACAGTTTCAGGCCTCGCTCACCCACTTCTGTATCCAGACCCTGCGGCAGCCGCTCGATCAGCGGCCACAGTGCTGCTCCGCGCGCGGCGGCTTCTACTTCGGCAGCATCAGCGCCGTCCCGGCCATAGGCAATGTTATAGCCAATGGTCTCGTTGAACAGGACCGAATCCTGCGGAACGATGCCGATGTGCTGGCGCAGGCTGGTCTGCGTCACTTCGCGGATATCCTGTCCGTCGATCAGCACCCGGCCCGACCACGGATCGTAGAAACGGAAGACAAGCCGCGCGATCGTACTTTTGCCCGCGCCTGACGGGCCTACAATTGCCACCTGATGCCCGGCTCGCACTTCAAAGGACAGACCATTCAGGATGGTCCGCTCCGGCTCATAGCCAAAGACGACATTGTCAAAGGTAAGGGTGGGGCGCTTCACGATCAGCGCCGGCGCACCGGGGGCATCCTGCACTTCGATCTCGGTATCGATCAGGCGGAACATGTCGGCCATGTCGATCAGGCCCTGCCGGATCGTGCGATAGACCATGCCCAGCATGTCGAGCGGGCGGAACAGCTGGGTGAGGTAGGTTTGAACGAAAACCAGCTGCCCGGCAGTATATTCGCCGCGGACCCAGCCCCACACGGTCAGGGCCATGGCCACCGCCATAAGCAGGTTGGTAATCAGGGCCTGCGCGATATTGAGCAGGCCCAGGCTGTTCTCGCTCTTCACGGCAGCCGCGGCATAGGCCTGCGTCGCCTGAGCATAGCGCGCCTCTTCGCGTGCCTCGGCGTTGAAGTATTTCACCGTCTCGTAATTGAGCAGCGAATCCACCGCGCGGGACAGGGCCTGCCCGTCGAGTCGGTTCATCTGTTCGCGCAGCTTGGTCCGCCATTCGGTGATTGCGCGCGTGGCCCATATATAAGCCACAACTGCAATCGCGGTGGAGATCACCAGCGGCCAGCCAAAGTTCAGGTAAAACACTATCGCCACGCCGATCAGCAGGATGATCGTCGGGGCGATGTTGAACAGCATGAAATAGAGCATCGTATCGATGCTCTTGGTCCCGCGCTCGATCACCTTGGTCACTTCGCCAGTGCGGCGGGCAAGGTGAAAGCGCAGCGACAGGCGGTGCAGGCGGTTGAATACGTGTTCGGCCAATTGCGCGGTTGCCTGTTGGCCGACCCGCTCGAACACGATGTTGCGCAGATTGTCGAACACCACGCCGCCAAGCCGGCCAGCGGCATAGGCCAGCACGAACAGCATGGCGAAAGTGATTACCCGCTCACCCGTGACGCTCATCGCGTCGACCGCCCATTTCAGGAAATAGGGCAGGGCGAACTGCGTTGCAGTGGAAGCCAGGATCAGCGCGACCGCACCGATGATCCGTCCGCGCAGGCCCCAGTCGTCCTTGGGCCAGAGATAGGGGAGAAAGCGGCTAAGCGTGCCCCAGCCATCATGGCGGGCATCGCGTCCGGGCGCAGCGGGGTAATCAGGCGGCATGGCTTCCATTTAGGAGCCTTGCGCGGAAAGGAAAGCGCCTGCGCCTAGTTTAGCGGAAGGGAGAGAGGCGTCGGCAGGCTTTCTTTACGCTTCACCCCCATGCTTGGCACATCGAAGAAGATCTTGCGGCTGGCAAAGTCGATCGCCGCCAAGTCCAACTGGCGCAGGTCGCGCATGCCCATGAACAGCGCCGGCCGCTTGTCCATCCCCAGCAGCGGGAAGTGCGGGGAATCGGCATAGGCGATCAGGACATTGGTAAAGGTCACGTCGCCGATCTGCAGACCGCGCGCCAAGCCGATGTCGGCCACAATCTCCTGCCCGGTGACAGAGCGTAGCGTCACTTGTCCACCTCGCCCCCGCTTCGAGAGTGTCCGTTGCAGGGCGCGGTTGCCGATGGACGTGTCGGAACCGGTGTCGATTACTACCTGCACCCTCACGCCATCGATCGTGGCATCGGTCATGATCAGTTGTCCTGAGCGGCGCCGGGCAGTCACGACAATATCATAGCCGCGATCTCCACCCAGGTTCCTGGCATCGGCCACGGCCAACAACCGGTTGCGGAAATCGAACTGGACTCTTTGTCCTTGCAGGCTGTCGAGGCCGATTATTCCTTGAGCGCCTATATCAGCCCTTCCAGCATGGGGGCGAGCAGGCCGTAATAGGACCGCTTGCCCAAGACGATCTCGTCCAGTTCGACCGTGTCGACCACTTCTGTTCCGGCAACGCCGGTCAACCTGGCCCGCCGCCCCAGGGGCAGGCCAAGCGATTTCGCCAGCCCTGAAGAAAGGACGGTATGCTGCGATCCGGTATCGACCATGAACTCGTAAGAGCCGGAGGTGCCAATGCTGACGGGAACGGTCAATCGCAAGTGGCGGTCTTCGCTAGTCTGGATCAGCTCGACTTCACTGACCTGCTGGGCGGCCTCCTGCTGGATGGGCAGGGCGGCGATAGCAACGAGAGCGGCATAGGGCAGGGTTAAGGTGAACGACATGGCGCATCCTTATCGAACTGCGCAAAGCTACTCCTGTTGGGGGGCGCAGGCCATGTCGCCCCTCGAAAGCAGAATCGGTGGAGGGGATTCGGGGCATGAATCGACAAAACCCGACTTCGTCAGGCAGGGATCACTGTTTCGAATGCGAGATTCGGGCCGATTTCGATGAAAGGTCAAAACGGGCCCCGGTGCATGGATCAGGAGAGTGACGCCGGAAACCCCGGAAAACCGCGGCGTTTCGGCACATTGAAACAAAATTGCAAAAAGCCTGTTGACCGAATCGGGAGGTCTGTTTAGAGGCCCGTTCACCGGACGGGAACGCCGCTTCAACGGTTTCACGGTTCGGT
>CAZLPK010000045.1:0-18518 GCA_964561375.1 uncultured Novosphingobium sp.
TATGACACGGCCTGGACCCTGGGTGGCGAACTCAGCTATGCTCTGACCGACAGCAGCGAAGTGCTGCTCGGCGTCAACTACACCGAAGCGAACGGCAACCTGATCAACGTTGGCGGCGCAGCTGTCGGCGCTCCGGTCAATGCCACGCTTCCGGTCTTCGGAGACTTCGGCAAGTACAAGGCGCTGGCGATCGAAGCCGGCTATCGCCAGTATTTCGGCACGGGCGGCGGCATTACCCCGTTCGTTACGGCCAAGGCTGGCGCGACCCGCATCAGCGCCATTGCCGCTGACTTCGCCGTGCCGGATGGCGACATCACGCTGAGCAACGTTGCCTTCTCCAAGGGCAGCTGGGCCTTCTCCGGCGGTCTGGACCTCGGCGTGTCGATCCCGCTGGGCGAGCGCGCCTCGCTCGCTCCGGAGGTGGGCATCCACTACACCGGCGGCGCCAAGGGTGACGACACGGTACTCGGCGGCCTCGGCCTTGGCGTGATCAACGACAAGGGTGAGCGCTGGTCCGTGCCGGTCCGCGTCCGCCTGAAGTTCTCGCTCTGATTTGTCCCCGGAACGCGGCTGCCCTTGGGTGGCCGCGTTCCCCCTTACCTTGCGACAGAGGCAAGGCGAAGCAAGCACACACCGCGTCAGCCTCGACAGGGCAAAGCGGAACGATTAGCCTCCTCAGCCATGAAGCTGATCCTCGGCAACAAGAACTATTCCAGCTGGTCGCTGCGCGGCTGGCTGGCAGCCAAGCAATCCGGCCTTGCCTTTGAAGAGATCACTGTCCCGCTCTATGGCGAGGACTGGGACGAGCGCAAGAAACACACCGATGGGATCGAGCCGAGTTCCGGCAAGGTGCCGGTGCTGTGGGATGGCGAAGCCGTCGTCTGGGACAGTCTGGCGATCATCGAATATCTGGCCGACAAGGTCGGGCGCGACCGGTTCTGGCCCAAGGCCGACGATGCCCGCGCCTTTGCCCGCTCGATGGTGGCGGAAATGCACGCAGGCTATCCGGCGCTGCGCAGCGAATGCCCGATGAATGTCCGGCTTGAGGTCGAAGGCTTTGACCTGAGCGAGGATGCCCGCGCCGACGTGGTCCGCATCCTGACCCTCTGGGCCGAAGCCCGCGCCCGGTTTGGTCAGGGCGGTCCATACCTGTTCGGCACCTTCTGCGCTGCCGACATCTTCTACGCCCCGGTGGTCAGCCGCTTCTTCACCTATGGCATTGTCGTGCCGGGCTTTGCCATGGCCTATATGGAAGCGATCTGGACCCACGAATGGATGCAGGACTGGGTCGACGCGGCAGAGGATGAGGAATGGGTGATCGAACAGTTCGACACCGGCGCAAAGCAGAGCCGAAGCTGAACGTGCGCCGCTTGCAGGGCAGCGCCATTGGCCATATGCGCGGCCTACGATGACCAGCACCGTTCTGAAACTCGCCCAGGATCTGATGGCCTGCCCCAGCGTCACCCCCGCCACCGGCGCGGTGTTCGATTGCCTTGAGGCACAGCTCAAACCGCTCGGATTCGAAGTGCATCGCGCCCTTTCGGGCGAGGCACCGCACGGTCCGGTCGAAAACCTCTTTGCGATCCGCAAGGGACCGGAAGGGTCACGCCACCTCGCCTTTGCCGGGCACCTTGACGTGGTTCCGCCGGGCGAGGGCTGGGTCAGCGGTGCGTTTGAACCGGAAGTGCGCGGCGAACTGCTCTATGGGCGCGGTGCGGTCGACATGAAGGGCGCAATTGCCGCCATGGTCGCCGCCGTGGCCGAAGTGCCGCAGGATGCCGGCACGATCAGCTTCATCATCACCGGGGACGAGGAAGGGCCGGCAGTTTACGGCACCCTCGCCCTGATCGACCACATGCGCGGCGTGGGCGCGATCCCGGACCTGTGCCTGGTGGGCGAACCGACCAGCGTGAACCGCCTGGGCGACATGATGAAGATCGGACGGCGCGGCTCGGTCAACATCTGGCTGGAAGTTGAAGGCAAGGAAGGCCACGTCGCCTATCCGCATCTTGCCGACAATCCGATCACCCGTCTGGTTGCCATGCTGGCCGAACTGAAGGCAATCAAGCTGGACGATGGCAACGACTGGTTCCAGCCGAGCAATCTGGAAGTGACCGACCTGACGGTCGGCAATCCGGCCACCAATGTCATTCCGGCCAAGGCCCAGGCCCGCATCTCGATCCGGTTCAACGATCAGCATACTGGGCAGGAACTGGCCGACCGCGTTGCCGCCATTGCCGCAAAGCACGGCGGCACCGCGCGGGCGATGATCTCTGGCGAGGCGTTCCTGACCCCGCCGGGCGAATTCTCCGCCATGATCGCGGCTGCGGTAGAGGCGGAAACCGGCCTCTCCCCCGAAGCCAGCACGACCGGCGGGACCAGCGATGCGCGCTTTCTGCGGGCGCTGTGTCCGGTGATCGAATTCGGCCTGTGCAACGCCACCATGCACAAGCGGGACGAGGCCGTTGCCGTGCCTGATCTGGATGCCTTGGCCCGGATCTATGCGCGGGTAGTGCGCTCGGCACTGGCTGGCTGATTGCGGTCTTTGCGACAGCCTGTTAGTCTCTGCCGCAACAATCTTACTTTCGGGGGCAACACACCATGGACCGGCGGCTGACACTCTACATCCTGATCGGCATGGTGCTGGGCGTTGTCGTGGGGCAGGCATTGCACCTCTCGCTTGATCCGACAGTGATCAAGGAAAGCATTGCGCCCTGGCTCAAGCTGCTGTCCGACATCTTCCTCAACCTGATCAAGCTGCTGGTTGCGCCGCTGGTCCTGTCCACCATCGTCGTCGGCATTGCGCATATGGGCGATTCCACCGCGCTGGGCCGCATCGGTTTTCGCGCCATAACCTGGTTCATCACCGCCAGCCTGATTTCGATCGGTCTGGGGCTGGTGATGGTCAATCTGTTCCAGCCCGGTGTCGGCGCACCGATCCCGGATGCCGCCGCTGCGGCCAAGGCCGTGGGCGAGGTGAAGCACCTTTCCGCGCCGGAATTCATCCTCTCGATCTTCCCCAAGAACGCCTTCGAAGCGCTGGCAACCAACAATATCCTGCAGATTCTGGTCTTCTCGATCTTTGCCGGGGTCGCCCTCTCCGCGATTGGTGAAAAGGGTGCGGCGCTGGTCCGCGGGGCCGATGCCCTGGCCGAAATGATGCTGCAGATCACCGGCTACGTCATGCGCTACGCCCCGGTCGCCGTGTTCGGCGCGCTGGCCAATGTGGTGGCTGCCAGCGGCCTCGACATCCTCAAGACCTATCTTGAGCTATTGTTCGAATTCTACCTCAGCCTGGTCCTGCTCTGGGCAATCCTGCTGGCCATCGGCGCGGTATTCCTGGGCAAGCGGATCGTGACGCTGATCAAATATATCCGCCAGCCGCTAATGATCGCCTTTTCGACCGCCAGCAGCGAAGCCGCCCTGCCCAAGATGTTCGAGCAGCTGGACCGCTTTGGCGTGCCGCGCCGCATTTCCGGCTTCATGCTGCCGCTGGGCTACAGCTTCAACCTTGACGGTTCGATGATGTACATGAGCTTTGCGACGATCTTCATCGCGCAGGCCTATGGCATCGACCTGTCGATCACGACCCAGATCATGATCCTGCTGACACTGATGATCAGTTCCAAGGGCATTGCCGCCGTGCCGCGCGCCAGCCTGGTGGTCATCACCGGCACGCTCGCCATGTTCGGCCTGCCGGTCGAAGGCGTGGCGATCATCCTGGCCATCGACCAGTTCCTCGACATGGGGCGCACGGCCACCAACGTGGTCGGCAATGCGGTTGCCACTTCGGTCATCACCAAGTGGGAAGGCATGCTGGAAGTGGAAGAGCCGGAATTTGTCGAACACCCGCACGCCCCGGCCCACACCGTGGCCGCCGGCCGCGCCGGGCTGGAACTGGACGAATCGAACTTCGAAGACGAAACGAAGAAGGGCTGATCCAGCCTACTTCCGCTTCGGCTCCAGCACCTTTGGCTTGAAGGCGCAAAGATCCGCCACCGGACAGCGCCAGCATTCCGGCGTGCGCGCCTTGCAGATGTAGCGGCCGTGCAGGATCAGCCAGTGGTGCGCGCCGACGCGGAAAGGTGCGGGGACTTTCTTTTCCAGCCCCTTTTCCACCGCCAGCGTGGTCTTGCCCTTGGCCAGGCCCGTGCGGTTGCCAACGCGAAAGATGTGGGTGTCGACGGCAAAGGTCTCTGCCCCGAAGGCGCAGTTCATCACCACGTTGGCGGTCTTGCGCCCCACCCCCGGCAGGCTGGTCAGCACGTCGCGGTCGGCAGGAACCTCGCCGCCAAAATCGCGGACGAGGATTTCCGACAGGGCAATCACGTTCTTCGCCTTGGAATTGAACAGGCCGATAGTCTTGATGTGCTCTTTCAGCCCGTCCTCGCCCAGTGCGACCATCTCCGCCGGGGTCTTCACGGTCTGGAACAGCGCCCGCGTCGCCTTGTTCACGCCCACATCGGTGGACTGGGCCGAAAGGACAACGGCGACGAGCAACTGATAGGTATTGCCGAATTCCAGCTCCGTCTCTGGTGAGGGGTTATCCTCGGCCAGACGGCGGAAGAATTCGAAAATATCCGCCTTCTTCAAAGCCCCAGAACCTCTGGCATGGTATAGCGTCCGGCAGGCTTGCCCAGCAGCCACTGCGCCGCGCGGATAGCGCCCTTGGCAAAGATGCGGCGATTTTCAGCTAGGTGCGAAAAGGAAAGCCGCTCATCATCGGCCAGGAAGTGGACCGTGTGATCCCCGGCCACGCTGCCGCCGCGCAGGGCGGCAAAGCCGATGTCGCCCGCCTTGCGCGCGCCAGTGATCCCGTCACGCCCGCGCGCCGAATGGCTGGCCAGATCGATGCGGCGACCGGCCGCAGCCGCTTCACCCAGCAGCAGGGCCGTGCCGGACGGGGCATCAACCTTCATCCGGTGGTGTGTTTCGACCACTTCAATGTCCCAGTCCTCACCCAGACGGCTCGCCGCTTCGCGAACGAGGTGCGCCAGCAGGGTTACGCCCAGCGAGGTATTGCCGGTTTGCAGCACGGCGATCTGTTCGGCGGCATTGTCGCACAGCCAGTGGTGGCGTTCTTCCAGTCCGGTGGTGCCGACCACGATCGGCACGCCCGCCTCCATGGCTGCATCCAGATTGCCTTCCAGCGCGGCGGGAGCGGAGAAATCGACCAGCACATCGCTGACCCGCGCCAGGGCCAGAACGTCATCGCCCTTGTCCACGCCGCCAGCATGAACCTCGCCCGCCGCAGCAATCGCGTCAGCCAAAGCCTGCCCCATGCGTCCCGCGCTGCCGATTATCCCGATTCTGGCCAAGCCAACCTCCACTATACAAACACGCTCGGGCTGAGCCTGTCGAAGCCCCTGTTTGCCTCAGGGCCCGCTTGAAGGAAAACCAGTCCTTCGACAAGCTCAGGACGAGCGGTTAAAGAACCGGGATGAGCCAAATCCGCAACATCGTGATCCTGACCGGAGCCGGAATCTCCGCCGAAAGCGGCATCGACACTTTTCGCGACGGTGGCGGCCTGTGGGAACGGCACCGGGTGGAAGATGTCGCCACGCCCGAAGCCTTCGCCCGCGACCCCGATCTGGTCCTGCGCTTTTACGACATGCGCCGTGCCGCGATTCAAGAGAAAGGGCCGAATGCAGCCCATACCGCGCTGGCGCGACTGGAGGCCGAATGGCCCGGCAATCTGCTGCTGGTGACGCAGAACGTGGATGACCTGCACGAACGCGGTGGATCGCGCCGGGTGGTGCACATGCATGGCGAGCATCTTAACGCCTGGTGCACAAGTTGCGACATTCGCAGCCGCTGGACCGCGCCGCTGATTGACCGCCCCGCCTGCCCGGCCTGCGGGGTGCAGGCGCTACGGCCCGACGTCGTGTGGTTTGGCGAAATGCCCTATCGCATGGGCGAGATTTATGCCGCGCTGCGCGACGCGGACCTGTTCGTTTCGATCGGCACTTCGGGCGCGGTCTATCCGGCGGCAGGCTTTGTCCAGAACGCGCGGGAACTGGGGGCGCAGACGCTGGAGCTCAACCTTGAGCGCAGCCAAGGCTCCCACTGGTTCCACGAATCGCGGCTTGGTCCGGCTACCGAAGTGGTTCCGGCCTGGGTCGAGGAGCTATTGGCCCGCGGCTGAACAGCCCTTGCAGTCCGGGTCCTTGGCAATCTTCATCGTCCGCAGGCTGGGGACCAGCCCTTCGAACAGGTGGAGCCGGCCCCATTGCGGATCGCCCAGTTCGGTCTTGCCGTTCAGGATCACCCGAATCGCCTGCATCGCGGCAAAGGCGCCCATCATGCCAACCAGCGCGCCCAGCACACCGTCAGACGCGCAAGTATCGCAATCCTCGGCATCGAAGGCATCGCCGACAAAGCAGCGATAGCAGGACTGCCCTTCCAGATGGCCGGCGAAGTTCGCGACCTGCCCCTGAAACCGCCCGACCGCCGCGCTGGTCAGCGGAATGCCCAGCCGCACGCAGGCATCGGAAACGGCAAGGCGCGTGGCAAAGTTATCGCAGCCGTCCAGCACCACATCCGCGCCAGAGAGAATCGCATCAGCATTGTCCGCCGTGATTCGGGTCACATGGACGGTGCAGCGCAAGGCAGGATCGAATCGCCCCACCCAGGCAGCAGCCGCTTCGGCCTTCATCTGGCCCACATCGGCCGGCGCAAAGATCGTCTGGCGTTGCAGGTTCGACAGGTCGACCGTGTCATCATCTACCAGCGTCAGGCGGCCCACGCCTGCGGCGGCAAGATACTGCAAGGCCGGGCTACCAATCCCGCCGCAGCCGATCAGCACGACATGGGCCTGATCCAGTGCAACCTGCCCCACCCCGCCCACTTCGGGCAGCACGATGTGGCGGGCAAAACGGTCCAGTCGGTCAGGTGAAAGCGCCATGTTTTGCGCTTTAGGCGAAATGCGCCGCGCCGCAAACGAAGTGTCTTGCCCAGACCCGGCCAATGCGGCACTTAATCGGACAATTAAAACAAATGGGAAGAGCGATGCATTACGCACAACTGCGCCAAGTACGCGAGGAATTGACCGGCCCGGGCGGGCAGTTCGAAATCGTCGAGATCGAAGCGCTCGGGCGCAAGATGCGCGGTTTCAAGAACGCGCCACCCTCGGTGCGCGAATTCTGGCTTTCCACCGCTGCCTGGGGTGACCGGCCCTATCTGATCTACGAAAACGATGTCCTGACCTATACCCAGGCTCATGCCCATGCCGCCTCGATCGCCAACTGGCTGACGAATCGCGGCGTGCGCGCGGGCGACCGGATCGCGATTGCGATGCGCAACTATCCGGAATGGATGGTGATCTACTGGGCCTGCACTTCCATCGGCATAACCGTCGCCGGCCTGAACGCGTGGTGGACTTCCGAAGAACTGGACTACGCCCTGAAGGACGCGGAGCCCAAGGTGATCTTCGTCGACAAGGAACGCCTCGCCCGCCTGCGCGAGTGTGAATATGCCGGTGAAATGGCCGTGGTCGGCGTGCGGCTGGACGACTATCCGGCTGACGTGATCCCCTATGCGGAGGTCATCGCCCACGGCGGAACCATGCCGCAGGCCACGATCGATCCCGATGCGGATGCCTGCATCTTCTACACCAGCGGCACGACGGGCTTTCCCAAGGGCGCGCAGCTGACCCACCGGGGCTGCATCGCCAACCTGATGAACATGCTCTATTCGACCGTGGCCCAGGCCACTGCGATTGAGCGGGCCACGGGTGAGGCTCCTCCAGCCGATCCGCCGCCGCCGGTTACGCTGCTCACCACCCCGCTGTTCCACGTCACTGCCAACAATTGCGGCGCCTATCTGACCAGCGCAGCGGGTGGCGCCATGGTGCTCATGTACAAGTGGGATGCGGGCGAGGCGCTGAAGCTGGTCGAACGCTACAAGATCACCAGCATCAGCGGCGTGCCGGTGATGAGCCGCGAACTGATCAACCACCCGGACTTTGCCAAGACCGATACTTCGACCCTGACCGGCCTCAGCGGCGGCGGGGCGCAGGTTCCGCCCGATCTGGTGCTCAAGATCGACGAAGCGGTGAAGACCGCCCGCCCGACCACCGGCTATGGCATGACCGAGACCTGCGGCATCATCACTTCGGTTTCGGGCGACTTCTTCGTCGACCGTCCGGACAGCGCCGGCCCGGCCATGCCCAGCTTTGAAGTGAAGGTCGTCGATGATGACGGTAACGAACTGCCGCTGGGCGAAGCGGGCGAACTGTGGGTCAAGGGCACCCCGGTCATCAAGGGCTATATCAACCGCCCCGACGCCACAGCCCAGACCATCACCGACGGCTGGCTCCACACCGGCGACGTTGCCCGGATCGACGAGGACGGCTTCATCTACATCGTCGACCGCAAGAAGGACCTGGTGATTCGCGGCGGTGAGAACATTTCCTGCACCGAAGTCGAAGCCTGCGTCTATCGCATGCCGGGCGTCGCCGAATGCTGCGTCTTCGGCGTGCCGGACCAGCGGCTGGGCGAAGAAACCGGCATCGCGATCTATATGAAGCCGGGCGAAACCGCTTCGGCCGAGGACGTGATCGCCCACTGCACCGAGCACATGAGCAAGCACAAGGTGCCGCGCTATGTCTGGTTCATGGACCAGCCCCTGCCGCGCAATGCCAGCGGCAAGTTCCTGCGCCGCGAACTGCGTGACGAACTGAGCAAACAAGTGGTGGAGGCCTGAGCCATGGCTGATCTCGATGGACGCATTGCGCTGGTAACCGGAGCGGCCAAGGGGCTGGGCGCGGCAACGGCGCGCGCCCTTGCCGCAGCCGGGGCCAAGGTTGCCGTTACCGACCTGACCGCGCCGGACGACCTCGCCGCAGAAATTGGCGGCGTGGCGCGCAGTCTGGACGTAACCAGCGAATCGGGCTGGGCCGAAACCATGGATTGGGTCCGGGCCGAACTGGGCGGGCTCGACATTCTGGTCAACAATGCCGGGCTGTGGCTGTTCAAGCCGATCCTGGAGACCACGCTGGATGACTGGCGGCGCCTGCATGCCGTCAACTGCGAAGGCGTGTTCCTGGGCACCCGCGCGGCGATCCCGCTGCTGGCCGAGCGTGCGCACCTGTGGCGCGGCGGCACGGCCATTGTGAACCTGTCCTCCGTGGCGGGGATCGAGGGCGCAGCAGGCGGAACCTGTTACAACAGCACCAAGGGCGCGGTCCGCCTGTTCACCAAGGGCTGCGCCAAGGAACTGGCCTCTGCGCGCATCCGCGTCAATTCGGTCCACCCGGCGGTGATCGACACCGACATGGGCCGCAAGCTGGTCGACGATTTCGCCCTGGCCCAGGGCGCGGGCAACAACGAGATGCTGGCCAATGTCTCGGCCATGCACCCACTGGGTCATCTGGGTGAGCCGCAGAACGTGGCCGATGCCGTGGTGTTCCTGGCCAGCGATCGCGCTGCTTTCTCCACCGGTAGCGAGCTGGTGGTCGACGGCGGCCTTAGCGCCTGAACATAACCAAACGGCCTGTGCACAACTCTGTGCACAGGCCGTGGGTTAACAGTCGATTGGCTGTGGACCGCGCTTAGCTTTCCAGCTGGCGCAGCAGGCTGCGCACATCGCCATCCATGTCGGCATCGCGGGTGCGCAGGTCCTCGATCAGGCGCACGGCGTGGATCACGGTGGAATGGTCACGCCCGCCAAACTTGCGGCCGATTTCCGGGTAGGAACGCGGCGTCAGCACCTTGGCCAGATACATTGCCACCTGACGCGGACGAACCACAGCGCGGGCCCGGCGCTTGCTGGCCATTTCGGTCCGGTCGACCCGGTAGAACTGGCAGACGGTCCGCTGGATCTCGTCAATCGTGATGCGGCGGCGGTTGGCCGACAGGATGTCGGTCAGCTGCTCTTCGGCCAGTTGCAGCGACACGGCCTGACCGGTCAGCTGGGCATAGGCGATCAGCTTGTTCAGGCCGCCAACCAGTTCGCGGACATTGCGATTGATTGTGCGGGCCAGAAACTCGACCACGTCAGCCGGAACGTGAGTCGGGCTGAAACGCTGCAGGCGGTGCTCCAGAATCGCACGGCGCAGTTCGATGTCGGCCGGCTGGATATCCGCCACCAGACCCATCGACAGGCGCGAGAGCAGGCGCTGTTCGACGCCGTCGAGCGCCTGGGGCGCACGGTCGGCGGCAAAGACCAGCCGCTTGCCTTCAGCCAGCAGGGCATCGATCGTGTAAAGCAGCTCTTCCTGGGCGCTTGCCTTGCCGATGATGAACTGGATGTCGTCCACCAGCAGCAGGTCAAAGCCGCGCAGGCGAGCCTTGAATTCGATGGTCTGGTTCTGGCGCAGGGCCTGAACGAATTCGACCATGAAGCGCTCAGCCGAGCAGTAGAATATCCGCGCCCGCGGATGGGCCGCCAGATAGGCATGGCCAATCGCGTGCAGCAGGTGCGTCTTGCCCTGCCCGGTCGCGGCCTTGAGATAGAGCGGCGCGAACTGCGGGGTTTCCACCGCCGCCATGCGCTGCGCCGCATTGCTGGCCAGCACGTTGGCCGCGCCGGATACGAAAGTGGCAAAGGTCAGCGACGGGTCCAGCCCGATCGAACCCTGCCCCAGCGTGCCCAGTTCAGCAGCGCCCATGCCCAGCGCATCGCCCGGCTGCGGCATCGGTGCCTCGCGGCGCGCGCCTTCGCCATTGCCGAAGCGCAGGCCCTGCGGGGCGCGGCGATTCGGCGCTACCGAAATGCGCACGTTGCGAATGTCCGGGCGCGCGATCTTCCACGCCAGCGAAAGCCGGTCAGCGAACCGATCCGCCACCCAGTTGGCGCTGAATTCAGTCGGCAGGAACAGGTCCAGCGTTCCGGTTTCCTTGCAGAAGGTGCCCAGCTGGATCGGCTTGATCCACTGGCTGTGCAGCTGCTGACCAAGATCCTTGCGCAGGCCCTGGCTGATGTCAGCCCAGTCCGCAGCAAGGTCTAGTGCTTCCTGTTGCTCACGCATCCGTTCTTCATCTGTGTTTGAAGCAGCGGAAGGCTTGCCTTGCGCTCCGCTCATACCTGTTCCGGTCACTCAGTTACGCCCCCGTGCGAAACACCACTAAACAGCGCGCGGAAACCGCACGCAACCCCACACCGGACGCCCGTTGCCGATGCATAAATCCTGTATTTTTGCTGTGATGTCCCGGTGAGCCAGTGGCCGCCGAGACATGCCCTTTTTATGGACGGTTCAGCGGCGAGAGCAAGGCGCGGGAGGTAAAAAAACTGAAATAAACCGCCTTGACTCTAACCGACCCAAGGGAATCTCCGGAGCGAAGTACAAAGACTTAAAAATCATGGGTTTGTACTTCGACTTCGCTGCGAATCGGCGGAATTGTTCGGCTTAATGCGGCGCAGCAATTTAAGGTGCAGCGCACAAGCAAAAGGGCCCACCGGAGCACCGGGGGCCCTTAACCTAGGTTACGTTCTGTGTTCGTCCCGCGAATCACTCGCGGTGAGCGAATCAGAGCGAAGCCACTCGCTTGGTCAGACGCGACAGCTTGCGAGCAGCCGTGTTCTTGTGCAGCACGCCGCGAGCAACACCGCGAGCCAGTTCCGGCTGAGCAGCCTTCAGAGCTTCGGCGGCAGCAGTCTTGTCACCACCGTCCAGCGCGCTTTCGACCTTCTTCACGAAGGTACGGATGCGGCTCATGCGGTTGCCGTTGATTTCGGCCCGACGTTCGTTGCGGCGGATGCGCTTCTTGGCTTGCGGCGTATTGGCCATGTTCGTCCTTAAGAATCTCGTGCAAAGCGGGGCGCCGACATGGAATCGGCCCCACGGGAAGCGCGGCCCTTAACCCTGCCCCCCCGAATCGTCAAGCATTCCTCTTACTTTTGACACTTTGCACAGTGCCAGGTGCTGCGCCCGCCCTGCACGATCCGCTTGATCGGCGCGCCGCAACGCACGCACGACTGCCCTTCGCGGTCGTAAACGTCGAACCGCTTTGAAAAATAACCCAGTTCTCCGTCGGGCTGGGCATAATCGCGCAGGGTAGAGCCGCCCGCCTCGATGGCTTCGCGCAGGACAGATTGGATCTCCGGAACCAGCCGTTCCAGCGCCGCACCGGAAACCTTGCCCGCCGCCTTTGCAGGGGCGATTCCCGCCCGGAACAGCGCCTCACAGACGTAAATGTTGCCCAGCCCCGCTACGATTCGCTGATCGAGCAGCATCAGCTTGATCGCCGCGCTACGCCCCTTGAGCGCCTCTTTCAGATAAGGCGCGGTCAGATCCTGCCCCAGCGGCTCCGGCCCCATTGCCGCAAAAGGCGGCCATGCCTCCAGCCGCTCCGTATCGACCAGATCGACCGAGCCGAAGCGGCGCGGATCGCAAAGCGCCAATGTGTGACCGCTGCCTGTTTCCAGCACCAGATGATCGTGCTTGCCGATTTCTTCCGGCTCGATTCGCCAGCGGCCCGACATGCCCAGGTGAAAGACCACCGTCTGGCCCCGGTCGGTATGGACCAGGCCATATTTCGCCCGCCGCCCCAGACTGGTGACGGTGGCGCCGGTCAGGACCTGAACCAGATCGGGCGGAAAGGGGCGGCGCAGGTCGGCCCGCCGCGTCTCGACGCGGGCCAGCCGCTCGCCATCAAGATAGCGCGCCAGACCGCGAACGGTCGTTTCAACTTCAGGCAACTCTGGCATGGCGCGGTGGTTAGGCACTTCATGATGCGGCGACAATCCGATTCTGACGCTTTCCGCACGCCAATCAGGCACGCTTTCGCTGGCACCGCGCCTGCCTTGACGCTAAGGCGCGGGCCATGAGCGAAAAGGTATCCTTCGGCTACGAAGAGGTCTCTCCCGAGGAGAAGACCGAAAAGGTTGGCGCCGTATTTTCATCGGTCGCGCGCAAGTACGACGTGATGAACGATGCAATGTCGGTGGGCATGCACCGCCTGTGGAAGGACAAGTTCGTCCGCCGCGTAAAACCGCAACCGGGCGAACAGATCCTCGACATGGCGGGCGGCACGGGCGACATCGCCTTTCGCATGGCGGCAAAGGGCGCGACCATCACCGTGTCCGACATCAATCAGGACATGCTGGACGTCGGCATCGAACGGGCGATGGAACGCGGGCTGGATACCCTGGTCTGGTCACGCCAGAACGCGGAAGTCCTTACTTTCCCGGACCGCTTCTTTGATGCCTACACGATTGCATTCGGCATTCGCAACGTCACTCACATCGACAAGGCCCTGGCCGAAGCCTACCGCGTGCTGAAGCATGGCGGGCGCTTCTTCTGCCTGGAATTCTCGACCACGGAATGGCCTGGCTTCAAGGAAGTCTACGACGCCTATTCGCACCATCTGGTGCCGAAGCTTGGCTCTGCCATTGCTGGTGACGCGGACAGCTATCGCTACCTGATCGAATCGATCCGCCGTTTCCCGACCATGCCGGAGTTCGAAGGCATGATCCGGTCGGCAGGCTTTGTGAATACCCGGGTCGAACCGATCCTTGGCGGGCTGGTGGCCATCCATTCGGGGTGGAAGATCTAAGGTGACTCGCCCCGCCACGCACATTCTGCGCCTGCTGCGCTGGGGCCGCATTCTGGCCCGCCACGGCGCGCTGCGCGGGATCGAGCAGGACCCGAACGCCCCGGCACAGGTCCAGCGCCTGTGCCGCCTTGCCCGGCTCGGCACGTTCCAGCCGCGCACGCCGGACTATGCCGGTGCCTTTCAGGCCATCGGACCCGCCGCGATCAAGCTGGGGCAAACGCTGGCCACTCGCCCGGACATCGTGGGAGAGGAAGCGGCGCAGAACCTGCTCAGCCTGCAGGACAGCCTGCCCCCGGTGCCCTTCGCGGCAATCCGGCACGAGATCGAATCGAGCTTTGCCAAGCCGCTGGAGGCCCTGTTCGCCTCGATTGAGGAAGAGCCGGTCGGCGCCGCCTCCATCGCGCAGGTCCACCGCGCGGTTACCACAGACGGGCGCACCGTCGCGGTAAAGGTGCTGCGCCCCGGCATTCGGGAAAAGTTCGCCGAAGACATCCAGACCTACGAATGGGCCGCCGCCCATCTGGAGGCTCTGGGCGGAGAGGCTGCGCGCCTGCGCCCGCGCCTCGTCATCGCCAATTTCAAGCGCTGGACCCTGCGCGAACTCGACCTGCGGCGTGAAGCTGCCTCGGCTTCGGAACTGGCCGAGCGTATGGCCTCGACCGAGGGCTACCGCGTGCCCGGGATTGATTGGGACCGCACCAATGGCCGGGTGATGACGATCGACTGGATCGACGGCATCAAGATCAGTGAGACCGACGCCCTGCGCGCTGGCGGTCACGATCTGGCCGCGCTGGGTGAGCATCTGGTGCTGACCTTCCTGCGACAGGCGATCAGCCTAGGCTATTTCCATGCCGACATGCACCAGGGGAACCTGTTCGTGCAGCCCGACGGCACGATTGCCGCGATCGACTTTGGCATCATGGGCCGGATCGATCGCCGCGCCCGGCTGTGGCTGGCGGAAATCCTCTATGGCCTGACCACGGGCAATTACCGCCGCGTCGCCGAAATCCATTTCGAAGCGCAATATGTGCCAAGCTATCACTCGGTCGATGAATTCGCGACCGCGCTGCGCGCCGTGGGCGAGCCGACGCGGGGCCGTCCGGTCAGCGAACTGTCCATCGGGCAGATGCTCGACAGCCTGTTCGCGATCACCCGCGAATTCGACATGCAGACCCAGCCGCACCTGCTGCTGCTGCAAAAGACCATGGTCATGGTCGAAGGGCTAGCGACCCAACTCAACCCGAAGATCAATATGTGGGACGTGGCATCGCCCTATGTCCGCGAATGGATTCGCGACGAACTGGGACCAGAGGCGGCGATTGCCGAGCGCCTGCGCAAGGACGCGCAAACGCTGCTGGGCCTGCCCGATCTGGTCCGCCGCATCGAAGAAAAGTTCCCGCCCAAGGGCGGCGCGCCCGAAGCGCCGCCGCTGCCCGAGGTGGAACTGGTGTGGGAGCGCAAGGGCGAAGGGCGTGGCTGGCTGGGCTATGTCGCGGCTGCATTGGGCGGGGCCGGACTGTTCTGGCTGGGCGCCGCCACAGGTGTGATCGCGTTCTGACATGGAACTGGAAGCCCTGCTGGTCCACTTCTTCGGGAACGAAGACCCGTCCAGCCTGACCGAAGCCGAATTTGATCGCGCGCTGGAAAAGCTGAAAATCGCTTTCGGCGTGGAACGCGAACCGGGCCGCAGGTTCGCGCTGTGGACCCTGCTTCAAGCTTTCGACATGGCCCCGCTGCCCGCCGATGCCTTTGCCGAAGAGCCGCAATTGAAGGCCGCGGCGGAAGATTATCTCAGCGCCGCGTTCCGTCTGGAACGGTTCGGAGATGACGATGCGTGAACCTGCCGTGCTGTTCGTCTGCCTTGGCAACATCTGCCGCTCCCCCCTGGCAGAGGCGGCTTTTCGCGCTGAAGCAGCAAAGGCCGGACTGAAGGTTACGGCGGATTCGGCCGGGACTGCCGACTATCATATCGGCGAACCGCCAGACCCGCGCGCGATCCGCACGGCGGCGCGGTTTGGCATCGACATTTCCGGCTATCGCGGACGGCAGGCCAGCGCCGAGGATTTTGAGCGCTTCACCCATATCTTTGCAGCGGACCATTCCAACCTGAGCAACCTGGAGCGGATCGCTCCGGCTGCGCACTCCGCGCGGCTCTCGCTGCTGCTCGATCTGGTTCCGGGCCGCGAAGGGCACGCCGTGGCCGACCCGTGGTATGGCGAGGAAACAGGCTTCCTGACCACCTGGGAAGAAGTTAGCGCCGCAGCCCGGGCGCTGGTTGCAGAGCTAGGCCGATGAGTGGTGAAAGTGCGCTTGCCTGGCTGCAAGCGAATGCGCCGAACCTGCACCTGATCGACCACTCCCGCTCAACCGCAACGGTTGCGGAAGCGGCGGAAGTGCTGGGCGTCGAAGCGGGCCGAATTGCCAAGTCGCTCGCCTTCCGCGTTGGCGAAACGGTCTATCTGCTGCTGGCACGGGGCGATGCGCGGCTGGACAATGCGCGCTGCAAGGCGGAACTGGGCGGGCGGCCGCGCATGCTTGATCCAGAGGAAACCCTGGCCGTCACCGGCCATGCCGTCGGCGGGGTCTGCCCGTTTGGCCTTGCCAGCGACCTGCCGATCATTGCCGACCGCTCCCTGCTGGCCTATCCGACCGTTTTTCCCGCCGCCGGAACCCGGACAAGCTCGGTCGAAGTAACCCCCACCCGCCTGGCCGAACTGGTCGGCGCGCGCTGGGTAGAGGTATGCAAGCTGCCGGAATGAAAAACGCCCCGAACCTCTAGGGTCCGGGGCGCTTTCCCTCTCCAACTGGACAAATCAGAATTCGTAACCTGCGCGCAGGCCAATCGTTCGGGGCTGGATCGGCACGACATAGGGCCGCTGACCACAAGCACCGCACTGCAGGAAGCGCGCTACCTGCCCGCGTTCATCGAACAGGTTCGACGCGAATAGTTCAATATTCACCTTGTCCCAGTCAACCCCGAAAGCGAGGTTGACGGTGGCGAAAGCGGGCAGTTCGCCGATAATCGCAGCACTTCCGGCGCGCACTTCGCTGGGGGCGGAACCCTGATAGGCGGCATTAAGCTGGCCATAGGCCTTGGTCGTGCCGCTGAGTTCAGCCGTATAGCGCGCCGTGCCCGAGATCTTGAACTTCGGCGTGATCGGCAGACGGGTGCCAGCAGGCGACGCGATCGCATTGTCTTCGCCGGTACAAGCATAGGTCGGATCGTCCCGCTCGCACAGGTTCTTGGTCATCTTGGCGTCGGTATAGGCCGCCGCGACCTGCAGGTTGAACGGTCCGCGGTTGTAGGCGAGGTCAACGTCGATCCCGCGAATTCGCGCGTCCGGTCCGTTATGGATTTCGGTAAAGCTGTTCGCGCCGAGGAAGCTGAACTGGAACTTCTTCCAGTTCTGCTGATAGACCGCACCGTTCAGGCGCAGACCCGGAGCCAGCGTCGCCTTCCACCCCAACTCGTAGTTGTAGAGATAGTCCGGATCATAGGCCGGCACATCGGCACGGCGGTTGATGCCGCCCGGACGGAAACCCTTTGACGCCGTGGCATAGACCATCAGGTCGCTGTTCGGCTTGTAGGTCAGATTACCGCGCCAGGTGAAGCCATCGCCCTTGGCCTGAACCGGATCGACGCCGCTGCCATTCCAGACACCCAGATTGGTGCAGGGGCTGCCATCGACGGTCGCCGGATAAAGCGTAACACCCGGAGTGCCCGCCTCGGGACGCAGGCGCGAGCCGGTGGAGGTAAAGCAACCAGCAACGCCGGTACGCGATGAACCTGCCCCATTGTACGGCGTGGCTGAATAGTTATCGCCCGGATTGCGGCCAAAGCCGAAGAACCCGATCAGCGTGTTGTCATACTTGAACGCGCGCACCCCTGCCGTGGCAGTCAGCTTGTCGGTCAGGTCATAGCTGAGTTCACCGAAGGCCGCATAGTCGCGGTCAACACGGTCCTGCTTGGTCAGCCACAGGGTGCCCGGCGAACCGTTGACCGAAACGGACGGCGCCAGATTGGCGACCTTGTAATCCTGATAGATGTCATTCGACTGGCGCTGCCAGAACAGGCCCGCGACCAGCCGCAGGCGGTTTTCCGACGGCGAGGCAATCCGCAGTTCCTGGCTGACCTTCTTGAAGTGATCGCTGCCAATCACATTCTGGACGGGGCTGATCGTATTGCCCAGCGAATCAGTGAAATAGAAGTAACCGGCATTGCCGCCGTAATCCGCATAGAGCGCGTCATAAGCTTCGGCGTAGTCGGTATAGTCATTGGAGCTGAAGGTCTTGCGATCCAGATAGGCCCCGGCATAAGTCAGGTCCCAGTTGCCGATCTTGCCTTCGATGGTCAGTGCCGCCTGAACGAACTTGTCATCGCGGTATTCGGGCAGGAAGTGCTGCACTTCCAGATCGCCGACCGACGGATCAAAGGCATACATGCCCTTGGACTTGGTGTTCTGGTACATGACGGCCGGAGTCACGGTCCAGTTATCGTCCAGTTCGATGCCGAGTGCGGCGCGACCGCCGTAGGTTTCGGTCTTGTTGTAATCCTTCTTCACATAGGCGGCATTGTTCAAGACGATACCGTCATCGGCGCTGCCGACGTATGCGTCGTTGCTGTCGTAAATCGGCGTACCGAGGAAGGTCCGAGTGCCCGGTACGTTATCAATAAACCCGGCATCACGCTTGTAGAAGCCGACCACGCGCAGCGCGGCATTGTCGCTCAGCGGGGTATTGACGAAGAATTCGACCTTGCCGCCCACGCCGCCGTGGGCAACCGTGTTCAGTTCTGCATCCATCGCGCCATAGGTGCCCGAGGTGTCCGGCTTGTTGGTGATGATGCGGATGGTCCCGGCCTGCGACGATGCGCCATACAGGGTGCCCTGCGGGCCCGAGAGGCTTTCGATGCGGGCGATGTCATAGATGTGGACGTCAAGGTTGCCGCCGATCGTGGTCACCGGCTGTCGCATTGCCTCACCTGAAATGCTCCCGAGTCTTGTGGTGTTGCCTCATCTAAAA
>CAZLPK010000046.1:0-18231 GCA_964561375.1 uncultured Novosphingobium sp.
TCGTAAAGCCCGGCGGGACCGGCAAACCAATCCCCGCCATCTCGGCAAGGTTCGCTCCCTTGCCGCCAACCACCGTCTTGTCCTTCGCGCGGGGGTCCTGGTGAGACACGCCGCCGCCAAAGGTGAATACGTATGTAGTCATGGAAATCCGCCGTTTTTCTGGAACCGTCGATTCGACTGCCGGTGTAGGGGTGCCCTAACCTTCGATCTTAGAGAAGTCAGCCACTTTGTGCACTGCCGCACGGAAGCGGGCCAACAGGTCAAGCCGTGCCGACCGCTTGGCTGGATCGGCATCGTTGACCGTAACATCGTCAAAGAAGGCATCGATCGGCGCGCGGAGAGTAGCGAGAGCCGCCATGGCTCCGGCAAAGTCCTCCTCGGCCACGGCCGAAACCGCGCGCGGCTCCGCTGCGGCAAGCGCTGCAATAAGAGCCGCCTCTGCCGCTTCTGGATCGTAAGTCACAGCACCGCCCTGTTCGGCCCAGTTTTCCTTCTTCAGGATATTGGCCGCACGCTTGTAGCCAGCGAGCAGATTGGCGCCGTCTTCGGTTCCGACGAAAGCCTGCAGCGCATGGACGCGGGCAAGCAGGCGAACGAGATCGTCCTCACCGCCCAGCGCAAACACAGCATCGATCAGATCGTGGCGCACGCCTGCTTCGCGCTGCTGGACCTTGAGGCGATCGGCAAAGAACGACAGCACATCGCCCTCACCAATGCCAAGGCGCAGGCCATTGGCGGTGACGATCTGGATGATCCCGAGTGCGGCGCGACGAAGGGCAAACGGGTCCTTCGAACCGGTCGGCTTTTCATCGATGGCAAAGAAGCTGCGGATCGTATCGAGCTTGTCGGCCAGCGCCACCGCCACCGTAACCGGCGCAGTCGGCACTTCGTCGCCCTGCCCGACCGGCTTGTAGTGATCGCGGATCGCATCGGCGACGGCATCGGGCAGACCCTCTGCACGGGCGTAATAGCCGCCCATCAGGCCCTGCAGTTCCGGAAACTCGCCGACCATTTCGGTGACGAGATCGGCCTTGCACAGCTCTGCTGCCTGCCGCGCCAGCGACGGGTTGCAGTTCGGCACGATACCTTCGCTCGCCAGCCATTCGGCCAGCTTGGCAACGCGCTCAACCTTGTCGGCCACCGTGCCCAGCTTTTCGTGGAAGGTGATGCGCGAGAGCTTTTGCGCCTGCTGCGAGAGGGCGGTCTTGCGATCCTGTTCCCAGAAGAAGCGGGCGTCCGACAAGCGTGCAGCCAGCACCTTGCGGTTGCCAGCCACGATCTCTGCCCCGCCATCGACCGCAACGATATTCGCCGTGCAGACGAAGGCATTGGCCAGCTTGCCATCCTTTTCGCAGACGAAATACTTCTGGTTGGTACGCGCGGTCAGCTGGATGACTTCGGGCGGCACATCGAGGAAGGCTTCGTCAAAGCGGCCCAGCAACGGCACCGGCCATTCGGTCAGGCCCGCGTTCTCGATCACCAGCCCTTCGTCGGCAACCAGCAGCAGCCCTTCGGCATGGGCAGCCGCAGCAGCTTGATCGCGAACAATGTCCTGACGCTCTTCGTGATTGACGATGACGTGAGCGGTGCGCAGCTTGGCCGCATAGTCATCCGCCCCGGCAATTTCGATCTCGCCATGCGAATGGAAGCGGTGGCCACGGGTCAGGCGGCCCGAATGGATGCCGTCGATCTCAAACGGCACGACCTCGCCATCCAGCAAGGCAACGATGGCGGAAAGCGGGCGCACCCAGCGCAGGCTTTCCGTGCTGATCGAAGCGGCACCCCAGCGCTGGCTCTTTGGCCAGGGGAAAGCGCGGACCATAGCCGGGATCGCTTCGGCCAGAACGTCAGCCGTGGCGCGGCCCGGCTTTTCGATCACGGCGAACAGGACGCCGTCCCGCTCAACCAGTTCGCTTTCGGCAAGGCCGGTCTTGCGCAGGAATCCTTCCAGCGCCTGGGGCGGAGCGCCGACACGCGGCCCCTTGATCTCTTCGCTGACCGCAGCGGTAGCCGTGGGCAGACCGCGCGCAATCAGGGCCAGACGGCGCGGCGTGGACCATACGGTCACTTCACCCAGCGACACCCCGGCATCGTCCATCGCCTTGCGGAACAGGCGTTCCAGATCGGCGCGAGCCCCAGCCTGCATACGGGCGGGGATTTCCTCCGAGCGGAGTTCCAGCAGAAAATCGCTCACAGGCTCCACTCCGGATAATCCTTTGCCCACTGGTCCTTGTTCTTCTCAATCCAGGCCTGGCACGATCCCTTGGCAAGATCGCGCACGCGGCCGATGTAGCTGGCCCGTTCCTGCACAGAAATGACGCCGCGCGCCTGGAGCAGGTTGAACAGGTGGCTGGCCTCGATCGCCTGGTCATAGGCGGCGAGCGGAATGTTGGCCGCGATGCAGCGCTGGCATTCCAGCTCGGCATGGCGGAAGCCTGCGAAGAGCTGTTCCGTATCGGCAATCTCGAAGTTGTACTTCGACATTTCCTGTTCGTTCTTCAGGAACACCTGACCGTAAGAGACCCCGGCATCGTTGAAGCGCAGGTCGTAAACATTGTCGACGCCCTGAATATACATGGCCAGACGCTCAAGCCCGTAGGTGATCTCACCGGCCACCGGCTTGCAATCGAACCCGCCGACCTGCTGGAAGTAGGTGAACTGGGTCACTTCCATCCCGTCGCACCACACTTCCCAGCCCAGACCCCAGGCGCCCAGCGTCGGGCTTTCCCAGTCGTCCTCGACAAAGCGGATATCGTGCGCGAGCGGATCGATGCCGATTTCCGCCAGGCTTTGCAGATACAGTTCCTGCAGGTTCGACGGGTTCGGCTTCAGGATTACCTGATATTGGTAGTAGTGCTGCAGACGATTGGGGTTTTCGCCATAGCGGCCATCGGTGGGACGGCGGCTGGGCTGCACATAGGCGGCATTCCATGTTTCCGGCCCCAGTGCGCGCAGCGTGGTTGCCGGGTGAAAGGTTCCCGCCCCCATGCGCATGTCATAAGGCTGAAGGATGGCGCAGCCCTGCTGGCTCCAGAAAGCATGGAGCCGCAGGATCATATCCTGAAAGGACAAGGGGCGTATAGTCTCGCTCATAGCCCCGGCCTTTGGCGGATCGTCCCCGGCAAATCAACCGGTCGATTGATCGAAAACCGGCTTGACGATGTAAGGTTTACCTGACATTATCTATCTACACCAACAGCTTACCTCCACCCGAGCGATGAGTAGTTGGCGACTCCAGCGAAGCGATCTTGGCAGTTGGGTCGCACTATTTTGCCAGATTGCATCCCCTGGGGCGACTGAGTGGTTGCATCGCTCAGTCGCCTCTTTTCTGACAAGCGACGATTATTTCCGCAAATTTCGCCTCTTGCGAACCCCATAGGCAAGACAACGGCCAAAAGGTTCTGCTAGATACCGAAACAGCCATTTCTGATGGTGCATAAGGGGACGCAGAGTGTTCACGCTCAAGGCTGGTTACCGTCATTATCAGCAATTGATGGACATTGCCTTCTGGGTGCTGCTGATCGGTTATGGCCGCGGGCTACTGCTGCTCGCCGGTGTTCCGAAAGCATATCTGCTGGCCGAATGGCGTCCACTGAACCTGGCCTTCGGCTCTCTCGTCCTTGCCGTTCAGTTCATGCTGATCACGCTGATCATGCTGCGGCACCTGCGCGATGAATATGCCGAACAGGTCTGGCAAAGGGCGGCTGGATCGCTGGTCAGACTGGTCACTGTCGCGCCGTTTCTGTGGTTCGCTTTCAACTGGGCCTTCCTCGACTCTGGCGGCTGGATTGACTGGCTGCGCGCCAATCCCGCAGAAACCATAATTCCGCAGCACGCCGTGCTGCCCAATCCCACCGACAGCGCAGGTATCCACCAGTTCGAAGCAATCAGCTTTGCCATCATCAAGTTCTCGCAATACTTCCCCCTCGCATTTGCCGCCCTTTACAAGTGGCATCGCTGGCAGGATGAGCGTTGAGGAACCGACTGAGAGCCTTGCGCGCGCAGCGCAACTGGAGCCAGGCAGACCTTGCCGAGCGGCTGGAAGTGTCGCGTCAGGCGGTCAATGCAATCGAAACGGAAAAACACGATCCGTCGCTGCCACCGGCATTCAGGATCGCCCGCCTGTTCGAGCTGTCGATAGAAGAAATCTTTGAGCCGGAACCAGATTAACCCATTGATCGATTAGGCATTACCTATAACCTCTGATCATCTCAATGCTCTGTCAGGAGTTTCTGTGAAGACCATCCGCCGCGCACTACTGCTTACGATCGCCTCGGCTTCGGCCTTGTTCGGGCCAGCAATTCACGCCCAGCAGGCCCACCCGACCCCACAGCCGGTAGAGGCGGTCGCAGTCACCGAACCGGCGCGTCCGGCGCTGTGGAAAGTCAGCGATGAGGATACCACGGTTTACCTGTTCGGGACGATCCACCTCCTGCCAAAAGGGATCGACTGGTATAACGGCGAGGTAGCCAGCGCGTTTGAAAAGTCACAGGAACTGGTGACCGAAATTCCAGAAGTGCCGCAGGATCAAACCATGGCGATCACCATGCGGATGGGTGCCCTGCCCCAGGGCCAGACCCTGCGCGGGCAGATGACCGATGCAGAGCGGGTAAGGTTTGAAGCTGCGCTGCAGAAACTCAAAATGCCGGAATACGCGTTTGACCCGCTCAAGCCGTGGTTCGCCTCGGTTGCCCTGGCAACGATCCCGCTGATGCAGTCCGGATACAGTCTGGATAGCGGCGTGGAAGCGCAACTGGACAAGCGCAACAAGGCGCTGGGTCGCCCCCGCTCGGGTCTGGAGACGCTGGAACATCAACTCGGCATTTTCGACAAGCTTCCTGCCGAAGCGCAAAAGACCTTTCTGTTTGAGACCATCGATGCCCTGCCCGATATCAGCGTGGAAATCGGCAAGATGGTTGCCATCTGGAGCAAGGGTGACGCCGCCGGTCTTGCCGCATTGCTCAATGAATCGATGGACGACCCCGCACTTTACAAGGCACTGCTGACCGACCGGAACCGCAACTGGTCGGTCTGGATCGACGACCGGCTGGATCGCCCCGGTACTGTCTTCATCGCGGTTGGCGCCGGCCATCTTGGCGGCAAAGACAGCGTGCAGGACTTTCTGGGCAAGGCCGGGATAAAGGTAGTGCGTGTTCAATAGATTCGTTTTCATCCTGATGTTCCTTCTGGCGCTGGCAGGCTGTTCGCGCCGGGAGGACGTGCACCCCGGTTTCTGGCTGGTTGAAGGACCGAAGGGGGAAAAAGCCTGGCTGCTCGGCACGATCCATGCCCTGCCGGAACCGGTAAACTGGCGCTCGGCACAGGTCGATGCGGGTCTGAACGAAGCAGACCTGCTGGTGCTGGAAGTCGCCGACATCACCAACGATGCCAAAACGGCCAAGGCCTTTGCCGCCCTCGCCCAGTCCCCGGGCCTGCCGCCACTGGAGCAACGGGTCGCCGGCGCCCTGCGCGATGAACTGGCTGACGAGATGAAGCAGGGGGGACTGAAGTACGGCTCGCTGGACCCTTATGAGACCTGGGCCGCCGCCCTGATGCTCCAGCAGGCCATGGCCGGTTCCAGCGAGAACGACAGCGGCAACGGGATCGATCGTGCCGTCGCCAAGGCATGGACCGGGCCCGTCGCAGAATTTGAAGGGGCCGCAGCGCAGCTTGCCATCTTTGACCGCCTGCCCGAGCCGCAACAACGCGCCCTGCTGGGTGCCGTAGTTGCCGAAGGGCCAAAGCGGGACGAACAACGTCGCGCCCTCCAACAGGCTTGGGCGCGCGGCGATATGGACCTGATTGCGCGTGTTACGGACGAGGATTTCGGACAGGAACCAGCCCTGCGCGAAGCCCTGCTGGTTGCCCGCAATCGCGCCTGGGTGGGTCAGTTGGAAACCATGCTGGCGCGTGGCTCTCGCCCCTTTGTTGCGGTTGGCGCGGCCCATCTGGCGGGCCGGGATGGCCTTCCCGCCATGCTTGCTGGCAAGGGGTGGAAGGTGACCCGGCTTCAGTAGCCTTGCATTTCCTGCGCTTTACCGCTAACGGCCCGCCCTTCCCCGTCATGGTCATCCCTGGAGGCGTGGCGGTGAAAATACTACTTAACGAGTTTCCGAAAGGCTAGAGTTATGAGCGATACGCTGACCCTGCCGGCCGAGACGCGCGAACGGGCAGGCAAGGGAGCCTCCCGTGCCATGCGTCGCGAAGGCCGTGTTCCCGCTGTCATCTATGGCGGCAATGAAGAACCCCTGGCGATCCACGTCGAAGAAAAGCTGCTGATCAAGCAGCTGGGCACCGGCCACTTCTTCAACTCGATCGTCGAACTGGAAGTTGGCGGCAAGACCGTCCGCACCCTGCCCAAGGATGTTGCCTTCCACCCGGTCAACGATCGCCCGCTCCACGCCGACTTCCTGCGTCTGTCGGCCAATGCCACCATTCACGTCAACGTGCCGGTGATCTTCGCCAACGAAGAAGCCAGCCCGGGCCTGAAGCGCGGCGGCGTGCTGAACATCGTTCGTCACGAACTGGAACTGATCTGCCAGGCAGACAAGATCCCTGACGACATCGCAATTGACGTTACCGGTCTTGAAGTGGGTGCTTCGATCCACATCAGCCACGTCAAGCTGCCGGAAGGTTCGAAGAGCGCGATCACCGACCGCGACTTCACCATCGCCACCATCGTTGCCCCCTCGGGCCTGCGCAGCGAAGAAGGCGACAACAGCAAGACCGAAGCCAGCGAGTAATCGCTCTGCGGTTGACCGCAGCGGCTTTTGTCAGCCACAGAATCAGCCGGACCGTGGCAACGCGGTTCGGCTTTTTCTTTAGGAAGCGGCTTTCACCGCCAGCAGGAGGTAATGCAGTGCAAGTCTGGGTCGGTCTCGGCAATCCTGGTCCGCAATATGCGCTGCACCGGCACAATGTCGGCTTCATGGTGATGGACACTCTGGCCGAGTTTCACGACTTTGGCCCGGTCCAGAAGAAATTCCTCGGCTGGGTGCAGGAAGGCCGGATTGGCGGACAGAAGATCCTGCTGCTGAAACCCGCCACATACATGAACGAGAGCGGCCGCGCCGTGGGCGAAGCGCTGCGCTTTTACAAACTGGGCAGCGATGCGCTGACCGTATTCCATGACGAGCTGGACCTTGCCCCGTTCAAGGTGAAGGTCCGGGTTGGTGGCGGGCTGGCCGGGCATAATGGACTGCGTTCCATCGACCAGCACCTTGGCCCCGATTTTCGCCGCGTGCGCATCGGCATTGGCCACCCCGGCCACAAGGACCGCGTCACAGGCCATGTCCTGGGCAACTATGCCAAGGCGGAAATGGACGATCTGGCCGATATGCTGGGCGGAATTGCCGCCGAGGCAGAATGGCTGGCCAAGGGCGACGATGCCCGCTTCATGAGCGACCTTGCCCTGCGCCTCGCCCCCTGATCGGCCAGCCCCGCATAACCCGTCTGGCCAAACCGCCCCTGCCCCGCTATTGGCGCGCGCTTGGCGCCATGCGGAGTAAGTGATGGGTTTTCGTTGCGGTATCGTCGGCCTGCCCAATGTGGGCAAGTCCACCCTGTTCAATGCACTGACCGAAACGCAGGCGGCGCAGGCGGCGAACTATCCATTCTGCACGATTGAACCGAACGTCGGCAATGTCGGCGTGCCCGATCCGCGTCTCGACAAGCTGGCCGAAATCGCCGGCAGCCAGAAGATCATTCCGACCCAGCTGGGCTTTGTCGACATTGCCGGTCTGGTCCGCGGTGCCAGCAAGGGCGAAGGTCTGGGCAACCAGTTCCTGGGCAATATCCGCGAAGTGGATGCGATCATCCACGTTCTGCGCTGTTTTGAAAACGACGACATCCAGCATGTCGACAACCGCGTCGATCCGATCTCGGATGCCGAAACGGTTGAAACCGAACTGATGCTGTCGGACCTGGAAAGCCTGGAAAAGCGCGTTCCGGCCGCGCAAAAGAAGGCGACCGGCGGCGACAAGGAAGCCAAGCTTCTCGCCTCGGTACTCGCCCCCGCGCTGGAACTGCTGCGCGATGGCAAGCCTGCGCGTCTGGCCATGCCCGAAGGCGAGGAAGAACGCCGCGTGTTCAACCAGGCCCAGCTGCTCACGGCCAAGCCCGTGCTCTACGTCTGCAACGTCGAGGAAGAGAGCGCAGCCAACGGCAATGCCTTCTCCGCCCGCGTATTTGAAAAGGCCAAGGCCGAAGGCGCCAATGCAGTGATCGTTTCCGCCGCCATCGAAAGCGAACTGATCGGCATGGAGCCGGAAGATCGCCTGGTCTTTCTGGAAGAAATGGGCCTGCACGAAACCGGCCTCGCCCGCGTGATCCGCTCGGGCTATGATCTGTTGCACTTGATCACCTTCTTCACCGTCGGGCCGAAGGAAGCCCGCGCCTGGACCGTGCACAAGGGAGCCAAGGCACCCGAAGCGGCAGGTGAAATCCACTCCGACATGCAGCGCGGCTTCATCCGCGCCGAAACCATAGCCTATGACGATTTCATATCCCTGGGCGGTGAAACGGCGGCAAAGGAACACGGCAAGCTGCGGCAGGAAGGCAAGGAATACGTCGTTCAGGACGGCGACGTCATGCACTTCAAATTCAACGTCTAACCGCGCAGGCGGGTTGTATCGGCAACAGACCGGGCTAGGCTGACGCGATGCTTCGCTATGCCCTGCTGATCCTTTCGCTCCTGATTCTGCCTTCGGCTGTTCTGGCCAAGGCAGATCGCGGGAGCGAGCCGGTTATCCTTGTCTCGTTCGATGGCTTTCACCCCAGCTATCTGGACCGCGGCGTAACGCCGAACCTGTCCCGTCTCGCCAAACATGGCGTCACGGGCCAGATGCGGCCATCCTTTCCGTCCAAAACCTTTCCCAACCACTGGACTCTGGTGACCGGACTGGTGCCGGACCACAGCGGGCTGGTCGGCAACCGGTTCGAAGATCCGCGCCGCCCCGGCGTGATCTTCACCATGGCCGACGACGATCCGTTCTGGTGGAACGAAGGCGAACCGATCTGGGCCGCAGCGGAAAAGGCTGGCATTCGCACCGCGACGATGTTCTGGCCCGGATCAAACGTCGCCTGGGGCGGCGTTCTGCCAAGGCCCCGTGCGATGACGGAAGGCGGCGTCAGGCCGCAGGACTGGCTGCAGTTCAATCAGGCCGTCAGCAACACCCAGCGGGTCAACACGGTACTGGACTGGCTGCGCCGGCCAGAGGCGATCCGGCCACGCCTGATCACGCTCTATTTCGATCTGATCGATACGGCCGGTCACGAGTTCGGCCCCGACGATCCGCGCATGGCCGGCGTGATTGCCGATGCGGACCGCATTGTCGGAGAGCTTGTGGCAGGCATACACACGCTTGGCCTGAAGCCCAACCTGATCCTCGTCTCTGACCACGGCATGGCGGCAACCAGCAGCGAGCGGGTGATCCGGCTTGACCAACTGGCCGATCCGGCCCTCTACCGCGTGGTTGAAAGCGGCCCCTATGCTGCGCTGGAACCTACCCCCGGTAATGCCGAACGGCTGTGGGCCGCGCTGGCCGTGGCCGGCACTCACCACCGCTGCTGGCGCCGCGCCGAAGTGCCAGAGCGACTGCGCTATGGCCGCAATCCCCGCACCCCTTCGATCCTGTGCCTGGCCGATCCTGGCTGGCTGCTGGAACCGGGCGCGCCAAAGCAGGCCTTTTCGGGCGGCGCGCATGGTTATGATCCGGCTGCTCCGGAAATGGCCTCGCTGTTCGTTGCCAGCGGCCCTGCTTTCGCCAGCGGAAAACACCTTCCCGCTTTTGACAATGTGGACATTGCCCCATTGCTGCGTAGTCTGCTCGGATTGCCTGCTGCCACGCGCAGCGATGGCACTGCAGAAACGTTCAGGGGAGTGGTCCGCCAGTGAGTTCAGATGACGGTCTGGTCTATTTCGAAGACCTGCAAATCGGCACGAAGTCATCCTTCGGGCGCTATGAAGTAACGCGCGAGGAAGTGATCGATTTTGCCTCGAAATACGATCCGCAGCCCTTCCACCTTTCCGATGAAGCCGCGGCACAGACTCATTTCGGACGGATTTCGGCTAGCGGCTGGCACACCTGCGCGATGGTCATGCGGATGCTGGTCGATAATATTACCGAGAACCGGCAGGCTGGACTTGGCTCTCCGGGTCTGGACGAACTGCGCTGGCTGAAGCCGGTCTATCCCGGCGACGTGCTGCGGGTGGAAACCGAACTGCTCAGCAAGAAGCAAAGCCAGTCGCGCCCGGAAATGGGCAGCTATCAATCCGTGGTCAACGTGTTCAACCAGGACGGGGTGAAGGTCTGCTCGATGAAGTCAATCGGCCTGATCCGGGTGCGCGGAAGTCATTGATCCGCGGCGAGTGCGGTCAACGTCTCCCGAACAGCTTTTCGATGTCGCCGTGGGCCAGTTTGACCCAGGTTGGCCGGCCATGGTTGCACTGGCCAGACCGCGGTGTGACTTCCATCTCGCGCAGCAGGGCGTTCATTTCCGCCACTGACAAGGCGCGACCGGCGCGAACACTGCCATGGCAGGCCATTGTCGCCAGAACATGGTCAAGCCGCTCACCCAGAAGGAGCGCCGCGCCGTTCTGGGCCAGATCGTCGGCAATGTCGCGGACCAACGCCTGGACATTGCCCTTGCCCAGCGCGCCCGGGACGGAGCGCACCAGAACGGCAGTCGGGCCAAAGCGTTCGACCGTCAGGCCATAATCAGCCAGGGTTTCCGCTGCCGCTTCGATGCGGTCGCAATCGGGTTCGTCCAGTTCGACTACCTCGGGGATCAGCAGGGCCTGACTGGCCGAAACCGCCCCTTGCGCCCCGGCCGCTTTCAGCCGCTCCAGCACCAATCGTTCATGAGCCGCGTGCTGGTCAACAATCACCAGTCCGTCGGCAGCTTCCGCGACGATATAGGTATTGGCAACCTGACCCCGCGCCACGCCGAGGGGATGGTCTGCTTCGGGCTGCTCGGCAGCGGGTTCGGCCCGGCCTGACGGCGGCGCAAGCGGCGCGGCCTGCTGCCCCCGCCACGCGATGGGGGCATCACGCACGGCCGGTGCGGAATATTCCCGCGCAAACAGGGAGGACAAAGCCGGGGCTGGCTCGGCCGGACGAGCAATCGGTTCAGCCTGCCAATTGGCCATGGCGGGCGCGGAAGGAGCCTGCGCCGTACGCCGCCCTTCGCTATCGAGGGCATGGCGCAGGCCCGAGACGATGAAGCCGCGCACAAAGGCCGGATCGCGAAAGCGCACTTCAGTCTTGGCCGGATGAACGTTCACGTCCACCTCTTCAGGCGGAATGTCGAGGAACAGCGCCAGCACGGCATGGCGATCGCGCGCCAGCATATCGGCATAGGCCCCGCGCACCGCACCAACCAGCAGCCGGTCCTTTACCGGGCGGCCATTGACGAACAGATACTGGTGATCGGCCACGCCCCGGTTGAAGGTCGGCAGGCCAGCGACCCCCGTCAGCCGCGCCCTGCCGCGCTCCAGATCGATGATGACTCCATCCTGCGCCAGTTCGCGCGCCACCAATTGCGCGACGCGCGCCGCCAGTTCCTCACGCGACTGGACGGCCAGCACGCGGCGGCCATCATGTTCCAGCACAAAGCCGATATCGGGCCGCGCCATGGCAAGGCGGCGGACAACGTCGAGACAGGCGGCATATTCGCTGCGCCCACTGCGCAGAAACTTGCGCCGCGCCGGGATCTTGCCGAACAGGTCTTCCACCCGGATGCGCGTGCCGGGCGGCAGGGCAGCCGGTCCTTCTTCCACCAGCACGCCATGATCGACCACCCGCCGCCAGCCTTCAGAGGCACTGCGCGGGCGGCTTTCCAGGGTCAGGCGCGCAACGCTGGCGATGGATGGCAAAGCCTCACCCCGAAAGCCCAGGGTTGCGACCAGTTCGATATGTTCATCCGGCAACTTGGACGTGGCATGACGTTCCAGCGCCAGGGCCATTTCCGCCGGGTCCATGCCGCAGCCATCGTCGGTAACTTCGATCCCGCCCAGTCCGCCATCGGCAAGCCGAACGGCAATGTTCTGCGCCCCGGCATCGATTGCGTTTTCGACCAGCTCTTTCAACGCGGAGGCAGGCCGTTCGACCACCTCCCCCGCGGCTATGCGGTTGATCAGCGTATCGGGCAGGCGGCGAATTGCGGGCATGTCCTGATGCCTAGCGTTCAGACGCCATAATTTCGAGACGGAACGCCACGGTTAGCCACGGCAAATTGACACAATTTTTTGGCGTTTCGAACATGCTTGCGCTAGGGGGTGCGCTTCCACGCTAACGCAACGGCCATTCATTGCCGCGGAACCCGCGGTTTGACGGCTGAAAGAGACGGACATCTAAATGAGCTCGTTCATGTCGCGATTCCTGAAATTCGGTTCCTCCAACATTGCGATTGACCTGGGTACGGCGAACACCCTGGTTTACGTCCAGGATCGGGGCATCGTGCTGAATGAACCGTCCGTCGTTGCGATCGAAACGATCAACGGCGTGAAAAAAGTCAAGGCCGTTGGCGACGATGCCAAGATGATGATGGGCAAGACCCCGGACAGCATCGAAGCAATCCGCCCGCTGCGTGACGGCGTGATTGCCGACATCGAAATCGCCGAAGAAATGATCAAGCACTTCATCCGCAAGATCCACGGCGGCAAGCGGTCGATGCTGCGCTATCCGGAAATCGTGATCTGCGTTCCCTCGGGCTCGACCTCGGTTGAAAAGCGCGCGATTCGCGATGCGGCCAGCAATGCAGGCGCCAGCGCGGTCTATCTGATCCTTGAACCCATGGCCGCCGCAATCGGCGCCGACATGCCGGTGACTGAACCGGTCGGCTCGATGGTGGTCGACATCGGTGGCGGCACGACCGAAGTCGCCGTGCTGTCGCTGCGCGGTCTGGCCTATACCACTTCGGTTCGCGTCGGCGGGGACAAGATGGACGAATCGATCGTTTCCTACGTCCGCCGTCACCACAACCTGCTGATCGGTGAAGCCACGGCAGAACGGATCAAGAAGGACCACGGCTGCGCCACGGTTCCGGCTGATGGCATCGGTGAAACGATCCAGATCAAGGGCCGCGACCTTGTGAATGGCGTTCCCAAGGAAATCACCATCACCCAGGCCAATATTGCCGAGGCCCTGTCCGAACCCATTGGCGCCATCGTCGAAGGCGTGCGCATCGCTCTGGAAAACACGGCGCCGGAACTGGCCGCCGACATTGTCGACCAGGGCATCGTGCTGACCGGTGGCGGCGCGCTGATCCATGGTCTGGACGAATATCTGCGCGAAGAAACCGGCCTGCCGGTGACGATTGCCGAAGATCCGCTGTCCTGCGTCGCGCTTGGCACTGGTCGCGCGATGGAAGAGCCGATCTATCGCGGCGTGCTGATGACCGCCTGAGGAGAAAACGGCGTCGTGACACACGCTTCAGGACAGGTGGAATAGTCCCGTGGTTTCGACGCCTGGGAACCGGCGCCCGGGCCATTCGCGCCGGGCGCAGTATAACACCTTCTTCAACTACCTGCTCGCCGTGGGCGGACTGGGCATCGGTGCCGTGCTCCTGCTGGTCTCGCTCGACAACGGTGCGGCCTTTGCCGGCGCCCGTTCGGCTGCCAACAGTGCCACGGCTCCGGTCGGCGTGGCCGGTGCCGAAGCGCGGCACGAAAGCACCAGCTGGTTTGCCACCCTTGCGGGCTACTTCACCCGCGGCAGCCGTGTCGCCAGCCTTGAACGCGAAGTGGCCGAAGCACGGGTCCGACTGGCCGAGCAGGCGGCGCTCAGGCATGAAAACGAACGCCTGAAAGCCCTGCTTCAGCTGTCGGAGAGCGAGAGCAAACCAGTCGCCTATGGCCGCCTGATCGGCTCGACCTCTTCCTCAACCCGGCGCTTCGCCACGCTCAGCCTTGGTGCAACCAAGGGTATCACCGTTGGCATGACCATACGTGCGCCGCTCGGTCTGGTCGGCCGCGTGCTGGAAGTTGGCCACAATACCTCGCGCGTCCTGCTCATCACCGACACCGAAAGCACGGTTCCGGTCCGCCGCGCCAGCGACGGGGTTCAGGCCTATGCCACCGGACAGGGCGACGGCACCCTGCGGATCAGGTTGGCAGCGACCGGGATCAACCCGCTGCGCAAGGGCGATGCGATCGTCACCTCCGGCTCGGGCGGGCTTTACCGACCGAACGAAGCCGTGGCCGTGGTCGTTTCGCTGCTGCCCGACGGGGCCATCGCCCGTCCGCTGAGCGATCCCGGCATGACCGAATATGTCGCGATTGAACGCGCCTTCGATGAAGTCGCCGCCAAGGCCAGCACCGAGGTTGTCGCACCCTGATGCCGTCTTCGCTGGCCAATCCGAATTCAGGCGGACTGCCCCGTTTCGGCCAGCCCCGCATCAACCGTGCACCGTCAAAAATTCTGGCGATCAGCGCGCCCTGGTTGCTGGTCATGCTTGGCTCGCTCAGTCCACTCTGGCCGATCATCGCCTCCGGGCCGGTCATTCCGCCGCTGGGTTTCCTGCTGCTGGTCATCTGGCAGCAGTTGCGCCCCGGCCTTTTTCCGGTCTGGGCCGGCCTGCCCCTGGGCCTGTTCGACGACCTGTTTTCCGGGCAACCGTTTGGTTCAGCCGTGATGTTGTGGTCCGCTTCGATGATCCTGCTTGACCTGTTCGAAGCACGCTTTCCATGGCGCAGCGTCGTGTTCAACTGGCTTGTCGCCAGCTGCCTGACCTTAGTTTACCTTGTCTGCGCGGCCTGGCTGGCCGGGGCAAATCATACCGCATTTGCCGTAATCTGGCCGCAGGTTCTGCTCTCGATCCTTGTTTGTCCGATTCTAGCTCAGCTGGTCAGCATGACCGACCGGTTCCGCCTGATCCCGATCCGGAAGCGTTGAAGCGATGCTTGGCGGCCAATCCCACGTCAGCTTCGGTACGCTGAAGAACAGCTTTGAACGCCGTTCCTTCCTGATTGGCGGCTTGCAGACCGGCGTCGGAGTTCTGCTGGCAGCGCGGCTGGGCTGGCTCGCCCTGGTTCAGAACGAGAAGTACAAGACCGCATCGGAAAGCAATCGGGTAAACCTGACGCTGATTCCGCCGCGGCGCGGGATCATCCTTGACCGACGCGGGGCGCAGCTCGCCTCCAACCGGGTAGAGTTTCGCATCGACATCATTCCCGAACGTCTGGTCGACAAGGATACCACCGTTACCAAACTGACCCAGTTGCTGGGCTTTGACGCGGTTCAGACCCAGGACCTGATGGACAAGCTGGACAAGGCCCACGGCTATCAGCCGGTCGAAGTCGTTTCAGGGCTGGAGCCGAAGGACTTTGACAAGGTGCTGGTCCGCCTGCCTGAAATGGTCGGGGTCGTGGCGCATCAGGGCTTTACCCGCTGGTATCCGACCGGCCCTTCGGTCGCGCACCTGATCGGCTATGTCGGTCCGGCCGCAGCCAAGGATTACGAGAAGGAACGCAATCCCCTGCTCGTCACGCCCGGCTTCAAGCTGGGCAAGGATGGGCTGGAAAAGCACTACGAATCGATTCTGCGCGGCCAGCCCGGGGCGCAGCGGGTTGAAGTGACCGCCTCTGGCAAATTCGTGCGCGATCTGGAATTCCGCGAGGACGTGCCGGGCAAGGCGATCAAGCTGACGATTGATGGCCCGCTGCAGGACTATGCCTCGCGCCGGATCGGGCTGGAATCTGCCGCGGTCGTGGTGATGGACTGCAACGACGGCGCGATCCTCGCCCTGTCCTCGATGCCAGCCTTCGATCCCAACAGCTTTGCCGGGGGCATTGGCCGCCTGCAGTGGAAGATGTTGAACGAGGACGATCACATCCCCCTGCTCAACAAGGCCAAGCGCGGGCTTTATCCGCCCGGATCGACAGTGAAACCGATGGTCACCCTCGCGCTTCAATCGCTGGGGATCGACCCCAATGAGCGGGTGCCCTGCCCGGGCGGTTATCGCCTCGGCAGCCGCTTCTTCCGCTGCGATGCGGTCCACGGCTCGGTCGACATGCGGCAAGCGATCGAACACAGCTGCAACACCTATTTCTGGGCCATGTCGCACCGGGTGGGTTACGATGCGATTGCCCCGGTGGCGAAGATGCTGGGCCTCGGACAGGAATTCGACTTGCCCGGCAGCCCGCAACGCTATGGCACCATTCCGGACGCCGCTTGGAAAATGCGGCGCTTCAAGCAGGAATGGAGCGCGGCAGACTCACTCAACGCCTCGATCGGTCAGGGCTATGTCTCGGTTTCACCGCTGCAACTGGCGGTGATGACCGCACGGATCGCCTCGGGCAAGAACCTTCAGCCCTATCTGATCCAGGGCCATGCCAAACCACTCGGCCCCGCCCTGCCCTTCACGCCGGAGCAATTGAAGGTCGCCCATGACGGAATGTTCAATGTCGTCAACGGCAGCGGCACGGGAGTTGGCAGCAAGATCGACATTGGCGGGGTCAAGATGGCGGGCAAGACCGGCACGGCCCAGGTCCGCAAGCTGATCGCGCGGGGTCATGTCGGCGACTGGAAGTCACGCGACCATGCCCTGTTCGTCTGTTACGCCCCGGCTGACAATCCGCGCTATGCGATGGCAGTCGTGGTGGAACACGGCACATTCGGCGCGCGCGCCGCTGCCCCGATTGCCAAGGACGTGATGACCTTCCTGTTCGATCCGGACACCGCCCTGACCCGCCTGCACGAACTGGAAAAGAACTGGGGCGGCAAACCGGCTGAGCGCCTGAATGCAAAGTATCAGGCCTTCGTCTCCAAATATGGCACTTCAGCGCCGAAGGTCGGTGATGACGAGGCGGTCAACGCAGCCATCGAAAAAGTCGAAGCGCCGCAGCCGGAACCCGATACGCAGGCCAATCCGGTGGCGACCACACGCCCTGAGGAACCGCCCGCCGCACTGGCAGAGCCGCTGCCCGCCCCGGCTGCCGCACCATCTTCATCGCCCAGTCCGGCAGCTGTCACGCCATGAACCGCAGGATCATTCCCGAAGCGATCGCGCGCGAGCCATGGCAGGTGATCCTGCCGCTGTTCGTGCTCAACACCTTTGGTTCTGTCGTGCTCCATTCGGCAGCTGGCGGGCACCTCAATCCGTGGGCCCTGCTGCACACGATCCATTTCGTTGTCTTCATGGTCATGGCCTTCGTGATCTCGCGCCTGCCGCGCGAGTTTTTCAAGGCCATCGCCTATCCCGCCTATGGCGTACTGGTTCTGCTGCTGGTCATCGTTGACCTGTTCGGGGCGGTCCGGGGGGGCAGCCAGCGCTGGATCAATCTGGGCTTCATGCAGTTGCAGCCGTCGGAATTGATGAAGCCCGGCATTGTCCTTGCCCTGGCCTATTTCTTTGACAGCCTCCCCCCCGCGATGACGCGCAACTGGCGTGCACTTGTGCCCGCTGCCGGGCTGATCGGCGTGCCAGCGCTGCTGGTCATGCTGCAGCCTGACCTTGGCACCGGTCTTTCCATCGCCGCAGGCGCGGCTGTCGTGGTGTTCCTCGCCGGGCTGCCGGCACGCTGGTTCGTCGGCGCCGGCCTGGCCAGTGTGGCGATTGCACCGCTCGCCTTCTTCACCCTGCTCCACGATTATCAGCGCAAACGGGTGCTGACCTTCCTCAATCCCGAGGAAGACCTGCTCGGCTCGGGCTATCACATCACCCAATCCAAGATCGCGATTGGCTCTGGCGGCTTCTGGGGCAAAGGGTTTGGCAATGGCAGCCAGAGCCATCTGGAATACCTGCCAGAGGCGCATACCGACTTCGCCTTTGCCACCATGGCCGAGGAATGGGGCGTGATCGGCGGGATCTTCGTGATCGCCATCTTTCTGTGGGTGTTCCGCTGGGGCCTGAATGTCGCGCGCAATGCGCCCGACCGATTCTCCAGCCTGCTGGCGGCGGGCATGACCTTCACGATCTTCTTCTACATGGCGATCAACATGCTGATGGTCATGGGTCTGGCACCTGTGGTCGGAATCCCCCTCCCCTGGATCAGCCACGGCGGTTCTGCGCTGATGACAAACATGGCCTGCATCGGCACAATCATGGCAGTCGAGCGCTGGAGTAGGCGGGGCGGTTCACTTTCTGCATAAAAAGTGAAAAAACCTCTTCCATCCTGAAAATCTGCCGCTATAGGGAGCGCTCCCGACGCGGTCGGGCCAGCGGAAACGCCGGAATGGACGCATAGCTCAGTTGGTAGAGCAGCTGACTCTTAATCAGCGGGTCCTAGGT
>CAZLPK010000047.1:0-17906 GCA_964561375.1 uncultured Novosphingobium sp.
TGAAGGCCGGCAAGATCAACCCCAAGGTTTCCGCCACTTTCCCGCTGGAACGCGGCGGCGAGGCGATCACGATGCTGGCCGAGCGCAAGGCGATCGGCAAGGTCGTGGTAACGATGGAATAAAGCAAGCGCGGCTTCGCGGGCGACTTGGCCTTGATCAATGCAAGTGCCTGTAACGCTCCCGTAAGAAGTGCAATACTAAGCAGCATTTGCACGGGCCTTGCCTCGACGGCGGCATCGTGCAAGGGCTGCGACGAATTTGTACAAGCGCCCCTCTGTCCTGCTCCATCGGGGCTGGACAGGCGGGCAAGTTTCAGGAGCAGAAATGACCGACTTCAACGACCGCGAGCGCGCCGAGGAAGCCAAGTTCGCCCACGACGAGGAAATGCAGTTCCGCATTGTCGCGCGTCGCAACCGCCTGCTGGGCGGCTGGGCTGCGGAAAAGATGGGCCTCTCCGCCGTCGAAGCCGAAGCCTATGCCAAGGCCGTGGTTCAGGCCGACTTTGAAGAAGCCGGCGACGAAGACGTGATCCGCAAGCTGCTGGGCGATCTGGTTTCGGCCGGAGTGGACGTCAGCGAAGCCGACATCCGCGCCGCCGTCGAAGCCAAGTCAGTCGAAGCGCGCCGCGCGCTGATGGGCGAGGCCTGATCCCATGCCTATGGCTGGCGCTGAAATTGTCGCCCGCATCAAGGCAGGCATTCCCGATGCCGAAGTAACGCTGACCGATCTGGCCGGCGACGATAACCACTGGGCCGCACACGTTGTTTCGGCCCAGTTCGTCGGCAAGACCCGCGTTGCCCAGCACAAGCTGGTCTATGCCGCTATTGGCGAAGACATGGGCGGCGCCCTGCATGCCTTGCAACTGACCACCGCCGTCCCCACCTGAGGCGGCGAGGAGCTTTAACCGATGTCCGATACCAACGCCCGCATTGCCGAAATCGTCAATTCCAACGACGTTGTCCTATTCATGAAGGGAACCCCACTGTTCCCGCAGTGCGGCTTTTCCAGCCGGGCCGTCGCCATTCTTGAGCATCTTGGCGTGCCTTACGAAGGCGTCGACGTGCTGCAGGACATGGAAATCCGCCAGGGCATCAAGTCCTATTCGGATTGGCCGACGATCCCGCAGCTCTATGTTAAGGGCGAATTCGTGGGCGGCAGCGACATCATGATGGAAATGTACGAAGCGGGCGAACTGCAGCAGTTGATGGCCGATTCGGGCCTGACCGCCGCCTGATATTTGCACCGATTCCAACGCGAAACGGCCGGCAGATTTGCCGGCCGTTTTCGTTTTGGTGACAGGATAGCCCGGGAGAGGCGGGGCCGCGGAGACCATGAGGCGGCCCCGCCTCGTTCGAGACTGCTCTCGGGGGGTGCAGAATACTATGCACAGCCCGTGCCAGAATTATCAAACTTCTGAATTCAAAAGAATCTGCATTTTTTCCGAAGATTTGAGCGGTGTGATTTGTAAGAAATTTCGACACTAATCGCGCGATTAAAAATGCTTGGCAAATCGCGCCGCGCGCTGCACCTTGTGTTCATGGACCTCAAGGAAATGTTCGATCCGGACGGCGAAGTGCCTCCCGCCATCCCCGCCGCCACGCTGGTGATCTTTCGCAATTGCCCGGAAGGCGGGCCGCCGCAGATCCTGATGGTGCAGCGGTCAAAGGAAATGCGCTTTGCCGGCGGGGCCGCCGTATTCCCCGGTGGCCGGGTTGACGAAGCGGACCGCGAACTGGCTGATGCCCATGGCGCGCAGGACGAGGAACACCGCGAAGAACTCGCCGCCCGCATCGCCTCGATTCGCGAAACGCTGGAAGAAACCGGCCTTGCCGTCGGGCTGAATCAGCGGCCCACTCTGGAAGAGGCCCTTGCTGCCCGCGCCCACCTGCTGGAAATCGGCACCCTCGCCCCGGTTCTGGAGGCGATGAACTGGACGCTCGATCTGGAAGGTCTCGTGCCCTTTGCCCGCTGGCGGCCCAAGCACAAGGAAGTCCGGGTCTTCGACACCCGCTTCTATCTCGCCAACCTTGGCACTGGCGCGGTCGACCTCTTGGTCGATGCGACCGAGAACACCCACCTGTTCTGGGCCAGCGCCGCCGAGGCGCTGCGCATGGCGGACACCGGCGACATCAAGGTGATCTTCCCGACCCGCCGCAATCTGGAACGCCTCGCCCTGTTCGACAGCTTCGACGCGGCAGTCAGCCACGTTGCGGAATATCCGTCCCGCATGATCACGCCCTTCATGGAAATGCGCGACGGGGTGCCGTGGCTGCTGATTCCGGAAGATGCCGGCTATCCGGTCCAGGGCGAAATTCTGGAAAGCGCCGCGCGCGGCTAAGGCCCTGCTATCAGCGAAAGAATGGCGCGCCCGGCTGGAGTCGAACCAGCGGCCTCAAGATTAGAAGTCTCGTGCTCTATCCAACTGAGCTACGGGCGCGCGTGAGCCATGCCCTCATAGGCAGGGTTTGCCTTGCGCGCAAATGGGGTTAGCGTGCTTTTCCATGACGGGGACGATCAAGAACATCGACGGCGCTTCAGGCGCCCGGCGGCACTTTCGCTATTTTGACTATGTCATGGCGGGTTTTGTCGCCATCCTGCTGCTGTCGAACCTGATCGGCGCGGCCAAGCTGGCGACTGTCTGGGGCTATACCTTTGGCGCAGGCATCCTGTTCTTCCCGCTGTCCTATGTGATCGGCGACGTGCTGACCGAGGTTTACGGCTATGCCAATGCCCGGCGCTGCGTGTGGATGGGCTTTGGCGCGCTGATCTTCATGGCCTTCATGAGCTATGTCGTCGTCGCCATGCCCGCAGCGGAAGGGTGGGACGGTCAGGCCGCTTATGAAAGCGTGTTCGGATCGACCTGGCGGATCGTTGCCGCCTCGGTCCTCGCGTTCTGGGCGGGTGAATTCGTCAACAGCTTTGTCCTCGCCAAGATGAAGATCATTACCAAGGGCAAGCACCTGTGGGCGCGGACCATCGGTTCAACCGTGTTTGGTCAGGGCGTGGACAGCCTGATCTTCTACCCCGTGGCTTTCCTGGGCATCTGGACGCACGAGCAGGTTGTGACCGTGATGATCACCAACTGGCTGCTGAAAGTGCTGTGGGAAGCGGCGCTTACTCCTGTCACCTACGGCGTGGTCGCCTGGTTCAAGCAGCGCGAGGGCGTGGACGTTTACGATACCGGGATCGACTTTTCGCCCTTCGCCAAGACCGACGCGGTTTAGGCCCCGCAGCCACAGCGGGGCCCCACCGGCGATGGCTCAATCGGCGATGAGGCCGATCGCCAGATAGACCAGGATCAGCGATCCAAAGCCAAAGATAGTGCCCAGCGCAAAGGCGATGCGGATCAGATTTGCGTCCCAGCCGGTATAGTTGGCGATACCGCTGCACACGCCCATGAATTTGCCATTGGCCTTGTCGAGATGGAATTTGCGGCTGCTGGTCATGTCGGCTTGCTCCTGATTGATGATGGTCACGCGATCTCTCCGACGTAGATGGTCTGCGCCTGAGCAGTCGACGGCATCGAAACCGTGCCGCTGATCAGGACCAGCGAGAGGACCAGAGCCGAAGCGGCGGCGGCGAGCTTGTTGGCGAGAGTGGATTGCTGCGTCATGGTTTATTCCCTTCGTTTCAATCAGTGGGACGGTTCATTCCGTCGATGCCAGACTGATTGCAGAAGGCGTGCCAATTGCGCAAAACTACGCATTTCCGGGCTTTCGTACTGCTGAACTTCTTGTTCGGCCAAGCGCAATAAACAAGAGTTGGGAAATTTTCCCAACTTTTTGGATCACGCTTTGGCGTGACAGCGCGCCCACTCTCGCTCTATCGCGCGCCCATGGGGCTGGACCGCATCACCCTTGCCAATTTTCGCAACCATCAGGCCAGCCGGCTTGATGGCACGGCGCAGTTCAACCTGCTGGTGGGCGAGAATGGCGCAGGCAAGACCAATGTGCTGGAGGCCCTTTCACTACTTGCTCCCGGCCGGGGCCTGCGCCGCGCCACCCTACCCGAAGTTCCGGCGAAATCTGGCGATGGCAGCTTTGCCGTCAGCGCCGTGCTGGATGAAGCCGTGACGCTGGGCACCGGGGTCCGCGCCGAACGCCCCGGACGCCGGGTGGTTCAGGTCAACGGAGCCGAAGTTCCCGCCGTGCGGCTGGGCGAATGGCTATCGATCGGCTGGCTGACCCCGGCGATGGACCGCCTTTTTGCCGAAGGAGCAGGTGCGCGTCGCCGTTTCCTTGACCGGCTGGTCCTCGCGCTGGAGCCGGCCCATGCCCGCAACGCGACCAAGCTCGAAGGCGCGCTACGCGAACGCAACCGCCTGCTGGCAGACGAACGGGAGCCAGACCCGCGCTGGCTGGACGCCATCGAACTGCAACTGGCCGAAGCTGGCGCTGCCGTGGCGCAGGCGCGGGCGCGCATGGTCGAACGGCTCGGTCTGGCGCTGAACGACTTGCCCGAAGCACCCTTTGCCCGGCCTGTCCTGCGTTACGAAGCAGGCGGACCGCTGGACGCAGCCGAACTGGCCGCCACCCTTTCCGCCACCCGCCGCCGCGACCGCGCGGCCCAGCGCACCCTGACCGGCCCGCACCGCGACGAATTGCAGGTCACCATGGCGGGCAAGGATCAGCCCGCCGCCGATTGCTCCACGGGTGAGCAAAAGGCGATGCTGATCGCCATCACCCTCGCCCATGCAGGACTGCTCGACCCGGACCGCCCCGGCGTGCTGCTGCTGGATGAAGTGGCCGCCCACCTCGATCCGGTCCGCCGCGAAGCCCTGTTCGAACGGCTCCGCGCCGGTAACGCGCAGGTCTGGCTGACCGGCACCGAACTCGCCCCGTTCGAGGCGATTCAGCACGAAGCCGCCGTCTGGCGGGTCAGCGAGGGGTTGGCCGCGAAGCTGACTTAGGCAGGGCCTTGGCCACATCATCCACGGTCGCCGCGACCATTTCCTCCAGCCCCTGCGCGGTAGGGTGAATCCGGTCGGCCTGAATTAATTGCGGCTTGGTGATCACCGCCTGCAGGAAGAACGGCACCAGTCCGGCATCATGCTTGCGCGCCAGCTCCGGATAGATCGCATTGAATGCCTTGGCATGGTCCGCACCCCAGTTAGGAGCCGAAAGCATCCCCATCAGCAGGGCCGGCACCTTGCGCTCGTCGAGCCGGGTCAGCAATTCGTCGAGGTTCTTGCGCGTCTGTTCGGGCGGCAGGCCGCGCAGCATGTCGTTGCCGCCAAGGCTGATGATCACCAGCGCGGGCGGGCTGGTCATGCCGCTCAGGACGAAATCCAGCCGCTGCAATCCGCCCGCCGTGGTATCGCCCGAAACCCCGGCATTGACGATTTTTGCGTTGATTCCGCGGGCGCGCAGGGCCGCTTCCAGCCGCGCGGGATAGCTTTGCCCCGGTTCCACCCCATAGCCTGCGAACAGACTGTCCCCCAGGGCCAGGATCGAAACTTCCTCTCCCACCACGGGCAGGTCGGGCATGGCCGGGCTGGCGCTTTCCGCCGGAACGGGGGCAGGCTCAGTGCCGCATGCCCCGAGAGACAGGGTTGCAAGTGCCGCAGCAAGTTTCCATTTCATCAGGTGAATTCTCCTGTTCTTTTCCTCTAGCTATGGCATCCCGGCTGCGTGACAAGTCCCCTCCCGGCGATTGACGCCCGAAACCTTACCCTAACCCTTGGCGAAGCGGGCAGCGCGGTTGACGTGCTGCGCGGCATCGACCTGACCGTGCCGCAGGGTCAGACCCTTGCCCTGCTCGGCCCGTCCGGTTCCGGCAAAAGCAGCCTGATGGCCGTGCTGACCGGGCTGGAACGCGCCACATCGGGCCAGCTTACCGTCGCCGGAGCGGACTTCTCTGCCATGGACGAGGATGCGCTGGCCACGGCGCGGCGCGGGCGGATTGGGGTGGTCTTGCAGGCCTTCCACCTGCTGCCGACCATGACCGCGCTGGAAAACGTAATGACCCCGCTGGAGCTGGCCGGAATGCCCGATGCCCGCGCCCGAGCCGAGGCGGAACTGGCGGCGGTTGGCCTGGGTCACCGCCTCGCCCACTATCCGGCGCAGCTTTCCGGGGGTGAGCAGCAGCGGGTCGCCATCGCCCGCGCCCTTGCCCCGCGCCCCCCGCTGGTTTTTGCCGACGAGCCGACCGGAAACCTTGATGCAGCCACCGGTGCGGGGATCGTCGACCTACTCTTCGCGCGCCGCGCCGAGGCCGGGGCGACTCTGATCATCATCACCCACGACCCGGCGCTGGCCGAACGCTGCGAGCGCGTTGTCACTCTGGCTGACGGGCGGATCGCCCGGGATACGACCACTACATGATCGGTTGGACCGCCGCCTGGACCATCGCCCGGCGCGACCTTTCCGCCCGTTTTCGCGGGCTGCGGCTGTTGCTGGTCTGCCTGTTTCTGGGCGTCGGCGCACTAGCCGCGATTGGCACCCTGACCGGGGCCATCGGCAAGGAACTGTCCACCCGGGGCCGCGCAATCCTTGGCGGCGATGTCGAAGTGTCGGTCTGGCAGCGCAGCGCGACCGATGCGGAACGCGCCGCCTTTGCCCGGCAAGGCCAAGTGTCGGGCGGCTACCGGATGCAGGCCATGGCCCGCGCCGGCGATCTGGCCGCGCCGGTTGAACTGAAGGCGGTCGATTCCGCCTGGCCGCTGGTCGACCGGCTGACCCTGAAGGATGGCCGCAGCGTCGGCGCTCCGGCAGAAGGCGAAGTCTGGATTGCCCAGGGCGCGGCGGACCGGCTGGGCGTTGGCCCCGGCGCTGCGCTCTCAATTGGCACGCTGACGCTCAAGGTCGGCGGGATCATCGCGGACGAACCGGACCGGCTGAGCGAAGGTTTCGCGCTCGGTCCGGTGGTGATTGCCCATCAGGACGCCCCGGCAAAGGCGGGACTGACTGCGCCGGGTGCAATGTACCGCGCCAAGTATCGCATTGCCCTGACCGCTTCGGCCGATCCGGAACAGGTGGTAGGCAGCCTGAAACAGCAATTCCCCTCCTCCGGCTTTGAACTGCGCACTCGCGATCGCGCTGCACCGGGGGCAGAGCGGTTCGTCGCCCGGATGGGTGATTTCCTGATCCTTGTCGGTCTGGCCGCACTGGTGATTGCCGGAATCGGCATTGGCGGCGGGGTATCCTCCTACCTTGAGGCGCGGCGCGGTGCAGTCGCCACGTTGAAAGTGCTGGGGGCGACCAGCGGCGACATTGCCCGCATTTACTTGCTTCAGATCGCCGCCGCTGCCGTGGCCGGCAGTGTGGCCGGTCTGGCCGCAGGCGTGCTGGTCACGCCGCTGCTGGCCAAGGCGCTGGGCCAGCTTTTGCCAGTGGCGAGCGGCTTTACGCTCGATCCCTGGGCTCTGCTCCGTGCCGCCCTGTTCGGCCTGCTGGTGGCAACCGTATTCGCCGCGCCCCCGCTGCTCGCCGCGCGCCGTTTCCCGGCCATGGCCCTGTTCCGCGCGAGAGTCGCACCGCTGGCAAGCCGGTGGCGCGACGCTGTGCTGCCCGTTGCACTCGGCGTGGCCGGGATCGTGGCCCTGTCGCTGATCGGCAGCCGTCAGCCGGAAATGGTGCTGGGTTTCCTTGGCGGAGCGGCGGCGCTGCTGCTTCTGCTTGGCGGACTGGGCTGGACGATCCGCGCCCTCGCCGTGCGCCTGCCGCGTCCGGAGCAGCCCCTGCTGCGCATTGCCCTGTCCAACCTGCACCGCCCCGGCGCGCAGACCGGCGCGCTGGTTACGGCGCTGGGCTTTGGCCTTGCCGCCTTCGTCCTGCTGGCGGCGATCCAGACCAGTCTCGACGCCAATATCCAGTCCCGCGTGCCGCAGCGTGCGCCGGACTATTTCGTGCTTGATGTGCCGCGCGACCGCGCTGACGAATTCCGCCAGACCGTCGAGCGCGAGGCCCCCGGCGCGACTGTCCGCACCGTCCCCGCCCTGCGCGGCTCGATCCTAGCCTATGGTCCGGCAGAGCAGATGATCCGGGTTTCCGAAATGAAGGAAATCCCGGAAAACGCATGGCCCCTGCGCGGCGAGCGCGGGCTGACCTATTCTGCCGACATTCCGGAAGGCAATGTGATCACGGCCGGACAATGGTGGCCCAAGGACTATTCCGGCGAACCGCTGGTTTCGATTGATGAGCGGCTGGCCGACGTGCTTGACCTCAAGGTTGGCGACCAGCTGACGATCGGCCTGCTGGGTGTGGAGCGCACGGCCAAAATCGCCTCGTTCCGGCGGATCGACTGGGATTCGCTTGGTTTCAACTATGTCTTCGTGTTCAGCCCCAATGCGCTGGCCGATGCGCCGCACAATCTGGCGGCAATGATCGACCTGCCCAAAGACACCCAGCGCGGCGGAATGCTGCGCACCCTGGTGCGGAACTTCCCGTCCAGTTCCGTGATCGAGGTTGGCGGCGTGCTGACCCAGGCGCGTGACCTGTTGCGGCAGGTCAGCCTTGCCATTCTCGCCGCTGCATCGGTGGCGGTCCTGGCCGGAATCGCCGTGCTGCTGGGTGCAATTGCCGCCGCGCGGGCAAGCCGGACCTATGACAACGTGATCCTGCGCGTGCTGGGTGCCAGCCGCCGGCAACTGTTGGGCCTGCAACTGGCGGAATATGGCCTGCTTGCCGCAGTCCTCGCCGGGGTGGCCTTGGCGCTTGGCACGGGCACGGCCTGGCTGGTGGTGGTCAAGCTGTTCGAATTTGACTGGCTACCGAACTGGCCGATTGTCTTTGCCACGCTTGGCATGGGGCTGGCCCTGGTGATCGTCTTTGCCCTTGCGGCATCGCTGCCGCTGTTGCGGGCCAAACCGGCGCGGGCCTTGCGCGAACTATAGGCCGCCCAAGCAGCGCGCCTTTCCGCGCCTGACCGGACTGAGATTCGCCAAGCTTGCTCCGAAGCGCTTCTTAGGATAGGGGCGCGCGCAATGCTGCGGTGCAACAGGCCTGCGGCAATCCGATAGAAAGAAGCTTCTCGATGTCCGCCCCGCTGCCGCTGCGCAATATCGCCATCATCGCACACGTCGACCATGGCAAGACCACCCTCGTTGACCAATTGTTCCGTCAGTCCGGTACTTTCCGCGATAATCAGCGCGTTGAAGAACGCGCGATGGACTCCAACGATCTCGAAAAGGAACGCGGGATCACCATTCTGGCCAAGTGCACTTCGGTCGAATGGAACGGCACCCGCATCAACATCGTCGACACCCCGGGCCACGCCGACTTCGGCGGCGAAGTGGAACGCATCCTCTCGATGGTCGATGGCGTGATCCTGCTGGTCGACAGCTCTGAAGGCGCGATGCCGCAGACCAAGTTCGTTACCGGCAAGGCGCTGGCCCTGGGCCTGCGTCCGATCGTCGTCGTAAACAAGGTCGACCGCCCGGACGAGCGCATTCAGGAAGTGCTCGACGAAGTGTTCGACCTGTTCGTCTCGCTCGACGCAACGGATGAACAGTGCGATTTCCCGGTGCTCTACGCTTCGGGCCGCAATGGCTATGCCAACACCGATCCTTCCCTGCGCGAAGGTACGCTGACCCCGCTGTTTCAGAAGATCGTCGACCACGTACCGTCGCCGAACCTGGACGAAGATGGCCCGTTCAGCTTCCTTGCCACCCTGCTGGATCGCGACAATTTCATGGGCCGCGTTCTGACTGGCCGCGTCCAGTCGGGCCGGGTCAAAGTGAACGATCCGATCCGTGCGCTCGACGCCGATGGCAACGTGATCGAAGTGGGCCGCGCGTCCAAGCTGATGTCTTTCCGCGGGCTGGAGCGCGTGCCGGTGGAAGAAGCCAAGGCCGGCGACATCATCGCCATGGCCGGTCTGGAAAAGGCAACCGTCGCCAACACCATCGCCGCACCGGAAGTGACCGTGCCGATCAAGGCCCAGCCGATCGATCCGCCGACCCTGGCCATGCGCTTCGCCGTGAATGACAGCCCATTCGCGGGCCGCGAAGGCGACAAGGTAACCAGCCGCATGATCCGTGATCGCCTGCTGCGTGAAGCGGAAACCAACGTGGCAATCCGCGTTACCGAGAGCGAGGACAAGGACAGCTTCGAAGTCGCCGGTCGCGGCGAACTGCAGCTGGGCGTCCTCATCGAAACGATGCGCCGCGAAGGCTTCGAACTGGGCATCAGCCGCCCGCGCGTGCTCTATGGCACGGACGAGAACGGCCAGCGCACCGAACCTTACGAAACCGTGGTGATCGACGTGGACGACGAACACTCGGGCACGGTCGTCGACAAGATGAACCAGCGCAAGGCGGAAATGACCGACATGCGCCCCTCGGGCGGCGGCAAGACCCGCATCACCTTCTCGGCCCCGTCGCGCGGGCTGATCGGCTACCACGGCGAATTCCTGTCCGACACGCGCGGCACCGGGATCATGAACCGCCTGTTCGAAAAGTATGGCCCCCACAAGGGCCCGATCGAAGGCCGTTCCAACGGCGTGCTAATCTCGAACTGCACCGGCGAAGCGGTGGGCTATGCGCTCAACAGCCTGGAAGAACGCGGCGTGCTGTTCGTGCGCCCGCAGGACAAGATCTATGAAGGCATGATCATTGGCGAAAACGCCAAGCCGGAAGATCTTGAAGTCAACCCGATGAAGTCCAAGCAGCTGACGAACTTCCGTTCGACCGGCAAGGATGACGCGATCCGCCTGACCCCGCCGAAGATCATGACGCTGGAACAGGCCATTGCCTACATCGACGACGATGAAATGGTTGAAGTGACGCCGAAGTCGATCCGCCTGCGCAAGGCGATCCTCGATCCGAATGAGCGCAAGAAGGCCAGCCGCAAGAAGGAATCGGCCTGATTGTAGCCCGCTCTGCGCGGCAATGAAAAAGGACCGCCGGATGCTCTCCGGCGGTCCTTTTCGTTTGCGGGTTCTATACACCGCCAAAGCGGCAATAAAGTTACGCGGCTCACCCCTGCATCGTTCTGGCCACGGGATGGACGTTCCGCTAAGGGGCCCGGCATGAAGACTTCGGACCTCCGGATCGCTCTGTTCAGCGGCAACTACAACTACGTCCGCGATGGTGCGAACCAGGCGCTTAACCGTCTGGTCGAATATCTGCTGCGCACCGGGGCGCAGGTGCGGGTCTATGCCCCCACCACCGACACCCCGGCTTTCGAGCCGACCGGCGATCTGATCAGCCTGCCGTCGATCCCGATTCCGGGCCGCCCGGAATATCGCCTGTCGGGCGGCGTGAACCGCCGCATTCGCCGCGATCTGGCCGAATTCAATCCCAACGTGGTCCACGTTTCCGCGCCGGACATCAGCGGCCATCGCGCCGTCACCTGGGCGCGCAGGCGGAACCTACCGGTCCTTGCCTCGGTTCACACCCGGTTCGAAACCTATTTCCGCTATTACAACATGGCCTGGTTCGAGCCGGTGGTTGAGGCGATGCTGCGCCGCTTCTACCGCCGCTGCGATGCGCTGGTCGCCCCGTCGGAGAGCTTTGCGCAGGTCCTGCGCGACCAGCGAATGAATTACGACATCGACATCTGGTCGCGCGGCGTGGACCGCAACCTGTTCCACCCCGGCCTGCGCGACATGGCCTGGCGCCGCTCGCTGGGCATTGCCGATGACGAGATCGTGGTCGGCTTTCACAGCCGTCTGGTCATGGAAAAGGGCCTCGACGTCTTTTCCGATACGATTGACGAATTGCGCCGCCGCGGCGTGGTCCACCGCACCCTGATCGTAGGTGACGGCCCGGCCCGGGCCTGGCTGGAGGCACGGCTGCCGGATGCGATCTTTGCCGGTTTCATGTCGGGCAAGGATCTGGGCAAGGCGGTAGCCTCGATGGACGTGCTGTTCTTCCCCTCCACCACCGAGACCTTCGGCAATGTCAGCCTTGAGGCGATGGCCTGCGGCCTTCCCGTGGTTGCTGCCGCAGCGACCGGAAGCCAGAACCTGGTCGACAATGGCCGCTCTGGCCGCCTGATCCGCCCCGGCGCGGTCCACCAGTTTGCCGAGGCCCTGCGCGCCTACGTCGAAGACCCGGCCCTGCGCGCCGAACATGGCGCAGCCGGCGAAAAGCGCAGCGAAGCGTTCTCTTGGGACCAGATCAATCAGGTCGTGGCCGACACCTACATCCGCCTGATCCGGCAAAAGGAAAAGGCCGCCACGGCCTGAGGGTGCAAATCCGGTCGTGAACGGCTAAACCCGAGTCGATGAGCGGCCTGTTCCCTGACGATCTGCCTGCCACTTCGCCGGACCTGCCAGCCGAGGATGCCCCCTTGGCTGACCGTTTGCGCCCGGCCAATCTGGGCGAAGTCATCGGGCAGGAACACCTGACCGGCCCGGAAGGCGCGATTGGCCGCATGGTCGGCGCGGGCAAGCTGTCCAGCATGATCCTGTGGGGCCCGCCCGGCACTGGCAAGACCAGCATCGCCCGCCTGCTGGCCGATGCAGTGGGAATGCGCTTTGCTGCCGTCAGCGCAGTCTTTTCCGGCGTGGCCGACCTGAAGAAGGCCTTTGCCGAAGCCGAAACCGCCGCCAAAACAGGGCAGCGCACCCTGCTGTTCGTGGACGAAATCCACCGCTTCAACCGCGCCCAGCAGGACGGTTTCCTGCCCTTCGTCGAACGCGGCACGGTGACGCTGGTCGGCGCGACGACCGAGAACCCCAGCTTCGCGCTCAACGCCGCGCTGCTCAGCCGGGCGCAGGTCCTGATCCTCAACCGGCTGGACGAAGCCGCGCTCGATACCCTGCTGACCCGGGCCGAGGCGCTGGAAGGGCCGCTACCGCTGGATGGCGATGCACGCGCCGCACTGGTCGCCAGCGCGGATGGCGACGGGCGGTTCCTGCTCAACCAGGCCGAAACGCTTTACAATGCGAAGCTGGCCGAACCGCTCGACCCGGCGGGCCTCGGCAAGTTCCTGCAGCGCCGCGTGGCGGTCTATGACAAAGACCGCGACGGGCACTACAATCTGATTTCCGCCCTGCACAAATCATTGCGCGGCTCGGACCCGCAGGCCGCGCTCTATTACCTTGCGCGGATGCTGACTGCTGGCGAAGAACCGCTCTACGTGCTGCGCCGGTTGGTGCGCTTTGCCAGCGAAGATATCGGCCTGGCAGATCCGCAGGCGCTGACCCAGTGCCTGGCGGCCAAGGATGCCTACCAGTTCCTCGGCAGCCCGGAAGGCGAACTGGCGATCGTCCAGGCCTGTCTTTACCTTGCCACCGCGCCCAAATCGAACGCGGCCTATGCGGCGCAAAAGGCTGCGTGGAAAAGCGCGCGCGAAACCGGCAGCCTTGCGCCGCCCACCAACATCCTCAACGCGCCGACCAAGCTGATGAAGGACATCGGCTATGGCAAGGACTACGCCTACGACCACGAGGCCGAGGACGGCTTTTCCGGCGCGAATTACTGGCCCGAAGGAATGGAGCCACAGCATTATTACCGCCCGGTGGAACGCGGTTTTGAACGCGAAGTGCTGAAGCGGCTGGAGTGGTGGGACAAGAAACGCCAGGAGCGGCGCTGAGAATAATGCCAAGCCACTTCCGCAACTTTGCCGCCGTCGACTGGTCCGGCGCGGCTGGTGAGCGCCATCGCGGCATTGCGGTGGCCTTGCTGGCGGAAGGGCAGGCCTCTCCCGCGCTGGTTCGGCCCGGCCACCGCTGGTCGCGCGGCGAGGTGCTGGAATGGCTGCTGGATGACCTGCCCGACAATACGCTGATCGGGTTCGATCTGGGGATCAGTCTGGCCCACGCAGATCGCGGCGCGTTCTTTCCCGGCTGGGCCGAAAGCCCCGACGATGCAAAGGCACTGTGGGCCTTGATCGACCGGCTTTGCGCCGATGATCCGCACCTTTCTGTTGGCAGCTTCGTCGATCATCTGGAGGCAGCACGCCATTTTCGCCGCCATGGCGGGCGAGAGGGTGATCTGTTTGGCGGCGGACGCGGACGCTTTCGCGTGACCGAACGCGCGCAGGAGGCGATGGGCTGCAAACCCTATTCGAACTTCAATCTGGTCGGCGCGGCGCAGGTCGGCAAATCCAGCCTGAGCGGAATGCGCCTGCTGCATCGACTGGGCGGCAGATTACCCGTCTGGCCGATTGATCCCCTGCCCGCCAGCGGCTCTGTTGTCGTCGAAATCTACACCACCATCGCCGCCATGACTGCTGGACGCAGCGCGGCGAAATCGAAGATTCGCGACCATGCCGATCTGAACGCTGCTCTGATCCGGCTCGGCTGCCGTCCAATCGCGGGCGAAGGGCCGATTGCCGACCATGCCAGCGACGCCCTGATTACCGCCGCCTGGCTGCGAAATGCGGCAGAAGACCAAGGACTTTGGCACCCTGCTGGTCTCACGGATAAAATTGCACGAACAGAGGGGTGGACCTTCGGCGCCCGATAGTTCTAAGGACGCCCTGCACAAAAGATCACGTTGCCGGCTTAGCTCAGTTGGTAGAGCACCTGATTTGTAATCAGGGGGTCGCGGGTTCGATCCCTGCAGCCGGCACCATAATACAGGGAGCGAGCCACGGATATGCTTGCAGAAATGATCCAGCGCCTGTTTGAGCGATCGCTCGACGATGCGGCGCAAGGGCAGGCACGAAACGGTCAGTGGCTTGATTCACTGTGGGCGGAAGTGGCCGAAATGGGCCTGCCGCTGGCGCTGCTTAGCGAAGAACAGGGCGGCTTTGGCCTGTCCCCGGCCGAACAGGGCGAAGCGCTGCGCCTGCTGGGCAAGCTGCCCGTGCCGCTGCCGGTGGCCGAAACGATGGGCGCCAACCGCATTTTTGCCAAGGCTGGCCTGCCGCTGGCCGAGGGTGCTGCCGGTCTGGCCCGCGCCAACCACCTGACGCTGGAGAACGGCGTGCTCAAGGGCCGGGTTGAGCGGGTAGCATGGGGCGAACATCTCGATTGCCTCTGCCTTGCGGTAGACAAGACGCTGTACCGTGTACCGCGTTCGGGCTGGACCATTGCCGAGCAAGGCTCCGCCCTCAACTTCCACCCGCGTCCGTCGCTGGAAATCAACTGGGAAGTCGATGCCCAGGCGCCGCTGCCGCATTGCCCGGTGGCCGAAGGCGCCGTGCTGCGCGCCTATCAGATTGCCGGTGCGCTGGAAGCCGCGCTGGACATGACGCTGAACCACACGGCCACCCGCGTCCAGTTCGGCAAGCCGCTGCAAAAGAATCAGGTGGTCCAGCACGAGTTGGCCAAGCTGGCCGGTGAACTGGCCTGCGCCACGGCGGCAGCTGACCTGGCCGGTGAAGCCCTGGCACGCGGCAACCTGCTGGGCATTGCGGCTGGCTCGCTCCGTGCGCGCGAAGCGGCTGGCAACGGGGCCGGGATCGCCACGCAGATGCACGGCGCAATCGGCTTTACCCGCGAACATTCGCTGCATCTTTACACCACCTCGCTCTGGACCTGGCGCGATGAATTCGCCGGTCAGGTGTTCTGGGCAAAGGTGCTGGGCAAGGCCGCAGTGCAGGCTGGCGGCGATGGCTATTGGCCGATGGTGACTGAACTATGAGCGCGATTCCCTTCCCCGCCCCGCCCGCCGACACCGCAGAGGTTCAGGCGCTGCGCACCGAATTCCGGGCCTTCCTGGACAAGCATCTCAGCCATCGCACGCCGCGTCAGCGCAGCGACAACTGGTACGGCTTCGACCGCACCTTTAGCCTTGAAATGGGCAAGGCCGGCTACCTCGGCATGACTTGGCCGAAGCAGTATGGCGGCCATGAACGCAGCGCCTTCGAACGCGCCGTGGTGGTTGAGGAATCGCTGGCCTATGGCGCTCCGGTTGGCGCGCACTGGATTGCCGACCGCCAGTCCGGCCCGTCGATCCTGAAGTTCGGCACCGAAGAGCAGAAGGAAGCGATCCTGCCGCGCATCGCCGCTGGCGAACTCGCCTTTGGCATCGGCATGAGCGAGCCGGACTCCGGCTCCGACCTTGCCGCCACGCGGACCAAGGCCGTGCGCGACGGTGACGTTTACCGTGTCACCGGCACCAAGGTCTGGACCAGCTTCGCCCACGAAGCGGACTATGTGATCCTGTTCTGCCGCACCAGCGGCACTCCGGCAGACCGCCATCAGGGCACCAGCCAGTTGCTGGTCAACCTCAAGGAAACGCCGGGCCTGACGATCCGCCCGATCATCGACCTTGCCGGTCAGCATCACTTCAACGAAATGCATTTCGAGGATGCGATTGTCCCGGCCAAGAACCTGCTCGGCCAGGAAGGCGATGGCTGGAACCAGGTGATGAGCGAACTCGCATTCGAACGGTCCGGCCCGGAACGCTTCCTCTCCTCGATCGAGCTGATGTACCAGCTGATCGAAGTGCTGAAGGGGCGCGAGGATGACGCCGCACTGGCCATGATCGGCCGCCTGACTGCCCAGCTGGCTGTGCTGCGCCGCCTGTCGCGCTCGGTCGCGGCGATGCTGCAGAACAAGCAGGATGCCGGTCTGCAGGCCGCCATCGTCAAGGACGTAGGCGCGGTGTGGGAGCAGACCCTGCCCGATTTCGCCCGCCAGCTGGTCGACGCAGAACCCGATCCGCGCACGGCAAAGGCCTATGCGGGCGTGCTGGCCAACATCGTGCACAATTCGCCAAGCTGGAGCCTGCGCGGCGGCACGCGTGAAATCCTGCGCGGGATCATCGCCCGCGGTCTTGGCACGCGGTAATTGAGATTAAGGGAGAGGAAGGCCAACGATTGGCCTTCCTCTTTCCCAGTTTTGCGTCAGCCCCGGCCGCGATAACCGGCGACGCCCTGATCCGGCACCCACAGCCCTTCGGGCGGCGTGCCGGTTTGCCAGAACACGTCGATCGGGATGCCGCCGCGCGGGTACCAGTAGCCGCCGATGCGCAGCCATTTGGGCTTCATCTCGCTGAACAGCCGCTGGCCGATGCCTACGGTCACATCCTCGTGAAAGCCGGCGTGATTGCGGAAGCTGCCGAGGAAAAGCTTGAGGCTCTTCGATTCGACGATCGTCTCGCCCGGGGCATAGTCGATCACCAGATGGGCAAAGTCCGGCTGGCCGGTCACCGGGCACAGCGAGGTGAATTCCGGCGCGGCGAAGCGAACCAGGAACAGCGAGCCGTTACGCGGGTTGGGGACATAGTCCAGCACTGCCGCTTCGGGCGAAGCCGGAAGGGCGCTCTGCTGGCCAAGGTGCAGGGGTTGGGGTGTGTCTGCCATGCAACGCGCCATGCCTTCATCGCAGCCTTTGCACAAGTCGGCCATTGGAACAGGTGGATTCACGCCCTATTCACTACCGCGCCCGCTAGGGCACGACTTTCAGGCTTGAACAGGATTGGCAATGCAACGGATCGGGGACCGCCTCGGCAAAGCGGGCGCTGTCGCGCTGGCACTGGCGCTCGTTCCGGGGCCGCTACTGGCGCAATCGGCCAATGACTGGCGCTTGCCCGGTGCGACGGTGCGCCCGGCGCCTCCGGGATCGCAGGGACCGGTCGATGGCGAAAATCCGGTCGTGACGACCACCGCTCCGCGCGCGACTCAAACCGCAACGCCCAGCCCTAGCCCCAGCGCCAGACCAACCGCCAGCGCCGCACCAAGCCCGACGCCGAGCGCCACTCCAGCGCCGCGCCGCACAGCCGCACCTGCGCCGCAAGCAGCGCCCACCGCTGCGCCAAGCACGGATGCACCCGGCACCGTCAGCACTCCGCCAGCGACTGCGGTTCCGGCTGTAACGCCGCTGCCCGCCAGCCTGCCCGCTTCCCCCGCCCTGCCGCCTGTCGCGGCCGCTCCCGCTCCCGAGCCAAGCCGCAGCGCCGGGTACTGGCCGTGGATCGCCGGAGCAGCGGCTCTGCTGGCTATTGGCTTCGCCGGACTATGGTGGTGGCGGCGGTCGGAAAATTCGGTTCCCGTCATCACTTTTGAACGCCCGGTGGTTCAGCCGAAACAGCCAGCGCCCAAGCCAGTCGCTCCGGCCTCGGCCCC
>CAZLPK010000048.1:0-17472 GCA_964561375.1 uncultured Novosphingobium sp.
GCACGGGCTTCACGTTCCCAGCAGCGAATTTCCAGACATCAAGTTACACCACCCGACCTTACTGCCAAATTGCGTGATAACCCCTATATCGCTGCCAAATCGGGAGTCATTCAATTGTATTGCTCAAATGAGTAATAAAAATGTTGATGCGGAGGGACCGGATTCGCCAGCGATGTTGCCTGTCAGATCAAATGTGCGGTGAAGTTTGCCTGGCGGCCCGCCAGGAAGTCTCGCCATGGTTGAAAGAGGCATTGAGCCGGGTGACTACGCCTTGCGAGGGTTGGGCTCGCTGTAATCAGAATGAGCGTTGCGGTCGGACTGTATTCGATTTTATTAGTGGCTGGTTCAGAAATTAATGTCAAAAAAATTGCTTATTTCCGGGCATCATTCACTGAATAAAAATACGAAAGTTTTCAAAACAGATATGGTTTTGACGGAAAATAATATAGTAAAATTTATCGTTTATAAAATTGGGAGTCAGGTGAGGCATGGCGTGGTTGCAGTTTCGAAAGCCTGCTGCCGCCATTTTCCCGATTGATAGGCTATTTTGCTTATAGTGGTTCGGTTTCCGTCCCGCTAATTACTCGGCTGTGGCGTCCGGCTCAAAAGCGACCCGGTCGGGCGTCACATCTCCCTTCAGATTTGATCGATTGAGCGGCTTGGCCATCGCTGTGGCGGCGCGCAGGCACGCTTGCTCGCGCCCCGGCGCCCTGGCCCGAAAAAAATTTTCCGTCCCTCGGGAACTACTGCGCCTTCTGTGTGTTGGTGGGGCAAAAGAATTAGAAAGGTCGTAATTAATGAGGCAGGTCGCACCGGGGGGTGCCAGAACGGGGGGTAGCCAACCCACCGCCGAAGAAATGCAACTCTTGTTCAGGAGAATGCGTAGCTACGCCCCCGTGCCATCGCATGCAGAGCAGGCGATTGCCGATATGTTCGCCGCGACCGAACACGTACGCGAATACCGCGTAGCCCTGCGGCGGGGGCAGCATGTGGACCGGACCATGCTGGTGCTGGAAGGCGTCTTGTGTCGCTTTCGGGATTTTCCGAACGGCACGCGTCAGATCACGGCGCTGTATCTGCCGGGTGATTTCGTCGACCTTGCCTCATACACCTTGAAGCGGACGGACCAGGACGTTCTGGCGCTGACGAATTGCCGGTTGGCCATCGCGCCGCATTCGCTCGTCACAGAGGTGCTGGAGCGCTGCCCGGAAGCGCAGGGGATGCTGTGGTTGTTGAGCAACGTCGATGCCAGCATCAATCGCGAATGGCAGCTTTCGCTGGGCCAGCGCAGCGCGCTGGAGCGAACGGCACATCTGTTCTGCGAACTCCATTCGCGGCTTGGCGCGATCGGGCAGGCGGCTCCGGACGGCTTTGCCGTGCCGATGACGCAGATCGAACTGTCGCAGTGTCTGGCGATCAGTTCGGTCCATATCAACCGCGTTCTGCGTGAACTGCGGGAACGCAACCTGCTGCACTTTGTGCGGCGGCGCGCTCACATCGCAGACCCTGCCGCCCTGCGCCACCTTGCAGGATTCGATCCGGCTTATCTGCATATTGACCCTGTCTATCAGTAGAACCAGCCAGGCCTTTGCCAGCAGGGTGGTCCAGCTTGCCACGCTGGCCGATGCAGCATAACGTTACAGGCGTGCGCGCAACCGGGTGAAGGTCAATGCACCTTGCGGCAGGAATTCATCATTGCGGGCTGGACGCCCTCTCTGGTCCGGCGCTTTGCCACGCTGGAGCAGGATGAACTGGCGTTCGAAATCGACCGTGCGGCGGCGGCTTGGTCCGTCATGCCAGTTTCATCGGCCTGCGCAGTGACAAACCGGCGCGCGAAGTGAAGCCCATGGGCAAGGCCAAGACACCACCCCCGGAAAGTGCGATCAGGATCAGCCACCGCAGCCGCGTGCTGTTCCCCGAATGCGGGGCAACCAAGGGCGATCTGGCCGACTATTACGTACATCTCGCCCCGCTGATCCTGCCGCATCTCGCCCGCCGCCCGCTCAGCCTGGTGCGCTGTCCGAAGGGGCGGGCCGAGCAATGCTTTTTCCAAAAGCACGTTTCCGGCTCGTTTGGAGAGCACGTCCGCCACGTGCCGATCCGCGAGAAGGATGGCGGGCATGGGGACTATCTCTATGTCGACAGCGCCGAGGGGCTTCTTGCCTGCGTGCAGATGGGGACGATCGAGTTCCATGGCTGGAGCAGCCATGTCGAAACGCTGGAGCATCCGGACCGCATGGTCTTCGACCTCGACCCGGACGAGGCGCTGGACTTTGCGGAGGTGCGCAAGGCGGCCCTGGATCTGCGCGGGCATCTGGCCGCCATGGGGCTGGTCAGCTTTGCCATGCTATCGGGCGGAAAGGGCGTGCATATCGTTGTCCCGCTGCGGCCCGGCCACGCTTGGGACCGGCACAAGGACTTTGCCCACCGTCTTGCCGAAACGATGAGCGAGGCCGAGCCGGGGCGGTTTGTCGCCAATGTTGCCAAGGCTAGGCGCAAGGGCCTAATCTTTATCGACTATTTGCGCAACCAGCGCGGTAACACGGCGATCATGCCCTATTCGGTGCGGGCGCGGGAAGGGGCCCCGGTTGCAGTGCCGGTGACCTGGGAGGAACTGGCCAGGATCGAGCGGGCCAATGCCTGGACGATTGCCGATGCAAAGGAACTGATGGAACGCGGCACAAGTGCGGCACTCAAAGGGTGGGGGTGCGCAGAGCAGGACCTGCCACCGGCCTGAGCGGAGCAAGTATGGCCGCGGACAATCAATCTTCAAGTTTCGTGCCCGTGGCAATTCAGGCTATATGTCCGGTCAGGCCCCTGTCCGACTGGCGTGGTGGTTGTGGCAATTTGAGTTCAAATACCTGTTTTAATAACGGAATTTGCGCTTTTTCCGGATCGGGCGATGCATTAATCTGCGCTCGGGATCGCCTCCGCTGGCTGGAGGGCTGGAAGGGGATGGACCGAGTTTGAGCCTGCAGGCGGCAGTAATACTGGCCTTGGCCCTGATTGCGGCGCTTTTTGCGCTGGCAACTTATGTCGAGCGGCGCGGAGAACGTTTGCAGGGCAGGCCGCGCTTGCGCCATGCAACCTATACGCTGGCGCTGGGAGTCTATTGCTCAAGCTGGACCTTTTACGGCGCGGTGGGCAGCGCGGCACGCGATGGCTGGTCCTATCTGCCGATCTATCTTGCGCCGATCGTTCTCCTGCTGGCCGCACCGCGTTTTCTGGTGCGACTTTCCGAAGCCGTGGCGCGCGAACAGGCCAGCACCGTGTCCGACTTTATCGCCGCCCGTTTTGGCAATGATGTGGTGATCGCGCGGCTGGTGACGATCATCGCGCTGCTTGGATCGATCCCTTACGTCGCGCTGCAATTGCGCTCGATCGGTACTGCCATGGCGCTTGTTTCCGGGCAGGCGGTGCAGGCCACGGTGATGATCGTTGCCGCCATGTTGCTGGCCCTGTTCGCCGCCGCTTTTGGCGCGCGCCGCTATGAACTGGCGGGCCGCAGCGAAGGACTGGTCTATGCCATCGGGCTGGAATCGCTCATCAAGATCGCGGCTCTGGCCGTGGTTGCCCTGCTGGCTGGCATGGCCCTTTACAATGTCGATGGCACAGCGCTGGAGCGCGGTCTCGCGACACTGGGGCAGCGGTTTGAACCGCGCCATCTGTCGCTGGATGTCGCCGTTATTTCGCTGATTTCTGCGACGGCCATCATCACCCTGCCGCGCCAGTTCTACATGGGCCTGGCCGAGGCGCAGAGTCCGGTCGATCTGGTCCGGGCGCGCTTTGGTCTGGCCAGTTACCTCGCCATCATGGCCTTGCTGATCCTGCCGATCGCGCTGGCCGGGATCACTCTGGCCAGACCGGGAACTTCGGCAGACTTCTATGTGCTGGACCTGCCCATGGTCGCCGGAAGTTCGCAGATGCTGGCCATCGCCCTGATCGGCGGGGTCAGCGCGGCGGCATCCATGGCGATTGTCGATACCACGGCGCTGGCAACCATGGTCTCCAACGACCTCGCCTTTCCCAGCGTCATGCGCAGTGCTGCGGCGGGTGAGGGGGAAATCGGGCGGCGGATGCTGCAGGTCCGCCGGGCCGCGATCCTGGCCATCATGGTCCTCGCCCTGGCCTGGGCCTTGCTGATTTCGCCAACGCGCTCGCTGGCATCTATCGGCCTGATCGCCTTTGCGGCCATGGCCCAGTTCACCCCGCACCTGATCATGGCCGTCTATGGCGGCAGGCGTGATCCCCGCGCTGCCCGCGCCAGTCTGGCCACCGGCTTGGTGCTGTGGCTCTACACGCTGGCCCTCCCGCCGATCCTGCCGGACTGGCTCACCGCTGGGCTGACCGGAACGCTGATCGATCCGGTGCGGCTGTTCGGGATCGGCAATGCCAGCCCGATTGTCCACGGCGTGCTGTGGAGCCTTGGCGCGAATAGCGCGGTTTACTTGGCCCTTGCCGCGCGCGGAGTGGGGGCACCCGGCCTGCCACGTTTCCTGCGCGGGCAGCGACAGCTGGCTGACCTTGGCGAACTGGCCGAACTGACTGCCAGTTTCGTCGGTCAGGAAAAGGTCGATCTGGCCTTTCCGGGGCCGCGCAAGGGTGTGCCGATCAACCGCCGCTCGGCCAAGAAGGCGCGCGACCTGATCGCCAGCGTGGTCGGCGCTTCCTCGGCCCGTGCTCTGGTCGCTTCGGCCTTGGCCGGCGGCACGATGAACCTGGCCGACGTTACCCGCCTGCTCGATGAAGGCGGGCAGAGCCTGCGCTTCTCGCGGCAATTGCTGGCCGCCACATTCGAAAACGTCGATGCCGGGATCAGCGTGGTCGATGCCGACATGAATCTGGTGGCATGGAATTCGCGCTATCTGGACGTGTTCGACTATCCGCCCGGACTGATCCGGGTCGGGGTGTCAGTGGCAGACCTGATCCGCCACAATGCGCTGCGCGGCGATTTCGGGCCGGGCGATGTCGAATATCACGTCCAGAAGCGGCTGGGCCATATGCGGCGCGGGCTGGAGCACAGCTTTGAACGCCGCCGCAACGATGGCCGCGTGATCAAGACCGTGGGCGGGCCGATGCCCGGCGGCGGCTATGTGATGAGCTTTACCGACATCACCAGCGAAGCCCGCGTGCGCGAAGAGCTGGAGCGTACGCTGGATCAGCTGGAAAGCCGGGTTGCGGAACGGACCAGTGAACTGTCCGAAGTCAACCGCCTGCTGGCCCAGTCGGATCGCGACAAGACCCGCTTTCTTGCCGCTGCCAGCCACGACCTGCTGCAACCGCTCCATGCCGCGCGCCTGTTTTCCGCGGCGCTGGAGCGCGAAGTGGATGAACGGCCCCGGCAACTGGTCCACCGCGTCGAAAGCGCGATCCGCGCGGCGGAAGACCTGCTGCGCGCGCTGCTCGACATTTCCAAGCTGGATGCTGGCGGGGTTCAACCCCGGCCCGAGCCGGTCAATCTCAAGTCTTTCCTGACCGACCTGACCGACAGTTTCCGCCCTTTGGCCGAAGAAAAGGGGCTGACCCTGCGGCTTGGCCTGGTGCCGGGACTGGTCGTGACCGACCCGGTCCTGCTGCGCTCGGTCATGCAGAATTTCCTGACCAATGCGATCCGCTATACCCAGACCGGCGGCATCGTCGTCGGGGTGCGGCGGCGCGGGGATAATTGGCGGATCGATGTGGTCGATAGCGGGGTGGGCATTGCCCCCGATCGGATCGAGGCCGCTTTTGGTGAGTTTACCCGTCTGGGCGAAGTGGAAGTCGAAGGGCTGGGTCTGGGCCTTGCGCTGGTGCGGCGTATCGCGCGTCTGCTGGGCGGGAAAATCAGCGTGAAATCAGCGCCGGGGCGGGGAAGCCGGTTCAGTTTTGGCCTGCCTGTCGCGGTCGGGCAGACGATCCTGCCGCTCGCCTCTGCCGCGCAGGCGCTGGGGCAGGCAATACGACCACTCGATGTCCTGGTGGTCGATAACGACAGCCTGATCGTCGAGGCGACGAGCGCCTTGCTGCACGGCCTTGGCCATCGCCCGGTGGGCGCGTCGAATATGACTGATGCGCTGGCGCTGAGCCGCCGCGTCGATGCGCTGCTGGCCGATTACCAGCTGGATATGGGTGAGGATGGCCTGACCCTGATCGAACAGATCCGGGCGATCCGTCCCGGCCTGCCGGTCCTGCTGATCACGGCGGAATCGAGTGAGGACATGCTTGAGCGGGCAGAGGTGATGGGCGTACCGATCCTGGCCAAGCCGGTCGATCCCGAGCGCATCGCCAGCTTCCTGGCCGAAGCCTCAGTGCTTGAGATCGAGACCGAGTGAGCGGGCGACCAGTGCCGCTTGAGTGCGGTTGCGCACGTCCAGCTTGCGCATGATCGCGGTCATGTGGGCTTTTACCGTGGCTTCGCTCATGCCCAGTGAATGGGCGATCTGCTTGTTAAGCTGACCTTCGAGCACGGCAAGCAGGACCTTGAGCTGGGTCGGGGTGAGGCCAGCCACCGTTTCGCGCACTTCGTCCACTGGCTGCGTGGGTGCAGTGACGGGGGCGGGTGGCACCGAGTCCAGCGCGCGGGCAATCGCCGCTTCGATGGCGGAAAGGTCCGCATCCTTGCGCAGAAAGCCGATCGCGCCAAAGGCCCGTGCCTCTTGCGCGGCGCTTTCGCCTTCGGCGCTGGAAATGACGAGGATCGGCACTTCGGGCCGTTCGGCATGAAGCAGGGCGATGCCCGAATAGCCGACCGCGCCGGGCATTTTCAGGTCAAGCAGGATCAGCCGCAAATCAGCCGCTTCCCCCACCACGCGCGATGCCGCGCCAAGTGTGCCGGCTTCCAGCAGGTGCACATCGGGCACCACCCGCTGCACCGCCAGGGCGAGCGCCTGACGGAACAGCGGGTGATCGTCCGCGATGAGGACCGTGGTAGCCATGCCTGCCGGTCAGGCTCCGGGCCGGTTGGCCAGCAGGTGATCGACCACCGAGGGATCTGCCAGCGTTGAGGTATCCCCCAGATTGCTGACGTCGTTCTCACCAATCTTGCGCAGGATGCGGCGCATGATCTTGCCGGAACGGGTCTTGGGCAGGCCGGGGGCAAATTGAATCACGTCCGGCGTGGCAATCGGGCCGATTTCGTGGCGGACCCACTGGATCAGTTCCTTGCGCAGGGCTTCGTCCGGTTCGACATTGGCGTTGGTGGTGACAAAGGCATAGATGCCCTGGCCCTTGATGTCGTGCGGCATACCGACCACTGCAGACTCGGCCACCTTGGGATGGGCAACCAGCGCGCTTTCGATTTCGGCCGTGCCCATGCGGTGGCCCGACACGTTGATCACGTCGTCGATGCGGCCGGTGATCCAGTAATAGCCATCCTCGTCCCGGCGGCAGCCGTCGCCGGTGAAGTACAGGCCCTTGAAGGTCGAGAAATAGGTCTGGAAGAAGCGTTCGTGATCGCCCCAGACGCTGCGCATCTGGCCCGGCCAGCTATCAGTGATGACCAGACAGCCATCGGTCGCGCCGTGCAGTTCGACCCCGTCGTTATCGACCAGCATCGGCTTTACGCCAAAGAACGGACGGCTGGCCGAACCGGGCTTCAGCGCAGTGGCGCCCGGCAGCGGCGTGATCATTACCCCGCCGGTTTCGGTCTGCCACCAGGTATCGACGATCGGGCAGCGGCTATCGCCGACCACCTTGTGATACCATTCCCAGGCTTCCGGATTGATCGGCTCGCCCACCGAGCCAAGCAGGCGCAGCGACTTGCGGCTGGTCTTCTTCACCCATTCATCACCTTCGCGCATCAGGGCGCGCAGGGCGGTGGGGGCGCCGTAAAAGATTTCGACGTCGTACTTGTCCACGACCTGCCAGAAGCGGCTGGCATCGGGATAGTTCGGCACACCTTCGAACATCACGGTCGTCGCGCCGTTCATCAGCGGACCATAGACCACGTATGAGTGACCCGTGACCCAGCCGATATCGGCAGCGCACCAGTAGATCTGGCCCGGACGGTAATCGAACACGTATTCGTGCGTGATCGAGGCCCAGACCGAATAGCCGCCGGTCGTATGCAGCACGCCCTTGGGCTTGCCGGTGGAGCCGGAGGTGTAGAGGATGAACAGCGGGTCTTCCGCGTTCATTTCCTCGGGCGGGCAATCGGCAGACTGGGTGGCAGCTTCGGCCCAGTCGACATCGCGGCCCGGCACCATGGTGACTTCGGCCTCGGTGCGGCGCAGCATGATGACGGTTTCGACGCCCGGGCAATGGGTGAGGGCTTCATCGACATTGGCCTTGAGCGGCACCTTCTTGCCGCCGCGCAAACCTTCGTCGGCAGTCAGGACAATCCCGCTGTCGCAGTCCTGGATGCGGCCTGCCAGCGCTTCGGGGCTGAACCCGGCAAAGACGATGGAGTGGATCGCGCCGATCCGGGCACAGGCCAGCATGGCCACAGCCGCTTCGGGCACCATCGGCAGATAGATGGTGACGCGGTCGCCCTTCTGGACGCCCTTGGCCTTCAGCAGGTTGGCAAAGCGGCAGACGTCCGCGTGCAATTCGGCATAGGTGATCTTGCGGCTCTGATCGGTCGGTTCATCCGGTTCCCAGATGATCGCAACCTGATCGCCGCGCGTCGCCAGATGGCGGTCCAGCGCATTGGCGGAGAGGTTCAGCGTGCCGTCGGCGAACCATTTGATCCCGAAATCGGCTTCGTGAAAGCTGGTCTCCTTTACCGTGGTGAAGGGCTTGATCCAGTCGATCCGCTTGGCCTCGTCACGCCAGAAACCTTCCGGGTCCTCGACCGAACGGCGGTACATTTCCTGATAGCGTGCCTCGTTGACCAGCGCCGTATCGGCCCATTCCGCCGGTACCGGATAGATCGCTTCGCCCATCCTTTCCTCCTCCAAATGATTCCCGGCCATCATGGCCTTTGGGCATACCCTAGCCAATGGCGAACAGCGATGCGAGCATAGACAATGGTCGTAGCCCTAAGACCTAGATCGCTCTGCTGAAACCGCCCGTCAAACGCCATGATCCGAAGATGCCGGGAATCGATAACGGCATCGGAGGAGAGGGAGCATGACAAAAACAGGAAAGGCGCTGATCGGTGGGCTTCTGGCCGCATCTGCGCTGGTCGCACCTGGTTCCGCCTGGGCAAAGCCACTGTCGATCGAGGCGCGGCTTGAGCGGCTGGAAGCCGAGATGAAGGGCCTGCGCGGCGATCTGGAAGCCACCCGCGCCGAAAATGACCAGCTGAAAAAGCGCGCCGCCGAGGCTGAAGCCCGCGCCGCACTGGCCGAAGGGCAGGCCGTGGATGCCAGCAAGCGCGTTGCCGTTCTGGAAGCCAGACCGGCCCCGGCCCCAGCTCCGGTTCAGGCCGACGGGTTCAAGTCCGGCAATACCCAGATCAAGCTGGGCGGCTATATCAAGCTGCTGGGAACCAGCACCCGCTTCAGCGACGGGGAAGTGGCGACCAATTCGCTGGGCCGCGACTTCTATCTGCCGCAGTCGATCCCGACCGGCGGCCAGCCTGCCGCGCATGATACCGACTTTACGGCCAAGCAGTCGCGCTTCTGGCTGAACCTCGACACCAATCTCGCCGGCAAGACGGTGAAGGGCTATCTCGAGTTCGATTTCCAGACCTCGCCCGGAACGCAAGGGTCGCAGCGTACCACCAACGGCTATAACCCGGCGCTGCGCCGCGCCTTTATGCAGGTCGACCGCTGGACCTTTGGTCAGGACTGGACGACTTTCCAGTATACCGGCGCACTGCCGGAAAGCACCGACTATGTCGGCGGTGCCGAAGGCGCGGTCTTCGTTCGCCAGCCGCAGATCCGTTACAGCGCGCCGCTTGGTAGCGGGGCGACGCTGCATGTCGCGGCGGAAAATCCGGAAAGTGGCACGGCCACGGCCGGTTCCGCGACGCTGGTGGAAAATGGCGATGACCGTCTGCCCGATTTCGCCGCGCGCCTCGCCTGGGCGGGCAAGGCCGGCGAATTGTCGCTGGGCGGTCTGGCACGGCAGGTGCGGGTGGAAAACCTGGGCGTCAGCGCCCAGACGGGTGGTTACGGCCTGTCGCTGGGCGGCAAGCTGTTCCTGAACGAGACCAAGAGCGGCGATGCCCGCTTCCTCGTTACCTACGGCCGCAATATCGGGCGTTATGTCGGGCTTAACTTTGCGCCCGATGCAGTGCTGGATGCCAGCAACAAGCTGCATTCTGCCAATGTCTTTGCGATGATGGGCGCGGTGCGCGTGCCGGTGGTCAGCGGGGTGCGGATCAACCTGATGGGCAGCTATCAGAACGTCGATTACGCCGACGAACTTACCGCAGCGCAGATCGGCACTTACAACAAGCGGGCCTGGAGCGCGGCGGCGAACCTGTTCTACTCGCCGGTCAAGAACATCGATCTGGGGGCGGAGTATCGCCACGGAAAGCGCGAACTGGTGAACGGTGCGGACGGATCGACCGACCGGATCGAAGTGGTCGCCAAATACAGCTTCTGAAATACGGGAGGGAGAGGGTTAAATGGACCTGAAACAACATGAAACGGCAGAGCAATATTCCAGCCTGCCAAAACATCATGCACCAACGCATGATGAGAAACTGATCATCACTGCGTCATCGCTGGGCACGGTGTTCGAATGGTACGACTTCTACCTTTATGGCCTGCTCACCGCGATCATCGCGGCGCAGTTCCTGACTGGTCTGAATGAGACCACGTCATACATCATGGCTCTGCTGGTCTTTGCCTCGGGCTTCATCGTTCGTCCGTTCGGCGCACTGGTGTTTGGCCGTATCGGGGACATGGTCGGACGGCGTTACACCTTCATCATCACTCTGGTGGTCATGGGCCTTTCGACCTTCCTGGTCGGCTGCCTTCCCACCTACAGCACGGCGGGGGTTATGGCCCCGATCATGCTGGTGGTCCTGCGCATGTTCCAGGGTCTGGCCCTGGGCGGCGAATATGGCGGTGCGGCGACCTACGTTGCCGAGCACGCTCCTGAAGGGAAGCGCGGCTTTTACACCAGCTGGATCCAGATCACCGCAACGGCCGGCCTGGCCATGGCGCTGCTGATCGTCATTCTCGTCCGTTCGCCGGTTACCGGCGTGGGCGAAGCGGCGTTCAAGGAGTGGGGCTGGCGCATTCCCTACCTGCTGTCGGGTGTGTTCCTGATGATCGGGTTGTGGCTGCGTCTCAAGCTGCATGAATCGCCGGTTTTCCAGAAGATGAAGGAAGAAGGCACCGGATCGAAGCGTCCGCTGACCGAAGCCTTTGGCGAATGGAAGAACCTGAAGATCGTTATCATCGCGTTTTTCGGTGCGATCGCCGGTCAGGCCGTGGTCTGGTACACGGGCCAGCTCTACGCGATGTTCTTCCTGGAAAAGATGCTCAAGGTCGATGGCATCACTGCCAATTACCTGATCGCCGTTGCGCTGGTTCTTGGCACGCCGTTCTTCCTGTTCTTCGGCTGGCTGTCGGACAAGATCGGGCGCAAGCCGATCATCATGGTGGGCTGCGCTCTTGCCGCTCTCACCATGTTCCCGGTGTTCCATACCCTGACCAATGCCGCCAACCCGGCTCTGGCCAAGGCGCTTGCCGAGGCTCCGGTGACGGTCACGGCCAATCCGGCAGAGTGCTCTTCGCAGTTTGACCCGGTGGGCAAGAACCCGTTCGACACCACCAGCTGCGACATCGTGAAGAACGCTCTGGCCAAGGCTGCGGTGAACTACACCAATGTCGAGGCTCCGGCCGGCACGATTGCCTCGATCACTATTGGTGACCAGACCATCGTTGCTCCGGACCCGGCAAAGCTGAGCGGTGACGAACGCAAGCAGGCAATTGCCGCCTTTACCGCCCAAGTCATCGGTGCCCCTGCTGTTGCGGCGGTTCCGGCCAAGGACGGGAAGCCAGCGGTTGAGGCAAAGCCTGCAGTGCAGGGTGCGCTAGCCCAGGTTGGTTATCCGGCTCATGCCGATCCGGAACAGATGAACAAGCCGCTGGTCGTGGCGATCCTGTTCTACCTCGTGCTGCTGGTGACCATGGTCTATGGCCCGATTGCCGCAATGCTGGTCGAACTGTTCCCCAGCCGCATCCGCTATACCTCGATGTCGCTGCCGTATCACATCGGCAATGGCTGGCTGGGAGGGCTGCTGCCGGCGATCGGTTTCGCAATGGTCGCGGCCAAGGGCGACATCTATTACGGGTTCTGGTACCCGGTGGTTGTTGCTGCGGCTACTCTGGTGATCGGCCTGCTGGTCCTGCCGGAGACCTACAAGCGTAACATTGACGAATAAGTAACCTACCCAGGAGAGCGCCGCGTCTTGATCTTGATCAGGGCGCGGCGCAAACCGTTTGACTAAGACCCCCTTCGAAGGAGCAGGCAATGAGCGAAGCCTATCAGCGCGCCTGGCGCGACAGCATCGAAAACCGCGAGGCATTCTGGCTCGCCGCAGCCGAAGGGATTGAATGGATACAAGCGCCGCAAGCGGCCTATGCCGAAGATCGCGGCTGGTTTCCCGGCGGGACGCTGAACACGGCTCACAATTGCATTGACCGCCACGTGGCCGCTGGCCGGGGCGAGGACATTGCGCTCGCCTATGACAGCCCCGTCACCGATACGGTGCGCCGCTATACCTATGCCGAATTGCAGGACGAGGTGGGCCGCGTGTCCGCCATGCTTGGCGCGCTGGGTGTCGGCAAGGGCGACCGCGTCATCATCTACATGCCGATGATCCCCGAAACGGTCTTTGCCATGCTGGCCTGCGCGCGGCTGGGGGCAATTCATTCCGTGGTGTTCGGCGGCTTCGCTCCGCTGGAACTGGCCAAGCGGATCGACGATGCCCAGCCCAAGGTGCTGCTGACCGCCAGCTGCGGGATCGAAGGCTCGCGGACCATCGCCTACAAGCCGATGGTCGACGAGGCACTGGAACTGACCACGCACCCGATTGACGAGGTTGTCGTGTTCCAGCGCGAACGCCTGCCTGCGGAGCTGACCGCCGGGCGCGACCGGGACTGGATGGAACTGCGCGCCGCCACCGCTGGCGATCCGGTTCCGCCGCTGGCCGAAATGGCGGCGGACGATCCGCTCTACATTCTCTACACTTCTGGCACGACCGGCACGCCCAAGGGCGTGGTGCGCGAAAATGGCGGCCATGCAGTCGCGCTGTCGTGGTCGATGGCCAATATCTATGGCATTGGCGCGGGCGATCCGTTCTGGGCGGCGAGCGACGTGGGCTGGGTCGTGGGCCATAGCTACATCGTCTATGGTCCGCTGATTGCCGGGGCGACGACCGTATTGTTCGAAGGCAAGCCGATTGGCACGCCTGATCCCGGCACGTTCTGGCGAGTCATGGGCCGCCACGGGGTCAAAACCTTCTTCACCGCGCCGACTGCGATCCGCGCCGTGCGCAAGGAAGATCCGGACGCCAATTTCCTCAAGGAAATCGGCACCGGCGATTGCCGCGTGATCTTTCTGGCCGGTGAGCGCGCCGATCCGGACACGATTGCCTGGCTGGAGGAAAAGTCGGGCCTGCCGGTGATCGACCACTGGTGGCAGACCGAGCTTGGCTGGCCGGCAATCGCGACCTGCTTTGCCTTGGGTGACCTGCGCCGCAAGCGCGGCAGCGCCGGCTTCCCGGTGCCGGGCTATGAATTTGCCGTGCTGGACGAGGCGGGCGAGCCGGTGCCGCATGGGCAGAGCGGGGCAGTGGCGATCAAGGCACCGCTGGCGCCCGGCGCCTTCCGCACCCTGTGGAACAACCCGGCGGGCTTTGAAAAGAACTTCGCGACCTTCCCCGGCTGGTACGAAACCGGCGATGCGGGCCATTTTGACGAGGAAGGCTTCCTCAACATCATGGGCCGCACCGACGACATCATCAATGTCGCCGGCCACCGCCTCTCGACCGGGCAGATGGAGCAGATCGTCGCAAGCACCGACGGCGTCGCCGAATGTGCGGTGATCGGCGCAGACGATGCGATCAAGGGCATGATCCCGGTCGCTTTCGTGGTCGCCCGCGCAGGGGTGAACGACGAAACGGCGCTGCACGATGCGGTGATTGCGGCCGTCCGGCACGAACTGGGCGCGGTCGCCGCGCTCAAGACGGCCTATATGGTCCCGCAGCTGCCCAAGACCCGTTCGGGCAAGATCCTGCGCAACCTGCTGCGCAAGATCGTCAATGGCGAGGATTTCGTCACGCCGCCGACTATCGAGGACCCGTCGGTGCCGGACCTGCTGGTCAAGGCTGTGCGGGGCTGATCGGATGCGTTGGACCTGCCGCCTCAGTGCGGCAGGTCAACCGGCTCATCGGTTTTCGGGCCTTGGCCCTGTGCGGGTCCCATCAGGTTGGGGCGGCGCATCAGGAAGGTGAAGGGCACGACTGCCAGGGTCATCCACATCATCAGATAGAAGTCGTTGACATAGGCGATCATCGCCGCCTGCCGGTTCACTTCGGCATCGATCATCTGCATGGCCGCTTCGCCAACTGACTGGAAGCGGTCGATGGTTGAAAAGTCGATCACCTGCACGAACGAAGTCGTGATGTGCGGGGACAGGTCTGCGTGCGAAATCTGTAGGTTGCGGGCCAGGAAGGTCGTCACGATCGAAATGCCGATCGACGATCCGATGGAGCGGGCGAGGTTCAGCACGCTGGAACCATCGGTCCGCAGGTTGGGCGGCAGGGTGGCAAAAGCGCTGGCATTCATTGGAATGAAGATCAGGCCCATGCCCAGACCCTGGACAAAGCCCGAAACGGCGATGTGCATGTAATCGGTCTGCAACGTCCAGTGGGCCATTTCCCATAGCGATCCGGCCGCAATGATGAAGCCGGTGCCGATCAGCACGCGCGGATCGAACCCGCGCCGCATGATCCAGCCAGAGAACTGCATGGTCAGCAGGGTACCGATGCCGCGCGGCATCAGCGCCTCGCCCGTATCGATCACGCCATAGCCGAACAGGCGCTGCAACATCGGCGGCAACAGGGCCATGGTCGCGAACATGACCACGCCGATGCTGACGCTGAAGAAGGTGGCATAGAGGAAATTGGGATCGGCAAAGAGCGAGCGGCTGAACAGCGCGTCCTTGGTCGTGGTGAAATGGATCACGGCCATCCACGCGGTGGAGAGGGCGAGGAACAGGTAGATCCACGCCTCGGCAGATTCGAACCAGTCAATGTGGTTGCCGCGGTCCAGCAACAGCTGGATCGAGGTGAGCATGATGCCGACCATGGCAAAGCCCGAAAGGTCGAACTTGCGCTTCACGATCGGGCGCGAGGGCAGCAGGGCAAACATGATCGCGAAGGCAATCGCACCCAGCGGCACGTTGACGTAGAACACCCAGCGCCAGTTCCAGTTCTCGGTCAGCCAGCCGCCAAGGATTGGCCCCATGATCGGTCCGATCATGATTCCCATGCCCCACATCGCCATCATCTGCGGCTGGCGGCTGGGCTTGTTGGTGTCGATCATCGCCGCCTGGCTGAGCGGTGAAATGAATGCACCCGCCGCCCCTTGCAGGGCGCGGAAGATCACCATTTCGGTGATGTTCTGGGCCATGCCGCACAGCATCGAGGCGATGACGAAGCCAACCACCGACAAGATGAACAGGCGGCGCGAGCCGATCTTGTCGGCCAGCCAGCCGGTGATCGGCATGGCGATGGCCACGGCGACGATATAGCTGGTCAGGACCCAGCTGACTTCGTCCGAAGTCGCACCCAGGCTGGATTGCATGTGCGGGATTGCGACGTTGGCAATCGTGGAGTCGAGCACCTGGATCAGCGACGCGGTCATGATCCCGATGGCGAGCAGCAAGGGGTTCGAGACCGGCAGCAGAGCCACGTCCTGCTCTGGCGACAGGCCGGGCCGCCCGACGACGGGCTTCGGCTTGCGGGCGGGGCTGGCGGCGGCGCTGGCCATTGTCGCGTCCTAGTGCTTGCGACCGTCGGTGTAGACCGTGACCTTGGTCGAAAGGCCGGAAATCAGCGGGCGGGGACTGGGTTCGTCAAGGATTATCCGCACCGGCACGCGCTGGGTGACTTTCACCCAGTTGCCAGTGGCGTTCTGGGCCGGAAGGACGGAAAACTCGCTGCCCGTGCCTGCGCCCAGCGAACTGACGTGACCCTTCAGGGTCAGGCCCGGGTAGGCGTCAAAATGGACCCGCGCGGGCTGACCGATGCGCATGTCGGTCAGATCGGTTTCCTTGAAGTTCGCTTCGACATAGGCGGTGCCATCGGCCACCAGCGTCAGTACCGGCACGCCGGAAATGATGTCCTGACCAATCTGCAGCCGGTCCGCCTGACCGACAATGCCGGAAGCGGGCGCGCGCACTTCGGTGCGGCGCAGGTTCAGTTCGGCCACGCGGCGCTGGGCCACGGCGCTGGCAACCTGCGGATAGACGCCGGGAAGCTGCTGGCCCGAAGCGAGCTTGGCCGCCGCTTCGTCGCGCTTGGCTTCGGCCAGGCGCAGTTGCTCCTGTGCCATGGTCACCTGATGCTGGGCAGCATCATAGGCAGCCTTGGTGGTAAAGCCCTTCTTCCACAGCGCTTCCTGCCGGACGAGGTTGGTCCGGGCAAAGGCGATGCTTTCCCGCGCCGCCGAAATATCCGCGCCGGAAAGCGCGCTGTCGTTGGCGGCGGCAATTTCGCTTGCCTGCGCATTGGCGATGGCTGCGTCGGCTTGGGCGATCTGCAACTGGAACGGTTCAGGATCGATCCGGAACAGCAGCTGCCCCGCCTTCACGTGCTGGTTTTCCTTGACCATCACTTCAACGATCTGACCACCAACCTGGGCGCTGACTGAAACCTTGTCGAGATGGACATAGGCGTTGTCGGTAGTGACCTGACCCTGCAGGCTGTACCAATAGAGCGCGCCCCCGATCAGCAACAGGATCGGCAGGGAGACCATGAGTCCCAACTTGCGCCAGTTGCGTCCAGACCTTGCCGGTTCGTGATCGGACAGGGTGCTATCGGCGAGGTTCGGATCTGCTTCAGCCATGGGCTACCTCGGAAATCGGTCGGGTGGTTGCAAAGTTTTCGCGGATGGCTTCCAGCATCTGGGCGAGGGCAGTTTGCTGCGCTTCGTCCAGTCCGGTCAGCATTTCGTGTTCCAGTTCGGTCAGGCAGGCGCTTACCTGATCGATCACCTGCCGGCTGCGGTCGGTCAGGTACAAGAGCCAGGCCCGGCGGTCTGCCGGATCGCGGCGACGCTCGATCAGCTCTGCCTCTTCCATCCGGTCGATCATGCGCGTGAGCGAGATCGGCTCGACCTCCAGCCGTTCGGCATAATAGCCCTGATTTTCGCCTTCGGTGACGTGTAGGATCAGCAAAAGCCGCGCCTGAGGGCTCGTCATGCCAAGGGCCCGAACCCGTGCATCGAACGCGCGGCGCAGCAGGCGCGAACTGTCCGACAGCAAGTAGAGCAGGCTCGACATGTCTTACACATAATAGACCTGCTTAATTGGTGGTGTAACTTGATGTCTGGAAATTCGCTGCTGGGTGCGTGAAGCCCGTGC
>CAZLPK010000049.1:0-17447 GCA_964561375.1 uncultured Novosphingobium sp.
CTAGGTTGAGGATAGCTTTTTCCGGCTTCTCGACAGGGCCATTCCGGGGCGGCTAGATCGTGGCAACGGTTCATCACCAGTTCTGCCGGACTGGCCCATGACCGCGCATCTAGCATCGGACGGACTAACAAGATGAAGCGATTTATCCAGAACAAGCCGCTGGTCGCCTGCCTGGCTTTGATCATTGCCACTCCGGCCCTGGCCCAGACTGCGGGTGATGTCAGTCTGGAAACACGGGTTCGCAAGGTTGAATCCGAAGTCTCGGCTTTGCAGCGCGTGGTATTCCCGGGCGGTGACGCCAAGTTCTTTCCGCAGATCCAGCCAAGCCAGAGCGGCACGGCTCCGGCAGGCACCCCGGCCAGCAATCCTGCCGCCGACATGCTGACCCGCATGGACTCGCTGGAAGGCCAGCTTGCCCGCCTCACCGCGCAGGTTGAGGAAGGCCGCAACCGCATGGATCAGCTTGAGGCCCGCCTTGTCACGCTGGAAGGCGGCAAGGCTGCTGGCGGCGAAGTGGCAGTCGGCGCGGCGGCAAGCAGCAATCTTGCCGCAATGACCGGCGGTGCATCGGCAGCGGCTCCCGCTGCGGCCAAGCCTGCGGCTGTTCCGGCAGCCAAGCCCGCGGCCAAGCCGGTCGATCTCTCGGCGCAGCGCGTTGCTGCGGTCCGCGCGATTGAAAAGCCGCAGACCCAGGACCCGGGCGATGACGAATATTCCTATGGCTACCGCCTGTGGGATGCGAAATTCTATCCCGAGGCGCAGCAGCAGCTGAAGCTGTTCCTGAACAAGTATCCCAAGCATTCGCGTGGCAGCTTTGCCCGCAACCTGCTGGGCCGCGCCTATCTGGACGATGGCAATCCGCGCGAAGCCGCCAGCTGGTTCCTGCAGAACTACAAGGCCAACCCCAAGGGTGAGCGCGCTGGCGACAGCGTCCTGATGCTGGCGGAATCGATGCGCCGGTTGAAAGACACCAACCGCGCCTGCGTCGCACTCGATCAGTTCGAGCGCGAATTTGCCAAGGATGCGGCGGGTCGGCTCAAGTCGCAGTACGATGCGACCAAGCGCGGCCTGAAGTGCCCGGCCTGACCTGAGTGTGGGCCTGCGGCCTTGGCGCTGCCTGATCCGGAACTGACCGCCCGGTTCGCTACCGATCTTGCTCCTTTGTGGAGCGGGAAAGGGCGGCTGGGCGTCGCCGTTTCGGGCGGGCCTGACAGCATGGCGCTGTTGCTGCTTGCCCATGCCGCCTCGCCCGGACAGGTTGAAGCGGCGACGGTCGATCACGGCCTGCGCCGGGAAAGCGCCGATGAAGCGGCCATGGTTGCTGCGACCTGTGCCGAACTGGGCGTGCCGCACCAGACGTTGAAAGTGGAAGTGGCGGCGGGCAACGTTCAGTCGCAGGCCCGCGCCGCGCGCTATGCTGCGCTGGCCGGGTGGATGGAGCGCGCCGGGCTGGAGGCTTTGGCCACCGCCCACCACGCTGACGATCAGGCCGAAACGCTGCTCTTGCGCCTTAACCGGGGCAGCGGCGTGGCGGGCCTTTCCGGCGTTCGGGCGCGGGGTCTGATCCCGCAGACGCGCTTGCCGGTGGTGCGGCCCTTGCTGGGCTGGCGGCGCAGCGAGCTGGTTGGGATCGTTCAGGCGGCGGGCCTTTCTCCGGCGATGGACCCGTCGAACGAAGATGATCGCTTTGACCGCGTCCGGATCAGGAAGGCGCTTGCCGGGGCAGACTGGCTCGACGTTCCGGCTCTTTCGCAAAGTGCGGCGAATCTGGCTGATGCCGATGCCGCGCTAGATTGGGCGGCGGCGCGGGAATGGTCCGAAGCGGTCAGCAAGGGACCGATGGGCTATATCTACCGCCCGCAGGCGCCCCGTGCGATTGCCTTGCGGGTCCTGACCCGGCTGGTCACCGAACTGGATGGCGAGGCCCCGCGCGGCTCTGCCGTGGCGCGGCTGTTTGACAGTCTGCTGGCCCGCCAGCCGGCCTCGATCGGCGGACTGGTGGCGCGGGCCATGCCGGAAGGGTGGAGCTTTACCAGGGCGCCGAAGCGTCGGACTTAACGCGCCGCCATGCCCTTCTGCTGCATTCGCCAGACCAGCTGGTCATAGCGGTCCTGCCCAAAGAACGGCTCGCCATCATAGACCATCAGCGGCACCCCGTAATGGCCGCCCGCGCGCTGGTCGGCCTCGTTCTGCTTGATGACTTCGTCCAGACGGTCGGCCTCGGCTTCTTGCACCGCGTCCATCTCCGCCAGATCGCAGCCCGCCTGGGCAAAGGCGCGGGCCAGGTGGTCGCCTTCGTGCCAGCCATCCGTTTCGCCTGACCAGATCAGGTGGCTGACCGCGCGCAGTACGGGCAAGCCCTTGCCACGTTCCGCTGCCAGCACGCCAAGGCGGGTCAGGCGGTGAATATGCGGCTGCTCCTTGGGATAGGTCCTTGTGGCAAAGTCCATCACGACCGGATCGGGGCGCGGCCAGCGCAGCGGCATTCCGGCGAATTCGGCGCTGCGCACGCAGTCCCGCATCAGGTAGGTGGTCCACAGCGGATCTGCATTGGCAAAGAAATCCGGCTGGCGCACGGCAATCGGCAGGACCGGCCTGACATTCACCACGGCGTCCCATTCATTCTCCAGCTCGATCAGCTTCGGCACCACAATGTACGAATACGGGCTGCGAAACGACCAAAACACATCAACGTTGTGCGACATCCAATCCTCCCTTGCCCCCCCGGCAATCGCAGGGCATTAATCGCGCGATTAAAAGGAGAGTCAAATGCGGATTGATTCATCGACTGCTGCAGTAGTTACCGGTGGTGCATCCGGCCTGGGACGGGCCACGGCAGAGGCGCTTGCCGCCGCTGGTGTGAAAGTCGCCATTTTCGACGTTAACGAGGAAAAGGGCGAGGAAGTCGCCAAGGCCATCGGGGGCATTTTCTGCAAGGTGGACATCACCAGCGAGGAATCGGTCGTGGCCGGTTTTGCCAAGGCCCGCGCCGCTCATGGTCAGGAACGCATCTGCGTGCACTGCGCGATGACCAGCCGCCGCGGCAAGACGCTGGCCTTTGACAAGGAAGCCGGCAAGCTGAAGCGCCTGCCGACTGAAGACTATGAATATGGCGTGCAGGGCATTCTGGTCGCCAGCTATCGCATCGCTTCGCTTTCGGCAGAAGGCATGGCCACGCTGGAGCCGCTGGAAGACGGCGAACGCGGCTGCATCACCCTGACCGCTTCGGTTGCGGCACAGGACGGCCAGATCGGCCAGGTAATCTATGGTTCGGCAAAGGCTGGCGTAAATGGTCTGGTCCTGCCGATGGCGCGCGACCTTTCCGACGTGGGCATCCGCGTCAATTCGATCATGCCGGGCATCTTTGCCACCCCGCTGATGCTGGGCGCCAAGCAGCAGGTTCTGGACAGCCTGGCCGCTTCGGTCCCGTTCCCCAAGCGTCTCGGCAAGCCGGAAGAGTTCGGCAGCCTCGCGCTGGAACTGGTCCGCAACTCTTACTTCAACGCCCAGTGCATCCGCCTCGACGGCGCGATCCGCATGGCGCCGCGTTAAGACGCGGCCTGATCAGGCGGCGTGGGCAGGCAACATCGCCTGTCCGCGCCGACCTTTCGCTTGTCTAGCGCCCTTGCTGCTGGCAAGCGCCCGGCATGGAACGGGGCACAACAGCTAAAGTTGAACTGACGGTCGGCTCAGAGGAATTCTGGGCGCGGGCCAGCGCAGACATTGCATCCGCGCGGGACCGTGTGCTGATCCAGGCCATGACCTTTGAAGGCGATGCCGCCGGTTCCGCCGTGGCCGGGGCGGTGATTGCCAGCCCGGCGCGCGAACGGCGCGTGCTGGTGGATGATTATACCCGTCACGTGGTCAACGACACCTTCCTGGCCCTGTCGCGCGACCGCACCCTTCATGCCGAAGCGACCGCGACCTGGGACCTGTTCGATGCCATGATCGCCAGTGGCGCGGGCCTGCGGATCACCAATCCGGTGGGCCGCAATCCGCTGCGCTATGCGACGCGCAATCACAAGAAGCTGCTGGTGATCGACAATGCCGCGTGGATCGGCGGGATCAACTTTTCCGATCACAACTTTGCCTGGCACGACATGATGGTGTGGATCGAATGTCCGCAGGTGGCGGACTGGCTGGCGGCCGAATTCGATCGGGACTGGAGCGGGCAAACCGCGACCAGCTGCGGGGCAGTGAACGGCTTTGACCTGCTCAGCCTGGATGGTAGCGCGAACGAGGCCGGGTTCGAACCGATCCTGAATCTGATCGCCAATGCGCGCCAGTCGATCGAAGTGGTCAGCGCCTATCCGACCTTTCCTTTTGTCGACGCGCTTGCCGCCGTCGCTGCGCGCGGCTTGCCGGTGCGGCTCTATACCCCGCGCCCCAACAACAAGCCGGTGATCCGCGATTACCTGATGGGCGTGGCGCGCAAATCCGGTCTGGATATCCGCCTGACCCCGATGATGACCCATGCCAAGGCCATGCTGGTCGATGGCGAGGCGCTGGTGGTGGGATCGTCCAACTTCGATTTCGTCAGCCACCGCGCCAATGCGGAATATGTCGCGACGATCCGCGACCCCGCACTGATCACGGCCTTTACCGCGCGCCTGCTGGAACCCCTGCGCGAAGGGGCGAGTGCGCCCGAAGCAGCGGACCATTCGCCGTGGCGCGCCTTGCGGGCGCGGGCCGGGCTGCGTCTGGCCGACGTGCTGGTCAGCTTCCTTGACCACGGTCCGCGCGTGGCGGAGTGGCGCCGCCGCTAACCGTGGGCGCCGAACAGGTTGGCAAGCGTCATAGTGATCCGCAGCTATGGGGCCAGGGTCGCCGCAGCCCGTGCCGCCGCTTCGATTGCGGCCAGATCGGGCGTGCCGCTGGGGACGATCCATGATCCGCCGCAGCACAGCACATAGTCGAGTGCCAGCCAGTCCGGCGCGGTCGCGGCGGTAATCCCGCCGGTCGGGCAGAACTTGACCATGCCAAACGGCGCGGCAATCGCCTTCAGCGCCGGGATGCCGCCATTGGCGACGGCGGGGAAGAACTTGAAACGGTCCAGCCCCAGATCCAGCCCGCGCATGATGTCTGACGCAGTGGCCGTGCCGGGCAGGAAGGCCGTGCCCGAGGCAATCGCCGCCTTGGCGAGGCTTTCGGTAAAGCCGGGCGAGACGATGAACTCGCTGCCGGCGGCCAGAGCATCTTCCAGTGCGTGTTCGTTCAGCACCGTGCCAGCGCCGACAATCGCGCCGGGAACCTGCTTCATCTCGCGGATCACTTCCAGCGCGGTCGAGGTGCGCAGGGTCACTTCCAGCACGGGCAGGCCGCCCTTTACCAGGGCCTCGGCAATCGGGGCTGCCTGGGCGACGTCTTCGATGGTCAGGACCGGAATGACCGGCGCCATGCGCATGATCTTTTCGACGGGGCTCATGACAGGTGTTCCTTGGCAAAGGCAGCCGCCGCGCCGAACAGGCCGGGCTGGGGATGGGTAATTTCGGCCAGAGCAAAGCGGGCATGGGTGCCGCCAATATCGACTGCGATGATGCTGGCACTCACAGTCCTGCCTCTGCCAGCATGGCCGAACCGCCCTGTTCCGCGCCATCGGCATGGCGGCGCATCATGGCAAACAGTTCGCGGCCCATGCCCATTTCAACCTGCGGGGCCGGGGCGGGCTGGCGGGTGGAGAGATCGGCCAGCACCTCCAGCGTGCCTTCATGGGCGCAGAGCCGGATCACGTCGCCGTCCTGCACCAGGGCCAGCGGACTGCCCCCCAATGCCTCGGGCGTCAGGTGGATCGCAGCAGGAACCGTGCCGCTCGCGCCGCTCATCCGCCCATCCGTGACCAGCGCGACCTTGAAGCCCTTGTCCTGCAACACCCCCAGCGGCGGGGTCAGCTTGTGCAGTTCCGGCATTCCGTTGGCGCGCGGTCCCTGAAAGCGGACGACGACGATCACATCGCGGTCGAGTTCGCCTGCCTTGAACGCGGCCTGCACGGCGTCCTGGCTGTCAAACACGCGGGCCGGGGCCTCGATGGTCCAGCGCTCGCGGTCGACCGCGCTGGTCTTGAACGTGGCGCGGCCGAGATTGCCGGTGACCAGCCGCATCCCGCCATCGGGCTGGAACGGGGTAGAGGCCGGAGCCAGAATTTCCGGATCACCGCTCTGCGCAGGCGAAGGCCGCCAGATCAGTTCTTCGCCGTTCAGCACCGGCTCCTGCGCATAGGCGCGCATTCCGCCTTCGGCCACGGTCACGACATCGCCGTGGATCAGCCCGGCATTCAGCAATTCGCGTGCGACAAAGCCAATCCCGCCCGCCGCGTGGAAGTGGTTCACGTCTGCCGCGCCATTGGGATAGACCCGCGCGATCAGCGGCACGGCGGCAGAGAGTTCGTCCAGATCCTGCCAGTCGAGCACGATCCCCGCCGCGCGGGCCATGGCGGGCAAGTGGATCGCGTGGTTGGTCGATCCGCCCGTGGCGAGCAGGCCGACGCAGGCATTCACAATCGCCTTTTCATCCACGACCCGGCCCATCGGGCGATAGTCGCTGCCTTCGCGGCCAATCGCGGCCAGCCGGTGCACGGCCTTGCGGGTCAGGGCGGAACGCAGCGGCGTATTGGGCGGAACGAAAGCCGCACCCGGAACGTGCAGGCCCATCAGCTCCATCATCATCTGGTTCGAATTGGCTGTGCCATAGAAAGTGCAGGTGCCGGGCGAGTGATAGCTGGCGCTTTCGCTTTCCAGCAGGTCGGCGCGGCTGGCCTTGCCCTCGGCATAGAGCTGGCGGACCTTTTGCTTGTCCTTGTTGGCCAGGCCCGATGGCATCGGCCCGCCCGGTACGAAGATCGCGGGCAGATAGCCAAAACGCAGCGCGCCGATCACCAGCCCCGGCACGATCTTGTCGCAAACCCCCAACAGGGCCATGCCGTCAAACATCGCGTGGCTCATCGCGACGGTGGTGGACAGGGCAATCACGTCGCGGCTGAACAGCGACAGTTCCATCCCGTCCTGCCCTTGCGTGACGCCGTCGCACATGGCCGGAACGCCGCCTGCAACCTGCGCCGTTGCACCGACTTCGCGGGCGTAAAGCTTCATCGCTTCGGGATAGCGGCCATAGGGCTGATGCGCCGAAAGCATGTCGTTGTAGGCAGTGACGATGGCGAGGTTCGGGCCGCGCCCGCTCTTGATCGTGCCCTTGTCTTCCAGCGCGGCGGCAAAGCCGTGAGCGAGGTTGGAGCAGGACAGGGCATTGCGGTTCGGAAAACGTTCTGCCTCGCGCTCTATCAGGTCGAGATAGCGGCGGCGGCTGTCTTTTGAACGGTCGATGATCCGCGCGGTGACGCGCTCGATCGCGGGGTGCAGCCTACTCATGCCAGTGGACCCCGTCGCGCTCGGTCAGCGCAATGGCCGAACTTGGTCCCCACGATCCGGCGGTGTAGTGCTCTGGACGCACGCTATGAGTGGCCCAGCCAGCGCGGATTGCGTCGATCCAGTCCCACTGCGCCTCTACCTCGTCGCGGCGGACGAACAGGGTCTGGTCGCCTTCGATCAGGTCGAGCAGCAGGCGTTCATAGGCAATGCGCTTGTTGGGGCCGGCAAAGGCATCGGCCATGGCGATGTCCAGCGGCACTTCGCGCAGGCGGATGCCTTCGCGGTCCAGCCCCGGCACCTTGGCCATCAGCGACAGGGTGATGTTTTCTTCCGGCTGGATACCGATCACCAGCCGGTTCGGCGTGGTCAGCGCGCCCTTTCCGGCAAAGATCGAGTGCGGCACGTGGCGGAACTGGACGACAATCTCGGTCTTGCGTTCGGGCAGGCGCTTGCCGGTGCGCAGGTAGAACGGCACGCCCTTCCAGCGCCAGTTGTCCAGATGCGCCTTGATCGCGACGAAGGTTTCGGTGTCGCTGCTTTGGCCCAGTTCCTCGTCATAGCCGGGGACGGGCAGACCTTCGATCGCTCCGGCGCGGTACTGGCCGGTGACGGTTTCACCCGGCGCGACCAGGCGCAGGGCGCGGAGCACCTTCACCTTTTCGTCGCGGATCGCGGTGGCATCATAGTTCGCTGGTGGCTCCATCGCGACCAGGGCGAGCAGTTGCAGCATATGGTTCTGCACCATGTCGCGCAGCGCCCCCGCGCCATCATAAAAGCTGATCCGCCCTTCCAGCCCGACAGTCTCGGCCACGGTAATCTGAACGTGGTCGATATGAGCTGCGTTCCACAGCGGTTCGAAGAGAATGTTGGCAAAGCGCAGGGCAAGGAGGTTCTGGACCGTTTCCTTACCCAGATAGTGGTCGATGCGGAAGGTCCGGTCCTCGGGAAAGGCGCGGGCCACGGCATCGTTGATTTCGCGGCTCGATTCCAGACAGGTGCCGAGCGGTTTTTCCATCCCGATCCGCACATTCTCACCCGTCAGGCCGCCTGCGCTCAGCCCGGCAATGGTCGGCTCAAACAGGTTGGGTGCGGTGGACAGGAAGATCGCAAGGCCGTGGTTGGGCGTGCCGACCTTGCCGGCCAAGGCATCATAACCGGCCATGTCGGTCGCATCGAGCGTCTGGTAGGTCAGGCGGTTGAGGAAGGTCGCCATGCCGCCGCGGCGGTCAGCCGGCATGAACTTTTCCAGTGCCTCGCGCGCGAAATTGCGAAAGCTGGCGTCGTCCATCTGTTGCCGCGCCGTGCCGACGATGCGCAGGTCTTCGGCCACCAGCTTGTCGGCGTGGAGCGCGCAAAGCGAGGGCAGCAACATACGCTGCGACAGATCGCCGGTCGCGCCGAACAGCAGCAGGCGGTCTGCAGTAAAGCTCATCTTTCGCCCATCCTCTCGCACTGGTGGAGAGCCTTGGGTTAGCAGTGGCCAGTCGGGGGCGCCAGTACGGCAGGCCCCGCAAAAGCGGGGTTTGGGGCTGAATACGTCTGCGATTGGGCCGATTTGCGCGGGTCAGTTGCGCACTCGCCCTTGCGGGCCAAGATGGTCTAGACAGCTCGCAAAGGAGATTCGCCGATGCGTAACACTGCCCTGCTGCTTGGCCTTGCCGCCACGACTGCCCTTGCCGTTCCCCAGCTTCATGCGCGCGCTGCCAAGCCTGCGCTCAAGAGCTATCCGGTGGCAGAGGCGCAGGCGCTGGACCTGTCCAAGCGGCTGATCGCGCTGCGCTCGGTACGCGGGGAAAACAACGAAACCGGGAAGGCGCTGGAAGTGGTGAAGCAAGCCCTCGTCGCCGGTGGCTGGCAGGCCGCAGATGTCGAAATCGTGCCGGTTGACGACACGGCCTACATGATCGCCACCTGGCAGGGCAGCGATCCCAGCTTGAAGCCGCTGGTCATTTCCGGCCACATGGACGTGGTTGAGGCCGACCCCAAGGACTGGACCCGCGATCCCTTCACCCCGGTGGTGGAGGACGGCATCCTCTATGGCCGGGGGGCAAGCGACATGAAGTTCGATGCTGCCATGGCCACTTCGACCCTGATCGAACTGCGCCGTCAGGGCTACAAGCCCAAGCGGACCATCGTGCTGCAATTCTCGGGCGATGAAGAAACCACGATGAAGACCAGCCGGATCATTGCCGAGCGGCTGAAGAATGCGGAACTGGTCATCAATATCGACGGTGGCGGCGGCACGCTGGACGAGGCGACTGCCAAGCCGCTCTACTGGACCTGGCAGGGGGCGGAAAAGACCTATGTCGACTATCAGGTCGAAGTGACCAACCCGGGCGGGCACAGTTCCGCTCCGCGCCCGGTCAATGCGATCGTGCAGATGTCGCAGGCGCTGGAAAAGATCGGGGCCTATCGTTTCAAGGCCGAGCAGAATCCGATCACCAAGGCCTATTTCGAAAACGCCGCGCGGTTTGAAACCGATCCCAACCTGGCCGCCGCCATGCGCGCCTTTGCCGCCAACCCGGCAGACGAAGCGGCGCTGGCCACGCTCCGCGCCAATCCGGCCTATGTCGGCAAGGTCGGGACGACCTGCGTACCGACCATGATCCACGGCGGCCATGCCCAGAACGCGCTGCCGCAGCGGGTGACGGCTAATATCAACTGCCGCGTCTTCCCCGGCCACACGCGCCAGGAAATCCGCGACGAACTGGCCCGCGTGGCGGGCAATGAAGTGACCATCACAGACGTTTCGGGCGGCGAAACCACCATGTCCCCGGCATCGCCGATGCGGGCGGATCTGGTCGGCGCGGTCGAAAAGGCGATGGGCCGTGTCTATCCCGGCGTTCCCGTCTTCCCCAGCCAGTCCTCTGGCGCGACGGATTCGATGTGGTACCGGGCACTGGGCGTGCCCAGCTATGCCGCCAGCGCGACGTTCAGCAAGGACTCCGAAGATTTCGCCCATGGCCTGAACGAACGGGTGCGCCTGTCGAACATCCGTCCGGGGCTGAACTATTACACGATCCTGTTCAGCGAACTGTCGAAATAAGGGCGGAAAGGCCGCTGCGGGCAATCGCGGCGGCCTCGCCTTCGGCAAAGGTTTCGGGAGAAAGGCACAGCTCCAGCCATAGCCCGTCAACCAGCGCGGTGATGGCAATGGCCGTCTGGCGCAGAGCGGCCTGCTTCACGCCATTTTCCGTGAGCAGCTTTTCAAGGTCGGCGCGGAACCGGCCATATTGCTCGTCATGCAGCGCGGCGATTTCGGGCCGGGCGCGAACCAGACTCCAGAACGCGATCCAGGTGGAGAGCAGGTCGCTGTCGGCAATCGGCGGGAGCAGGCTGGCGCTGACATAGGCATCAAGGCGCGCGCGCGGATCAGGTCCGGCTGCGGCCACCGCTTCGTCCAGCGCAGTGGCGACGCGCGCTTCGACCTGGGCATAGGTCGAAGCGATCAGCGCATCGACCCCGCCAAAGTAATGTCCGATCAGACCGGGCGAAACGCCGCCCTCCAGCGCAATCGCGCGCACGCTGGCCCCGGCCACGCCTTCGCGCGCCAGCACGCGGGCGCAGGCCTCGATCAGGCTGGCACGGCGGGCGTCGGGGTCCTCGCGGCGGTAGGTTGCTTTGGTGGTCACGTGGCTTTGGTCCTTCGGCTTCGACAGGCTCAGCCTGAGCGGGGCGTGAAGCACCGCCAAGGCATGAACCAACCCCGCTCCGCCTGAGCTTGTCGAAGGCTCTGTGCATTGTTATACGATCGTTCAACAAGCCGATCAAGGATTCGTGTAGCCATGACCAAGCTCGACCACGCCTTTGCCGAAATCGCGAGCGAGGCGGCTGATCCCGATGCCGATTTCAGCCTGCCGGGCTGGATCTATCACGACCGCGAATTCTTTGATCTTGAGATGGAGCGGGTGATCCGCCCCAGCTGGCAGATCGTCTGCCACGTCAGTGAAGTGGCTGAACCCGGCGATTACCGCACTATCGATTACCTGGGCGAAAGCGTGATCGTCATTCGCGGCGATGATGGTCAGGTTCGCGCTTTCACCAATGTCTGCCGCCACCGCGCGATGCGTCTGGTCGAAGGCCCGGCTGGCTGCGCGAAGAAGCTGGTCTGCCCCTATCACGCCTGGACGTTCGAGACGGATGGCCGCCTGTCCGGCGTGCCGATGAAGTCGGAATATCCGACGCTGAAGCTGGAAGAGAACGGGCTGGTCCCGGTCGATCTGGAAATCTGGCACGGCTTCATCTTCGTCCGCTTGGTCGATGCCGGCTTCCCCAGCGTGGCGGAAATGATGGCTCCGTTCGAGGACGAGGTGGCCCAGTACCGGTTCGAGGAAATGCGCCCGATGGGCGACATTCGCTATCGCCCGCGCGCGGTGAACTGGAAGAACGTGGGCGACAATTATTCCGATAACCTGCACATCCCGGTCGCCCATGACGGGCTGTCGCGGCTGGTGGGCAAGACCTATCGGATTGAGGCGCACGGCTGGGCCGACCGCCTTTATGGCGATGTGGTGAAGGGCGAAAAACAGAACTTCTGGGAGAAGTTCTATCGCACCCATATGCCGCGCGTCGAACACTTGCCGGAAGCGGCGCATGGCCGCTGGCTCTATTACAAGCTGTGGCCGAACATGGCGTTCGACATCTATGCCGACCAGATCGATTTCATGCAGTGGCTACCCATCTCGCCCACCGAATGCCTGCTGCGCGAAGTGGCCTATTGCCTGCCGGATCACCGCCGCGAGATGAAGCTGGTGCGCTATGCCAACTGGCGGATCAACCGCGTGGTCAATGCCGAGGATACCTGGCTGATTTCCCGCGTTCAGCAGGGGATGCAAAGCCGCACCTATGGCACCGGCCCGATCGGCAAGAGCGAGGTCTGCCTGCGTTCCTTCGCGAAAAAGATCCGCGCGCTTATCCCCGAAGCCCGTCAGCCGTTCCAGCCCGCGCCGGGCTGGAGCCGCAAGTGACCCCCTGACAAATCGGAAAGATCATGACCAAGACCTATGACGCGATCATCATCGGGGGCGGGCACAACGGCCTGACCTGCGCCTTCTATCTGGCCAAGGCGGGAATGCGCGTGCGCGTGCTGGAACGCCGCGACATCGTGGGCGGGGCGGCCGTGACCGAGGAATTTCATCCTGGCTTCCGCAATTCCACTGCCAGCTACACCGTCAGCCTGCTGCGGCCCAAAGTGATCGAGGACATGCGCCTCCACGATTACGGCTACCGCGTGGTTGAGCGGCAGGTTTCCAACTTTTTCCCCTTCGCCAACGACTATGTGAAACTGGGCGGCGGGCCGGGCCGGACCGAGGCAGAGTTCGCCCGCTTTTCCAAGGCCGATGCTGCCGCCTATCCACATTACGATGCGGCGCTGGAAAAGGTCGCGGGAGTGCTGCGCGATCTGTCGCTGCAGATTCCGCCCAATGTTGGCGGCGGGCTGTCCTCACTGATTGCTGCTGCCAAGCAGGGCTGGCCGATGGCGCAGATGGACCTGTCGGTGCAGCGCGACCTGCTCGACATCTTCACCAAGTCGGCCCGCGATTTCCTCGATGGCTGGTTTGAGCATGACTATGTGAAGACCGCCTTTGCCTTTGACGCGGTGGTTGGCAATTTCGCCGGGGTTTCGACGCCGGGTTCGGCCTATGTCCTGCTGCACCACGTGTTCGGAGAAGTGAACGGCAAGCTGGGCGCATGGGGCCATGCAATCGGCGGCATGGGCGCGATTACCCAGGCCATGGCCCGCGCCTGTCAGGATGCCGGGGTGGAAATCAGCCTTGAGGCTCCGGTCGCGCAGGTGCTGGTCGATGGCGGCAAGGTGCGCGGCGTAAAGCTGGAAAGCGGCGAGGAAATAGCGGCTGCAATCGTTGCCTCCAATGCCGGACCGGCGCTGCTCTATCGCCAGCTGGTCGATCAGAGCGATCTGGACGATGACTTCAAGCGCCGGATCAAGGGCTACAAGACCTGTTCCGGCACTTTCCGCATGAACGTGGCCCTGTCGGAACTGCCGGACTTCACCGTCCTGCCGGGCAAGGCACAGGCAGAACATCACACCGCCGGGATCATCATTGCGCCGGGCATGGACTACATGGATCAGGCCTTCATCGATGCGCAGCAGCATGGCTGGTCGAAGAAGCCGATTGTCGAAATCACGATCCCCAGCACGGTGGACGATAGCCTGGCCCCGCCGGGATGCCATGTCGCCTCGCTGTTCTGCCAGCAGTTCGATCCCAAGGTGGACTGGGACCAGCACCGCGACAGCGTGGCCGATCTGATCATCGATACGGTCAATGACCATGCGCCCAACTTCAAGGCCAGTGTGATTGCCCGGCAGATCCATTCGCCGCTCGATCTGGAACGCAAGTTCGGCCTGATCGGCGGGGACATCATGCACGGCACCATGGGGATCGACCAACTGTGGGCCGCGCGTCCGGTGCTGGGGCACGGTGACTATCGCGGGCCGATCAAGGGCCTCTACATGTGCGGTGCGGGCACCCATCCCGGCGGCGGCGTGACCGGTGCGCCGGGCCACAATGCGGCGCACGCGATCCTGGCCGACCGGCCCTTTATCCGGAAGCTGCTGCGGAGCTGAACCGCCGCGTTGCGTAATAGAGCGGGAGGCCGAGGAGGATCAGCACGATCCCCAGGCCGCCCGCTTCGATCCCCGTGCCGTACAGCACCCAGAGCGAGAACAGAATGCTGATCCCGGCCCACGTGCGGGCGCGGCGCAGCAGCAGCGCGGACAGGGCCACGCCGATATAGATCCAGATCGCCGCAGCCGTGGTCAGGCGCAGCATGAAGTCCAGCAGATGCGCGCCAATTCCGGTGGCGCTGCCGATCATCAGCACGGCGGACAGGACGCTGCCCAGCACCATGGGCCGTACCGCAACGTCATACCGGTTGGTCGGCGCGGCCCAGCCCGGCATCATCCCGCCGCGCACCGCAGTCAGCGGCAGTTCGCCCTGCAACAGGACCGCGCTGTTGACGTAGCCAATCCCGGCTACGGCGGCGAGCAGGGCAATGAACACACCGGCCTCGTTGCCCCAGAACCGTTCGACAAACAGCGAGAGGGGCGCAGGCGATGTGGTCAGTTCTTCAGCGGGCAGGGTCAGCACGATCCCCATGCAGACCACGATGTAGAGCAAGGTCGTCGCCGCCAGTCCAATCAGGGTGGCCCGCACGACATTGCGGGCCGGGTCCTGCACCCGCTCCGTCACCATGCTGGCCGTTTCGAAACTGAGAATGGCGTAGAAGGCGAGGGTCAGGGCGGGGGTCAGGTCCGACCCGGTAAAGGGCTTGTGCGCGTGCCGGGAAAATTCGCCGCCACCTGCGCCTAACAGCGTGATCAGGATGGCGACAACGGCGACCAGCGGGATCAGCTTGAGCACGGTCGTCACCACCTGAAACTGCCCGGCGGCCCGCGCCCCGCGCAGGTTGAGCAGGGTCAGCAGGCCGACAATCACCACGCCGCCCATGGCAAGCCGCAGCGGACTGGTGCCAAGCGGTGTCCACAGGGTCGAGAGGTAGCTGGCCGCCGTCGTCGCCACCACGGCGGTCGAGCACCACAGGCTGACCCAGTATGACCAGCCGAGCAGTACCCCGGCCATGGGGCCCAGCACTGCGCCGCAGATTGCGATCAGGCCCGGTTCGTGTGGCTTGGCGCGGGTCAGGTCGGCAATGACCATGGCAATCGCCATGGCGCCAAGGCCTGCCGCGATCCATGCCGCCATGCCGGTCCAGCCGAAGGGGGCCAGTTGCCCGGGCAGGACGAAAATCCCCGCGCCGATCATCGAGCCAACGACCAATGCGGCGGCAGTCCAGATTCCGAACGGTCGCCGCTCTGCTTGCATCGGCTCTCTCCCTTGGCAGAGAGTTGAGCACAATCGAAGGGCGAGGCCAATACAGACTTGCTCTGGCGCAGTTGGCGCAAATCGGGTTAGGACAGGGCATGGGGACCCTTTCCGACCAATCCTGGCTTGCGCGCGTCGGGCAATATCACCCGCGCCTGATCGAAGCGGCCATGGCCATGAACGATGGCGACATTCCGCGCGCCGAATTCCTGCTGCGCAGCCACCTGAAGGAAGACCCGTTCGAAGTTTCCGCGATCCGGATGCTGGCCGAAGTGGCGGGCCGGATCGGGCGGTTTCGCGATTCCGAAAAGTTGCTGCGCCGCGCGCTGGAGCTGTCGCCCGCCTTCACCGCAGCGCGGGCCAACCTCGCGCTGATCCTCTACCGCCAACACCGCCCGGACGAGGCGATTGCCGAACTGGACCGGGTGCTGGCGGAAGAGCCGGACAATCCCGGCCATGCCAATCTGAAGGCCGCTGCCTTTGGCCGCATTGGCGAATTTGAAGGGGCGATCACCCTTTACGAGCAGGTTCTGGCCCAAGCCCCCAACCAACCGCGCGTGTGGCTAAGCTTTGGCCATATGCTGAAGACTGTCGGGCGGCTGGATGAAGGGATCTCGGCCTATCGCAAGGCGATCAAACTGATGCCCACCCTGGGCGAGGCGTGGTGGAGCCTGGCCAACCTCAAGACGGTGAAATTCACCGATGCCGATATTGCCGCGATGCAGGACGCGCGGGCCAGTGGCGAAGTGGCGGTGGAGGACCGCTTCCACCTCGATTTCGCGCTGGGCAAGGCGCTGGAGGATCGCGGCGAAGTGGCCGGGTCCTTTGCTCACTATGCGTCGGGCAATGAACTGCGCCGCAAGCAGATCGGCTATGATCCGAACGAGATCGAGCAATTGGTCGATCAGTTGATCGAGATCGCCACGCCGGAATTCTTTGCCGCGCGGGCCGGGCAGGGTTGCGATGCGACTGACCCGATCTTTGTCCTCGGCATGCCGCGCGCGGGATCGACTCTGGTGGAGCAGATCCTGTCCAGCCACTCGCTGATCGAAGGGACGACCGAGCTGCCCGACATTCCGGCGCTGGCCCGGATGGACGGACGCTTTCCGCAGAACCTGACGGACATGACGGCGGAGCAGATGGCGCGGCAGGGCGAGGAGTTTCTTCGCCGCAGCCGCATCCAGCGCAAGACCGACCGCCCGTTCTTCATCGACAAGCTGCCGAATAACTGGCTCTACGTACCCTATATCCGGCTGATCCTGCCCCATGCGAAAATCGTCGATGCGCGGCGCCATCCGCTGGGTTGCTGCTTCTCCAACTTCAAGCAGCACTTCGCCAAGGGGCAGGCCTTCAGTTACAGTCTGGAGGATATGGGCCGCTATTACCGCGATTATGTGCGCTTGATGGCGCACCTTGACCGGGTTCAGCCGGCTGCGGTTCACCGCGTCGTCTATGAACGCATGGTCGACGATACCGAAGCCGAAGTGCGCGCCCTGCTGGACTATTGCGGGGTGGAGTTTGAACCGGCCTGCCTCAGTTTCTACCAGACCGAACGCGCCGTGCGCACGCCCAGTTCGGAACAGGTCCGCCAGCCGATCTATCGCGACGGAACAGAGGCATGGAAGCCGTTTTCGGACTACCTTGACCCGCTGCGTGCTGCCTTGGGCGATGTGATTGATTATTACCCGGACGCGCCGCCGGCGTTGTAAATCTGTCACGCGCTGTCCCGATTGCGTACATTCCTTGCAGTGCGCGCTTGACGCATGGGCGATCTGGAATCAGTAACTGTCACAAATCTGACGTCCAGGGGGGACACAATGCGCAAAGCCACCGCCCGCGCCACTTTCGCGGCGCTTCTCACGACCACTGCCCTGATTGCGGCTCCGGCCATGGCGCAGGACGCGCCGGGCGAAGTCGATCCGAACGAAATCGTCGTGACTGCGCAAAAGCGCGCGGAAAGCCTGCAGAACGTGCCGATCTCGATCCAGGCGCTGGGCACGCAAAAGCTGGAACAGCTGAACATCTCGAACTTCAGCAACTATGCCCAGCAGCTGCCCTCGGTCACTTTCCAGGGTACGGGTACGCCGGGCGTCAACGTGATCTACATGCGCGGTGTCGCTTCGGGCGGGGACGGCAACCACTCCGGCTCGCTGCCTTCGGTCGGCGTCTATCTGGACGAACAGCCGTGTTGCCTCATCTAGGAATGTTCCCGAACGGTCGGTCGTTGCCTCACGTAAAA
>CAZLPK010000050.1:0-16886 GCA_964561375.1 uncultured Novosphingobium sp.
TGTTTAAGGGTTTAGCGCTTCGAGTCGATAGGAAAAGCGAATTATGGCACCGCCGGACAGCGCGGCGACCGAATTTCGTTCAGCCAGAACCGCCGTCCACAGGCAGCAGGACGCCCGTGGTATAGCTGGAAGCGGGCGAAGCGAGCATCAGGGCCGCCGTCACGATTTCTTCCGGCAGGCCCGGGCGGCCCAGCGCAACGGGCTGCTTTTCGCGCTTTTCCGCTTCCCACGCTTCGGCAATGTCGGTCAGGAAAGGACCGGCGACAATCGCGTTGACCCGCACTTTGGGGGCATATTCGCGGGCCAGCGATGCAGTCATGGCATTCAGCGCGGCCTTTGCCCCGGAATAGGGCACCACGCCCGGCGAAGAGCGAGTCGAGGCAATCGAGCTGATATTGATGATCGCGCCGCCAGCGCCTTCGGCCATGCGATGACCGACCTGGCTGGCGAGTCGGAACGGCCCCTTGAAATTCAGGTTGAGCACGGAATCGAACAACGCTTCGCTTACTTCATGGCTGGGGCAGGCAGGCGACATGCCGGCATTGTTGACCAGCACGTCGACCCGGCCAAACTCGCCATAGGCCCGTTCGACCAGCGCGTCGCAATCGGCCCAGCGGCCCGCGTGCATACCCACGGCCATGGCCTTGCGGCCCAGCGCACGGACTTCTTCAGCCACCTTTTCGCAGTTCTCGACCTTACGGCTTGCGATGATCACATCGGCGCCGCGTTCGGCGAAGGCCTTTACCATGCGGTATCCCAAACCGCGTGATCCTCCGGTGACGAGGATAACCTTTCCAGAGAAATCGAACAGCGGATCAGGAGTCATGACTTGCCCTTTCGTACAGGTGATTGCACCTTTTTAATCGAACGATTAAGAAGGTGCCAAGGAGAGAATGCAGATGTCGATACTTTACGACGAAGGCCAGCAGGCCATCGCCACCGAATCGCGCCGCGTGCTCGATGCACGTATGGACAAAGGCCGCCTGCTCAAGCTGCTGGAACAGGTCGGTGAACATGACCAGCCGTTCTGGGATACGGCGGTCGAGCAGGGCTGGACCGCCCTGGCCATTCCGGAAGAGCATGGCGGACTGGGCCTTGGCCTGATCGAGCTGGGCCTTGTTGCCCAGGCCTGCGGCGCTGCCACTTCGGGCGCACCGTTCCTGACCAGCAGCTATGGCCTGTCGCAGGCCCTGCTGCAGGGCAGCGATAGCGCCCTTGCCGCCAACTGGCTGCCCAAGCTGGCCAGCGGTGAAGCCACCGGCTCCGTCGCTTTTGCCGAGGGCAATGCCACCCTGCCGCCCGCGCCCGCTGTCACCTTCTCCGGCGGCAAGCTCAATGGCACCAAGCCTGCGGTTGCCGGCGGCCTCAAGGCCGATCTGGCGGTGGTCTGGGCCAATGCCGATGGTCAGCCCGCACTGGTCGTGGCCGAACTGGCCGGAGCCAGCCGCGCTGCGGTGAACAGCTATGACAACAGCCGCCTTTATGCCGACCTGACCTTCAATGGCACGGCCGGCACCGTGATCGCTTCGGGCGAAGCGGCGCGCAAGCTGGCGCTGGACGTGCTGGCCCGCATGGCCGTTGTCACTGCGCACGAGCAGGTCGGCGGTGCCGAAGTACTGATGCAGGTCGCCCGCGACTATGCCGTGACGCGCAAGGCCTTTGGCCAGCCGATCGGGATGTTCCAGTCGATCAAGCACCGCATTGCCGAAATGTACGGCCTGGTCGAAATCGCCCGCGCGAACTGCATCCACGCTGCGGCGCAGGAAGGCACCGACGAGTTCCTGCTGGCCGCTGCCGATGCGCGGATCAGCGCGACCGAAGCCTATGACACCAACGCCCGTGACTGCATCCAGATCCATGGCGGGATCGGGGTGACCTGGGAACTGGGCCTCCACCTCCACATGCGCCGCACCCGCAGCCTGGCCGTCGAAGGCGGCAACATGCTGTTCTGGGAAGATGTGCTGGTGAACGAACTGACCGGAGAAAAGGCATGAGCGAGCTTGAAGCCTATCGCGCCAAGGCGCGCACTTTCCTCGATTCGATGGCTGCCAAGTACGGCCGCGACGCGCGCGCCGGCAACACGGTCGAGCAGGACCTGGCCCTGGGCCGTGAATATATGGCCGCCAAGTACGACGCCGGTTTCGGCGGGATCAACTGGCCGGTCGAAATCGGCGGGCAGGGCCTGACCCACCTGCACAAGATCACCTTTGACGCGGAAGAAATGCAGTACGGCATGCCGGTGCAGTTCTTCGGCATCTCGCTGGGCATGCCGGTTCCGATCATCATGCACTATTGCGAAGACAAGGCCTGGGTGAAGGAGCGCGTGGTCAAGGCGCTGCGCGGCGAGGAAATCTGGTGCCAGCTGTTCTCCGAACCCTCGGGCGGTTCCGACCTTGCGGCCCTGCGTACCCGGGTTGAGCCGGACGGCAATGGCTGGAAGATGAGCGGCCAGAAGATCTGGACCTCGTGGGCGCAGTATTGCGACTATGGCGTGATCGTCACCCGCAGCGACCCAACCGTCGAGAAGCACAAGGGCCTGACCTACTTCTGGATCGACATGAAGGCCAAGGGCGTCGAAGTGCGTCCGATCAAGCTGGCCGGCGGTGACAGCCACGTCAACGAAGTGTTCTTCGATGACGTGCGGGTTGAAGACAGCCAGCGCCTTGGCGCGATCGGCGGCGGCTTTGGCGTGGCCCTGCACACGCTGATGATCGAGCGCTACATCGCAACCGACAGCGGCGGTTTCGGTCCGCACCTCGATGAATTCGTCAAGCTGGCGAAGTCGGCTGACCTCAACGGCAAGCCGGCAATCGAAGACGGACGCATCCGTTCGGCCATTGCCCGCAACCACGCGATGCGCGCCGGACTCGATTCGATCACTCGCCGCGCCTTTGCCATGATGATGGCCGGGATGCAGCCGGGTCCGGAAGGTTCGCTGCAAAAGCTGGTTGCCGTGCGCAGCCGCCAGAAGCTGTCGGAACTGGCCATGGACATGCGCGGGGCGGAAAGCCTGGCCTTTGACGAGCACGCCTTCGTCAAGACCGACTGGGGCACCAGCTGGCTCAATGCGCCAACCGGCCGCATCGCCGGTGGCTCGGACGAAGTCCTGCTGAACACCATTGCCGAGAAGATTCTGGGACTGCCGCAGGACTATCGCCCGGACAAGGGCGTGCCGTTCAACGCGATCCCGGCCTAAGCTTTACGGCTTTAGCCATTCAGAACCCCGGGCTGCCCAGCAGTCCGGGGTTTTTTGTTACGCCTCCGCCACCACGCAGATGTCGCAGAGCGAGTGGATGATGGCCCGCACCACCGGGTCTTTCAGGCTATAGTAACGCGTCTGCGCCTCTGCCCGGATCGAGACGATCTCCTCTTCACGCAGCAGGGCCAGGTGCTGCGACACTGCCGATTGCGACAGGCCCGAGAGGCTGACCAGTTCGGTTACCGAGGCTTCGCCCTCGTCCATCCGGCAGAGCATGATCAGCCGTTCCGGGTGGCTCATGATCTTCAGCTTGGCCGCCATGCCAGCGGCATTGGCCTTCAGCTCTATCAGGCTGGTTGGTTTGTTCATTGCGCTCCCTATGACCCGATCTGGCAGCCCTGCAAGACCGCCTTATTGCGTATATAAAAATATTTGATCTTGCTAATATTCTGCATTATGAATATAAGTCAATTCAAATATGGAGAACCGAGTCGACACGATCGACCGAAAACTCCAGACCCATGTCCTGCGTCGCCACTCCACCCCCCACCGTGGCGGCGCAGGGCGCCAGGTTGAAAGGGATAGATATGACCGACGCTGCAATCGCCAAGGCCTCCACGCAAATTGAGGCGGCGCGCGCATCGGGCCGGGTCCCGATAATCAAGACTTTCTTCGACGGTCCAACCTTCACCGCAACCCACGTGGTCTATGATCCGGCAACGCGCCGCGCCGCGATCATCGATTCCGTACTGGATTTCGATCAGGCCTCGGGCCGGACTCACACCGGATCTGCAGAGGCCGTTGTCGCTTTAGTTCAATCGGAAAAGCTGACGGTGGACTGGATTCTGGAGACCCATGCCCATGCCGATCACCTTTCGGCAGCCCCTTTCCTGAAGGAAAAGCTGGGCGGCAGCGTGGTCATCGGCGCGGACATCACCACCGTACAAAGCACCTTTGCCAAGGTGTTCAACGAACCGGACACTTTTGCCCATGACGGCTCGCAGTTCGATCGGCTGATGGTCGATGGCGAGCACTTTGCCGTGGGCGACATTCCGGCCATTGCGCTGCACGTGCCCGGCCACACCCCAGCCTGCATGGCCTTCGTGATTGGCGATGCGGTGTTCGTTGGCGATACGCTGTTCATGCCCGACTATGGCACGGCCCGCTGCGATTTTCCGGGCGGCGACGCCCGTACGCTCTATCGCTCGATACGCCGCCTGATGGCGCTTCCCGGCGAAACCCGCGTGTTCCTGTGCCATGATTATCAGGCCCCGGGGCGCAACACCTATGTCTGGGAAACCACCATCGCCGCCGAGCGCGCAGGCAACATTCAGGTACACGAAGGGGTGAGCGAGGACGAATTCGTCGCCATGCGCGAAGCCCGCGATGCGACGCTGGCCATGCCCAAACTGATCCTGCCTTCGGTGCAGATCAACATCCGCGCCGGACACTTTCCGGAGCCGGAAGCCAATGGGGTCAGCTACCTCAAACTGCCATTGAACCTGCTGTAAGGGACGGGCCATGATCGACACTGTTCAGGCCCTGCTGGCCGCGCTGAGCGGCATTGCCGTCGGCTTTACACTGGGGCTGGTCGGCGGTGGCGGTTCGATTCTGGCCGTGCCGCTGATGGTCTATGTCGTGGGCGTCAAAAGCCCGCATCTGGCGATTGGCACTTCGGCTCTGGCGGTGGCGGCCAATGCGCTGGCGGGCCTTGCCAACCATGCCCGCGCGGGCAACGTCAACTGGCGCTGCGGCGGCACCTATGCCCTGGCTGGAGTGCTGGGAGCCTTTGCCGGGTCGACCCTGGGCAAGGCGGTGGACGGGCAAAAGCTGCTGTTCCTGTTTGCCCTGCTGATGCTGGTCGTGGCTGGCCTGATGTTTCGCGGACGCGGCGACGAGGGGATCGAAGGCGTGGTCTGCAACCGCGACAATTTCCCCAAGGTGGCCAGCTTTGGCTTTGGCACCGGCACCCTCTCCGGCTTTTTCGGGATCGGCGGCGGATTCCTGATCGTTCCGGGGCTGATCGCGTCAACCTCGATGCCGATCTACCGCGCCATCGGCACTTCGCTGGTCGCGGTCAGCGCCTTTGGCCTGACCACGGCACTGAACTATGCCGCATCCGGCCTGCTCGACTGGGGCATTGCCGGCAGCTTCATAGCGGGCGGCGTGCTGGGCAGCGTGATCGGCACCAAGGCGGCCACGCGCCTGTCGGGCAGCAAGGGCACGCTCAACACGGTCTTCGCCTCGATGATCGTCGTGGTCGCGCTCTACACTCTCTACAAAAGCTGGCTGGCCATCGCCGCCTAACGCGGCTTTACCCGGGCGCGGTCGACCAAGGTCCGGGAAGGATTGACCACGACGGTCGCCCTCTCGGCCAGCCCACCCAGCACTTCGCCCCATTCATCGTTGATCTGGCCGATCTTCAGCTTGCGATCCAGCGCGCGGCCACCGACGATTTCGAACGCGTGCCATTCTCCATCGGTGCCGCGGAACATCGCGCCGATGGGAATGCGCAGGGCATCGTTCCGGCTCCACAGCACGAAAGTGGCATCGAACTGATAGCCGTGGCCCAGGCGCGCCGCTTGCGGCAGGGACTCCAGCGCAAAGCCGATGATCACGTTGACGCGCTGCTCCTCGATCCCCAGCGCCGAGACCTTGAGCCGTCCGAACGGTTCAATCCGCTTGACGAAGCCGCGCAGCGGCTGCGGCCCGCCCCACTGGGTGATTTCCACCGCATCGCCCGGCTTCACCCGCACCGCCTCGCGCGAGAGCAGGTCAACTATGCCTTCGATCCGGTCGGGATTGCCGATGGTCATGACCGGTGTCCCTTCCGGCACCACCCCTTCGCTTTCCTTGAGCACCGAAAGGACCGAACCGCTGGCCGGCGCCCGCACAGCCACTGGGGCGCCAGAGGCAAGGCCGCTGGGCGCAGCGCGCTGAGCCGCGATGCGCCGCGCTTCGGCCTGGGCCTGGGCCAGAACGGCACGATCTGCCGCAACCCGCGTCCGCACTGCTTCTAACTGGGCGCGCGGCAGGAAACCATCGCGGGCCAATTGCTGCGCACGCTGCAGATCGCGCCACGATTGCGCCAAGGCGGCCTGCGCGCCGCTCTCTGCCGCCCGCGCCGCATTGGCCGCAGCGGCCAGTTCAGCCTGACTGCGCGCATCCAGCGGAGTGGAAGGGCGGCCCTTCATCTGCGTGATCAGCGCGCCACGCGCCACACTGTCACCGGCCTCAAGCTCGATCCGTTCCAGATAACCCGTCACCGGGGCTGAAACGACGTAGAGTTCTTCGGCGCGGGTCTGGCCATCGTCGGTAATCCCGGCAACCATCCGCCCTTTGGAAACCTGTGCCGCATCGACCAGAACCGCGCGCGGCCAGAAGGCAAAGGCAAGGCCAAGGACCAGCACGCCCGCGATCAACAAAGCCCAGCGCCAGCGTTTCAACATGGCCCCCATCAATCACGCCCCTTCAAAACCCGCACCATGTCCAGATGCATCACCCGCCGCGCCACCAGTAGGCTGGTCAGCGCCGTGGCCGCCAGCACGAGCAGGATCGCCCGGCCATAAGAGGCCGGTTCAGGCGCAAAGGGCAGGCGGAACAGATCGGAACTGAACATCGCGGTCATCACCCGGGCCAGACCATTGCCAAGAATGCAGCCAAGCGGCACGGCCATGATCACCAGCAAGGCCACTTCGCCCAGCAGCACCGTGGCCACTTCGCGGCGGTGATAGCCCAGGACCCGCATCGTCGCCAGTTCATGCGCGCGTTCCGAAAACAGGATGCGCGCGGAATTATAGACCACGCCTACCGCAATTACCCCGGCGAACGAGATGTAGAAGGCCAGCATCGTATTGATGTTCTCGTCGATCATATCCTCGAACCGGCCAAAGGTTGCGCCGCGTTCGGACACGCCCAGAACCATCGGCATATCTTTCAGCCGGGCAATGATGGCATCGCGCTGGACCATGTCGATCCGCACCAGCGCCGCGCCGACCGGGGCGGCATCGCAGGTGATGGAAAGCAGGGTAGCCTCGCTGGCATAAGCCCGCTCACCAATGAATTCCTCGATCACGCGGGCCACCGGCAGGGCAACTTTTGTACCGCGCCCGCCCAGTTGCTCGACCTGGACCATGTCCCCCGGCTTGGCGTCCAGCTTGTCAGCCAGCTGGCGGCCCAGCATCAGGCCGCTGGGGGGCAGGTCGATCTCGTTCCCGTCCATATCGACATGAGCGGTCAGGCGTGCATCGACAGGCGTGCTTTCGATTGCGCCGCGTTCCATGCGGTTGCCCCGGCTCAGCTTGACCGGCACGGCACGACGCGGAGCACGCCGGGGATCTGGGCAAGGGCAAGCAGGGCGGCCTCGCTGCGCGGTTCGATGAAGGAAACGATCAGGTCCTGCCGCTGGGCGCGGAAGAAATAGTTGTCCAGCATCGACCGACTGGAATCGAGGAACTGGGTCGTTGCAAACAGCAGGCCGATGGACAGGCCGACGCCGAACACGGTGATCGCCGAACGCCCCGGCCAGCGCGCGATGTGGCGTACGATCATGTGGCCCACGGCAGAAAAGCCGCCGCGCCGTCCCAGTGCTTCGACCACGCCCCGGCGATAGACCGGCGGCGGGGGCGGGGTCATGGCAACGGCCGGCGTCAGCACCAGCGCCGCCCGCATCCCACCCAGCGCGCCCAGCGCCGCCGCAGCAAAGGCCATGCCGCCAGCGGCAAGGAATACGCGTGGGTCAAGCTGGTAGGACAGGAACGGGAACCGGTAATACTCGGCATAGATCTCGGTCATGATCCGCCCCATCCACACGCCCCCGGCAGAGCCGAGCGCGGTTGCAGCCAGGGCAATGACCAGCGCGAATTTCAGGTAGTGCCAGCCCACTTCGGCATTGGTGTAGCCGAAGGCCTTGATCAGCCCGATCTGGGTCCGCTCGGTCCGGATCATCCGGCCCAGCACGATATAGACCAGGAAGGTCGCCACCAGCAGGAAGACCGGCGGGATCACCCGCGTCATCGCGCTGAGCTGGGTCAGTTCATTGTCAAGGAAGGCATTGCTGACGTGATCCTCGCGCCCATAGGCGCCGGTGCCGCCATAGGGCGCGATCAAAACGTCAAGCTGGCGGATAACGTCCGCCTGCCGCGCGCCGCGTTCCAGCGTCAGGGACAGGCTGTTGATCGCCTCGGTGCGGTTGGTCGCTGCCTCCAGCGCCTTTTGCCCCATCCAGAAAATGCCAAAGCGGCGATCGTCCGGCAGCAGATCACCGGGGGGCAGGGCGTAGATATAGTTCGGCGCCATGCCGGTGCCGACAATGGTCAGCACCTGCCGCTTGCCATAGATCAGCGCGACGATCCGGCTGCCCAGCGCCAGCCCGTTTGCCTTCACAAAGGATTCGTCGGCAATCACTTCGCCCGTAGCGCCCGGTTGCGGCAGGCGGCCAGAGCGCAGGGTCAGGCGATTGAGTTCGGTCCGCCCCTGTTCGTCGATGGAATTGATCAGAGCGCGGACCGGCTCGGCCCGGTCCGGGAAATCCAGCGTGGCATACTGGATGATCGCCCCTTCGGCGCGGCGCACGCCGGGAATTGCTGCAACCCGGTCCAGCAGACTGCGCGGGGCACGGGTCATGTCGGCAAAGACATCGGCGTAATTGTTGCGCGCGTAATAGGCATCGCGCGTTTCCACCAGCGAGCGGTGGACGCCCAGCGACAGCACAAAAGTCGCCGTGGCCGCCGCCAAGACCAGAGCAATCGCAAAGACCTGCCCGCGCATGTGCCACAGGTCGCGCAGCAGCTTCTGGTCGAGCGCCTTCACCAGGTCATTTCCGAGGGCGAGACGCGGCGCTCATTGCGCTCGATCCGGGCAATCCGGCCATCCAGAAAATGGAACACCCGGTCCGCCATGGCCGCAATCCCGGCATTGTGGGTGATGATGACAAGCGTCGCGCCGGTTTCCTGATTGGCCGTCGCCAGCGTTTCCAGCACCCGCACCCCGGTGGCGCTATCCAGCGCGCCGGTTGGTTCATCGCACAGCAGCACCCCCGGCTGCTTGGCAATCGCACGGGCCACGGCCACCCGCTGCTGCTCTCCGCCCGAAAGCTGGGCCGGATAGTGATCACGCCGTTCGCTGAGACCGACCAGTTCCAGCGCGCGAGCAGGGTCCATCGGGTTCTGCGCAATGTCGGTGACCAGCCGGACGTTTTCCTTGGCAGTCAGGCTGGGGATCAGGTTGTAGAACTGGAAAATGAAGCCAACCCGGTTGCGGCGAAATTCGGTCAGGTGGCTATCGTCCAGCGCGGTCAGATCCAGATCGCCGCTGAACAGGCGGCCCGAGGTGGGTCGGTCCAGCCCACCAAGAATGTTGAGCAGAGTCGATTTGCCGCTGCCCGATGGGCCAAGCAGGACCAGCACTTCGCCCGCCTCGATCTCCAGATCGACGCCGCGCAGAGCGTGAACTTCAGTCTCGCCAGTGCGGTAAACCTTGCGCAGGTCTTCCCCGCGAAAGTTCATTTGTGGCGGCGCTCCCGGCGCTCCTCGCGGTGGGCGGTATATTCGTCCAGCACCTTGCGCATGGCCTTGATCGCGGCCTCGCGCTGGCGGCGATCCTCGATCTGGGCCAGCTCGCGCTTTAGCCCGGTAACGAAATCGGCATAGGAGTTCTGCCAGTCCCGGCCCAGTGCCTCGCGGATATCGACCCGCCCGGTCTTGAGCCGCCGCGCCGGGGCGCCGGGTGGCAGAGCATATTGCTCACCGATTTCGGGCACGGCAACAGTCGTGCCGGGCAGACGCTCGACCGCCAGCTTGCGCAGTCCTTCCAGCGATCCTTCCTCGCCATGGTCAAGAAACACTGTGCCGCTGACCGGGGCGCGGGCCGTGATCCAGTCAGCCAGTTCGGCCTGGTCGGCGTGGGCGGAATAGGAATCGATCCGCCGGATCTGCGCCCGCACCATCACGTCCTGCCCGGAAATGCGCACCCGCTGCGCCCCTTCCAGAATGACCCGGCCCAGCGAACCCTGCGCCTGATAGCCGACAAACAGCACGGTCGAATCCCGGCGGTGCAGGTTGTGGACCAGATGATGACGGATACGCCCGGCCTCGCACATGCCCGATGCGGCCATGATCACCGCGCCGGAAATCGAATTGAGCCGGATCGATTCCTGCACGCTTTCCGTAAAGCGGAAGGCCGGGTTCTGGAACACGCTGGTCCCTTCGATATCCTGCAGGTCATGGGCATGGGCGGCAAAGACCCGCGTCGCCTCGCGCGCCAGCGGCGAATCGATGAAGACCGGGACCGAGGACAGCGCCTTTTCCCGCACCAGCCAGGCAATATCGAGCAGCAGTTCCTGTGTCCGCTCCAGCGCGAACGTGGGGATAACCAGGTTGCCGCCCCGCGCCAGAGCGCCGCGAATTTCCGCCGCGAGCAATTGCCGCCGCGCCTCGATGCTGATCTGCTCGCGCTGGCGGTCGCCATAGGTCGATTCGCAGATCAGGTGGTCGATCCCGCTGGGTGCTTCGGGATCAGGATGGAACGCCTTGTTGTCTGGCCCCAGATCGCCGGAACAGACCACGCGGGTTCCCGCCGCCTCGATCTCGACCGAGGCCGAGCCAAGGATGTGCCCCGCATTCCACAGCCGCGCGCGGAAGCCCTCGGCCGGCTCAAACCACTCGTTCAGTTCCACCGCATGGGCCTGGCCCCAGGCAGCAAGGGCATCGGCTTCGGTATAGAGCGGCTCGAAGGGTTCTTCGCCCGCCCGGTCGCGGCGGCGGTTGCGGCGTTCGGTATCGGCTTCCTGAATCCGCCCGGCATCGGCCAGCATCGGGCGCAGCAGGTCTGCCGTAGCCGCGGTGCACCAGATCCGCCCTTCGAAACCCTGCGCCACCAGACGCGGCAGCAGGCCGGAATGGTCGATATGGGCATGGGTCAGGATGACCGCGTCAATCTTCTTCGGGTTAAAGTCGAAATCGCCCTGGTTCAGCGTTTCTAGGCTGCGTGACCCCTGGAACAGGCCGCAATCGACCAGCACCCGCGTACTGCCCAGCGCAAATTCCATGCATGATCCGGTCACGGTGCGCGCGGCGCCATGGAACGCCAAGGTCAATTCTCTACCCATAATCGGCATGGTGCGCGTTTTAGCGGACTTTGCCAATCCGTTTTGAATTGCTACTGATGTTTCAAACAACAGGAGAGTATCGTGACCAAGGCAATGGCAATTCCCGCAGGCTGGCCCGCAAAGAGCCTGAATGAAGTTCAGGAATTGCTGTGTGCACCGGGCATGCCGTTCGAAATGGACACGGTCGAAATTCGCGGCGTGCCAACCCGCGTGTGGAAGAACGCCCTGCCCAGTCTGGCCGTGCTGGCCCGCCATGGCCGCACCCACGGCGATACCACCTTCCTGATCTATGAGGATGAACGCGTTTCCTATGACGCGTGGTTCCGCGCCTCTGCCACTCTGGCAAACCGGCTGCGCGAAATGGGGGTGCAAAAGGGCGACCGCGTGGCTCTGGCCATGCGCAACCTGCCGGAATGGCCGGTGGCCTTTTTCGCGATCACCGGGATCGGCGCGATCTGCGTGCCGCTCAACGCGTGGTGGACCGGGCCTGAACTGGAATACGGCCTGTCCAATTCGGGCGCGAAAGTCCTGATCTGCGACGAGGAACGGCTGGAGCGCATCACCCCGCACCGCGATGCCCTGCCCGCTCTGGAACAGGTCGTGGTCGCCCGCATGGACAATGTCCCGGCCGGCGTATCCCGGCTGGAAGACATCATCGGGACCAGCGCCGACTGGGCCAACCTGCCCGAAGCCGACTTGCCCGCCGCTGAAATCCACTCCGACGATCCGGCGACGATCCTCTATACCTCAGGCACGACCGGCCACCCCAAGGGGGCGCTCGGCACGCACCGCAACCTGACCTCCAATATCCTGTCCAGCGGCTATGCCTCGGCCCGCACCGTACTGCGCCGGGGTGAGGCCCTGCCCGCTCCCGCGCGCAAGACCATGCTGACGGTGATTCCGCTGTTCCACGCCACCGCCTGCTCGGCGACCATGCTGGGCGCGATGGCAGCCGGTCACACCCTGATCTTCATGTACAAGTGGGACCCGGTGAAGGCCTTTGGCATTATCGAGCGGGAAAAGGTCAATGCCACCGGCGGCGTGCCGACCATCGCCTGGCAGTTGCTGGAACATCCCGAGCGCAAGAATTACGACCTCTCCAGCCTTGAATCGATCGGCTATGGCGGCGCGCCCTCGGCCCCGGAACTGGTGCGGCGCATCCACGAAGAGTTCGGCGCCCTGCCCGGCAATGGCTGGGGCATGACCGAAACGACCGCCACCGTCACCACCCATCTGGGCGAAGACTATCTCAACCGCCCGACTAGTTGCGGCCCCGCTGTCGCCGCTGCCGATCTGGAAATCCGCGCCGAGGATGGCGTCACCGTCCTGCCCGCTGGCGAAATCGGCGAATTGTGGGCGCGCGGCCCGATGATCGTGGCCGGTTACTGGCAGAACCCCGAAGCCACGGCGGCCACCTTTGTCGATGGCTGGGTCCGCACAGGCGACCTGGCCTATCTGGACGAGGAAGGCTTCTGCTTCATCGCCGACCGCGCCAAGGACATCGTGATCCGTGGCGGCGAAAACATCTATTCGTCGGAAGTCGAAAACGCGCTTTACGACCATCCCGCCGTGATCGACGCGGCCGTGGTCGGCATCCCGCACCGCACGCTGGGCGAGGAACCCGCCGCCGTTGTCCAGCTCTCCCCCGGCATGAACGCCAGTGAAGCCGAGCTACAGGATCACGTTCGCGACCGTCTGGCCGCGTTCAAGGTCCCGGTCCGCATCCTGTTCCACCCGGAAACCCTGCCGCGCAACGCCAATGGCAAGATCCTGAAGCGCGAATTGAAGGCGATGTTCGGGTAAACATTCGCAAATAGCCCCGGCGGGATAACCGGCAGGGTCGCTTTGTTTACGCTTTGGCAAGAGATCGGGGGCACTATGCAGCCATGCAGACTGCCACCCCGTCTCTTGTCCAGCCGAACCTTGAATGGCTGCGCCGCGCCCTCGTCTATGGCTGCGCCGCCGCGCTGATCGCAGCGGGTCCGGTCCTGCACCTAGGCCTGTAACAGCTTCCACAGAGCGGCCAGGGCAGAAAGGCCCAGCACGCCGCCGGTAAAGATTCGCCAGGCCGCTTCGCTGATCTTGCCAAAGGCGAGATGACCCAGCCAGTTACCCAGCAGCACCGCCGGGAACAGGATGAAGGCCAGCAGCGGTTCGCGCCAGGTGGCGACGCGCAGGGCCAGCGACGAGCCGACCCCGGAAATCGATGTGGCAAGAAAGATCGTCATCATCGACGCCCGCGCCAGTTCCGGCGCGATTTCCCGCCGCAGGTAATAGGGCACGACCGGCAGGCCCGGCATCCCGGCAAACCCGGTCAGCGCCCCGGCGGCAAACCCGGTTGCCCCGGTTGCAATCGCTCCGGGCGCGTAGTGGGCGGGTTTCTTCGGCAGCAGCACCAATCCGAAAGCGGCCAGCGCAATCATCGCGATCAGCAAGCGGGCAAAGGCCGGATCGGTCAGCGACAGCACCCATACGCCCAGCGGCGTCGCGGCAATCGCCAGCGCCGCAATAACCAGCGCGCTACGCTCACTGGCGCCGATGATCTTTTTCAGGCCCACCAAGCCAATCAGCAGGCCCAGCCAATTGCTGACCACCACCGCCTCGGTCGGCGGCACTGCCAGACCCAGCACCGGGACCAGCAGGATTGCCATGCCGAACCCGGCAAGCCCGCGCACGAAAGCTGCAGCCAGCGCCGCGGTGACCGCGACGCCGATCTGCACCTCGGTCAGGCCAAGGATCAAGCGCGCCGCACCTTAGCGCAGGTCCGGCGCAATCGCTTCACCGCGGATCAGGGCAATGGCATCGGCCAGCGGCATGACCTTCTGGTGTTCCGCGCCAAGCGTGCGGACGGCAACCGTGCCTTCCTCTGCCTCGCGCTTACCCACGACCAACAGGTGCGGAACCTTTTGCAGCGAGTGTTCGCGGACCTTGTAGTTGATCTTCTCGTTCCGCAGATCGGTGTCGACACGGATGCCTGCCGCCTTGAGCTGGGCCGCAACGTCGGCCGCATAGCCATCGGCATCGGAAACAATGGTCGCAACCACGGCCTGAACTGGCGAGAGCCAGACCGGCAGGCGGCCTGCAAAGTGCTCGATCAGGATGCCGATGAAACGTTCATAGGAACCGAAGATCGCGCGGTGCAGCATGACCGGGCGGTGCTTTTCGCCGTCCTCGCCAATGTAGCTGGCATCAAGCCGTTCGGGCAGGACGCGGTCCGACTGGATCGTGCCGACCTGCCAGGTGCGGCCAATCGCGTCGGTCAGATGCCATTCCAGCTTGGGCGCATAGAACGCGCCTTCGCCGGGCAGTTCTTCCCAGCCATATTCCTCGGTGGCAAGGCCCGCCTCGATCACGGCATTGCGCAGTTCGTCCTCCGCCTTGTCCCAGTCGGCATCGCTGCCAAAGCGCTTTTCGGGGCGCAGGGCCAGCTTGATCGAATAGGTAAAGCCGAAATCCTTGTAGACCCGGTCAGCCAGTTCGCAGAACGCGCGGACTTCCGAAACGATCTGGTCTTCGCGGCAGAAGATGTGGGCATCGTCCTGGGTGAACTGGCGCACGCGCATCAGGCCGTGCAGCGCACCGTGCGGTTCGTTGCGGTGGCAGCAGCCGTTTTCGTAAATGCGCAGCGGCAGGTCGCGGTACGACTTGATCCCCTGACGGAAGATCAGGACGTGGGCCGGGCAGTTCATCGGCTTGAGCGCCATCCAGTCCGCCTCGCCCGAAACGACCGGGCCTTCGTCCTCGGTGTTCGGCACTTCGTCAGGGATGACGAACATGTTCTCGCGGTACTTGCCCCAGTGGCCGGACTGTTCCCACTGGCGCGAATCCATGACCTGCGGGGTCTTCACCTCGCGGTAGCCGGCGGCGTCAATCGCGCGGCGCATATAGGCTTCCAGCTCGCGCCAGATCAGATAGCCCTTGGGATGCCAAAAGACCGAGCCGTGGGCTTCCTGCTGAAGATGGAACAGGTCCATTTCATTGCCCAGCTTGCGGTGGTCGCGCTTGGCGGCTTCTTCCAGCCGGTGCAGATGCTCTTCCAGCTGCTTCTTGTTCAGCCAGCCGGTGCCATAGATGCGGCTGAGCATCGCGTTGTTCTGATCGCCGCGCCAATAGGCGCCGGAAACGCGGGTCAGCTTGAAGGCATTGGGATCAAGCTTGCCCGTGCTGGGCAGGTGCGGGCCGCGGCACATATCGAGCCAGTCATCGCCCGACCAGTAAACGGTCAGCGGTTCATCGTCCGGCAGTTCAGCCGCCCATTCCGCCTTGAAGCTTTCGCCCTGCTGCTTCCACCGGCTGATCAGCTGCTCGCGGCTCCACTCTTCGCGGCGAAGCGGCTTGTTGGCGGCGATGATCTTGCGCATCTGCGCCTCGATCGCGGGCAGGTCTTCATCGGTGAAGGGGCGATCCTTCGGCGCGAAGTCGTAATAGAATCCGTCGTCGGTCGCCGGGCCAAAGGTGATCTGGGTGCCGGGGAACAGCGCCTGGACCGCTTCGGCCAGAATGTGGGCGAAATCGTGCCGCGCCAGTTCCAGTGCCTCCGCCTCGTCGCGCGAAGTGACCAGGGCCAGCTGGGCATCGGCGGTGAAGGGGCGGGTCAGGTCGACCAGTTCGCCATCAACCCGCGCCGCGAGTGCCGCCTTGGCCAGACCGGGACCAATTGCCGCCGCCACGTCGGCCGGAGTCGAGCCCAGCGGCATTTCGCGCACGGAACCATCGGGCAGACTGATCTTCAGGAGTTCGGACATCGTAAAACTTTCACCGGTTTCAGCACGCTTTGGCACAAGCCGGGGCGCACCGGAAGAGGCGGCGTCTGCTGGATCAGGTTTCGGGAGGAGACGCCTGCCACCCGAACCCGGGTGGCGGTCGCTTCGCTCAGGCGAAGACCAACCGCCCCGGGGTGCCCGGGGTGGTGGTAGTAGTCTGCGTTGAGGCGCGAGCCGTGTTCATTGCCGCGCCCATTAGCAAAGTGGCGCTTAAAGAACAACTGAACGACTGACCGGCCGAGGCCGGTAGGATCATGCGGAGGGGCTGAAGCCATCTTTGTGGGTATGTCGGTCCAGATAACGCATGATGATGTCATCGGTGATGTTGCCAGATGTGGTCGAGAAGTAGCCGCGTTGCCAGAAGCGTTGGCCCCAGTATCGTTTACGGATGTGCTCGAACTCCTGCTGGATTTTGCGCGATGAGCGGCCCTTTGCCCGGCGCACGAAGTCGCTGACCGATACATGCGGCGGAATTTCGACGAACATATGCACATGATCGCGCGACAGAGCGCCGTTAACGATGGTCACGCCCATTTCTTCGCAGACCTGCTTGATAATCTCACGCACCCTGAGGCGCACATCGCCGATGAGCACTTTGTACCGGTACTTCGGTGCCCAGACCAAATGGTAGCGATGATGAAATGTAGTGTGACAACCAGAGCGGTACGCCATAGTCTGTAACCTCGGGAAAAACGGAAGCTTAACGCCTTCGGCGGCTTCCGTTTTTCCCGAGGTTACAGACTACAGACCGAGTCTGTGGCTGAAGCCAGGATCCGACTGAAGTCGGAGGGGTTCCTCCCAGTAAGGGGACTCTAAA
>CAZLPK010000051.1:0-16470 GCA_964561375.1 uncultured Novosphingobium sp.
TGCGGGTGAAGGTCAGCGAGCCGACGAAGGGGTCGTTCATGATCTTGAACGCCAGAGCCGAGAACGGAGCGTCGTCCGAGGTAGCACGGGTGTCAGCTTCTTCGGTGTCCGGGTTGATGCCCTGCACGTCTTCGATGTCGAGCGGCGACGGCATGAAGTCGACCACGGCGTCGAGGAGCGCCTGAACGCCCTTGTTCTTGAACGACGAACCGCACAGCACCGGAACGAAAGCCTGAGCCAGCGTACCCTTGCGGATCAGCTTCTTCAGCGTGGCTGCATCCGGAACATTGCCTTCCAGATAGGCTTCCATCGCTTCGTCGTCCTGTTCGACGGCGAGTTCGATCAGCTTTTCGCGGTATTCAGCAGCCTTATCGACCATGTCGGCCGGGATTTCGCCGTAGCTGAATTCTGCACCGAGGCTCTCATCCTTCCAGATGATCGAGCGTTCGTTGATGAGGTCGACCAGACCAACGAAATCGCTTTCGGCGCCGATCGGCAGATACAGCACGGCCGGCTTTGCGCCGAGACGGTCGATGATCGTCTGGACGCAGTAGTAGAAGTTCGCGCCGGTACGGTCGAGCTTGTTGATGTAGCACATCCGCGGCACGCCGTACTTGTCGGCCTGGCGCCACACGGTTTCCGACTGCGGCTCAACGCCGGCAACGCCGTCGAAAGCTGCAACCGCACCGTCAAGCACGCGCAGCGAGCGTTCGACTTCAATGGTGAAGTCGACGTGGCCCGGGGTGTCGATGATGTTCAGGCGGTGATCGTTCCAGAAGCAGGTCGTCGCGGCCGACGTGATCGTGATGCCGCGTTCCTGTTCCTGTTCCATCCAGTCCATGGTGGCGCCGCCTTCGTGGACTTCTCCGATCTTGTAGGACTTGCCGGTGTAGTAAAGAATCCGCTCGGTAGTCGTGGTCTTGCCGGCGTCGATGTGCGCCATGATACCGAAGTTGCGGTACTTTTCGAGAGGATGGCTGCGAGCCATGTCGAATTCCTTAAAGGATACGGGTGGGGAGCCGGTTTGGCCGCCCCGCCCTTAGGGTTGCGAATATGACCGCTTGATGACTTACCAGCGATAGTGGCTGAACGCGCGGTTCGCGTCGGCCATACGGTGGGTGTCTTCACGCTTCTTGACCGCGTTGCCACGGTTGTTGGCAGCGTCGAGCAGCTCAGCCGACAGGCGGGCAGCCATCGTGGTTTCGCTACGGTTGCGCGCAGCGGTGATCAGCCAGCGGATCGCCAGGGCCTGGGCACGCTCGGGGCGAACTTCGACCGGAACCTGATAGGTTGCACCACCAACGCGGCGCGAACGCACTTCGATCTGCGGCTTCACGTTGTTCAGGGCATCGTGGAACAGCTGGACCGGATCGCTCTTGGCGCGGGTTTCCATGGTTTCGAGCGCACCATAAACGATGCTTTCGGCAACCGACTTCTTACCGTCGAGCATGAGGTTGTTCATGAACTTCGACAGAACCTGATCACCAAACTTGGGATCCGGCAGGATTTCCCGCTTCTCGGGACGACGACGACGTGACATCGTATGAATTCCTTATGCTGGGGCCGCGACAGGCGCGCACCCTCAAAAAACCAGCCGGAGGCTTACTTCGGACGCTTCGCGCCGTACTTCGAGCGGCTCTGCTTGCGGTCCTTGACGCCCTGGGTATCCAGAACGCCGCGCAGCACGTGATAGCGCACGCCCGGAAGGTCGCGCACACGGCCGCCGCGGATCAGCACCACCGAGTGCTCCTGCAGGTTGTGGCCTTCACCCGGAATGTACGAAATGACTTCGCGGCTGTTGGTCAGACGGATCTTGGCGACCTTGCGAAGTGCCGAGTTCGGCTTCTTCGGGGTCGTGGTGTAAACGCGGGTGCAAACGCCGCGCTTCTGCGGGTTCTGCTCCATCGCAGGGACCTTGCTCTTGGCCTTCTGCGGCACGCGACCCTTGCGGATCAGCTGGTTGATCGTAGGCATGAAGTACTCTTCACCTTGGTTGTGGCCGTAATCGGCAAGGCGAAGAGAATGCGGAACCCGCGAATGCGCCGTATTGCAGGGGCCTGCCCTGCCGGTACACGTCACGAGCCGAAACGCTCCACCCGATCGAAAGGCCGGGTTACTTTGACGGATTATCTGGCAAACCAGACGCACCGGCAATGTTCAGCTCAACCGGGGGGAATCACAAGGAGTCCGTCCCGGAAGGGCGCGCCATTAGGCGGTGTGCCCGAATTGGTCAAGGAATATGCGCAGGAACAGCCCCTGCCCAAGACCAACCGGCCTAGAGCCTGAAGCTGGGCCGCTCGGCCAGACGCGCGCGCCAGGCGGCGATAGCGGGGCGGCCTTCGTTGACGTCGACCTTGACCCAACCGGCAAAGTCCAGCGCAACCCCGGCGGTGATGTCGGCCAGCGAGAAGTCGCCGGTCGCCACCCAATTGCGGCCCTGCATATGCTGCTCGAACCGATCAAGGAAATGTATCAGGCGGGTGCGGCCGCGCTCGGCCAGTTCGGGGATCTGGGCATAGTTATGCGGCCCCGGCAGGGCGCGGTCCTTCATCCCCTTGGCCGTGTTGCGCAGCACTTCGGCAATAGCCATGAAGCATTCGCCCTCGATCCGGCTGTTCCAGCTGGCAACCTGCGCCTTTTCCAGCGGGGTAGCGCCAAGCAGCGGCGGCTGAGGCTGTACCGCTTCGGCCCAGGCGGCAATCCCGGCATTGTCGGTCAGCACCGTGCCGTCCTCCAGAACTAGCGCGGGTACGGTGCAGGCCGGATTGATCTTGCGGAACTCTTCGGAAAGCTGCTCCCCCTTGGCCAGATCGACCTGCCGCACTTCATGTGCGATGCCCTTCTCTGCCAGCACGATCCGGGCGCGGCGCGGGCTGGGAGCCGTGGTGCAATCGTAGAAGGTGATCATCGCGCTTCCTTTCGTGCCTAGACCGGGGGCATCACCCGAGTGAGGAATTCGATCACTGCCGCGTTGAATTCGTCGTTGCGGTCTCCGGCAACCATGTGCCCTGCCCCGCGAATGTCAGCAATCTCCAGATGCGGGACCCGGCGGCGCAGGTCTTCCACGCCTTCCTCGGTCACGATGTCGCTTTTCATGCCGCGCACCAGCAAGGTCGGAATCCGGTCCGTCCAGTCCGCTGCGTCGAGCATTTCCAACATATGTTTGGGGTCGGCGCGCTCGTCGGTCATCATGCGCTGGTCCCAGTGCCAGCGATAGCGCCCATCGGGGTGAAGCCGCAGGTTCTTGTTCAGGCCGGACACGTCCTTGGGCCGGGGCCGTTCCGGATAGTAGGCGCTGATCGAGTCGGCAGCTTCTTCCAGAGTGGCAAAGCCATCTGGACTGGCCATCATGAAATTGCGGATCTTGGCCACGCCAACCGGGGAAACCTTGGGCACGATATCGACCAGCACCAGCGCTGCCGGTTCCAGCCCCATGCAGGCAGCCATCAGCGAGGTCATGCCGCCAAGCGACGCTCCGACCAGAGCCAGTGGCTTCGACCCTTGCGCAGCAATAGCCATCAGATCGCGGGCGCGGGTGCTGATGGCGTAATCCCCGTCGGGCGACCAGTCGCTATCGCCGTGGCCGCGCAGATCGTAATTGATCGCGAAGTAGCCGGCATCGGCCAATTGATGCTCGGCCTTGTCCCAGGAATGGCGAGTCTGTCCGCCGCCATGGCCCAGAACCACGGTCGGTGCGCCGCGCCGTCCCGCTACGTCGGCTGCTATTTCCACGCCCTCGGCAACCGGAATGCGGATCGTTTCTGTGTGCATGTGGCAAAGTTGACCCGCGTCCGGCGCTGAGGTCAAGCAGATTTAACCGACCGGTTAAATCTGCTGTATATTCCGCTGCTCAGCGAGAACTTGCCGAAGCTGGTCGCCACTACGCAAAGCACCCTCCCACAAGCTCAGGGTGAGCGGGTTTCAAAACTCCACCGTCATCCCCGCGAAGGCGGGGATCGCGTGCCTGGGACACGACCCCGAAGGCCAGCGGTCCCCGGTCAAGCCGGGGACGACGGTGGTGAGGCATCACTCCTCGATCAGGTCGAAGTCTTCCTTCTCGGTCCCACAGTCGGGGCAGTACCAGTCGTCGGGAATATCCTCGAACCGGGTGCCGGGGGCGATGCCCTCTTCCGGCATGCCCAGCGCCTCATCATAGATCAGGCCGCAATTGCGGCACTTCCACTTGCGCATCTCAGTTGACCTTGAAGCGGATCGGCACGTGCTTCGGACCGCAGACGAAGTTCGAGATGGTGCGCTCGCACTTGCCGTTCAGTTCCACCGACTCGAGCCGCTTGAACAGTTCTTCCCAAAGAATGCGCATTTCCATGCGGGCAAGGTGCTGGCCCAGGCAGACGTGGACGCCATAGCCAAAGGCGATCTGCGGGTTTTGCTGGCGGTCGATGCGGAATTCGAACGGATCGTCCCACACCGTCTCGTCGCGATTGCCCGACTGGTAGGACAGCATCAGCCAGTCACCGGCCTTGATCTGCTGGCCCGACACTTCGCAATCGGCCACGGCACTGCGCATGAAGTGCTTTACCGGCACTTCCCAGCGGATCGATTCCTCGACGAAGGTGTTGATGCGGTCCGGGTTCTCCTGCATTTCCTTCAGCAGGTGCGGACGCTCGGCCAGGGCCCACATCGCGCCAGCCGTGGTGTTGCTGGTGGTGTCATGCCCGGCCGTCGCGGCGATGATGTAATAGCCCATCAGCTGGCGATGGTTCAGGTAATCGCCGTTGATCTGGGCATTGGCGATCAGGCTGTTGATCTGCCCGGTCGGAGTGGCGCGGAACTTTTCGGTGACGGCCTTGAAATAGTTCTCCAGCTCCATCGTGGTTTCCCACAGGGACTTGAGCATTTCCTCCGGCGTCAGTTCCGCGCGGCGGCGGTTGAGTTCCGGGTCGGCATTGTTGAACAGTTCCTGCGTCAGCTTGAGCATGAACGGTTCGTCTTCCTGCGGCACACCCAGCACGGTCATGATCACGCGCAGCGGATAGAGGAAAGCGACGTCAGCGGCGAAATCGCATTCGCCGTCAAAGCTGAGCATATGGTCGACGAATTCGTTGGCGATCACGCGGATCTGGTCTTCCAGCGGCTTGATCGCGCGCGGGGTGACATGGGGGAAGACGACGCCACGCAGGGCCTTGTGCTCATCCCCGTCCACCGAAACGAGGCTGCGGATCAGGTTCGGCTCGCCCCCGGTCAGCATCTTGACCCGGTTGTTGCTTTCGACATTGGTGATGAAAGTCGATTTCTCGCCATTGCGGAAGATTTCCGGCTGGCGTTCGATATCCTTGATGTCTGCATGGCGGGTCACGACCCAGAACGGCTCGAACTCGTCAATCACCGCCTTGTCGAGCGGCTGATTGGCGCGCAGCTTGGCAAAGGCCGCGTCCACAATCTCACGTTCCGAATAGGCCTTGGGGTCGATGATGGTCCGGGCCAGGTCTTCCGCAATTGTCATGCCTTCATGCTCCTCACGCCCCCGTTGGGAATCGGGGCTTGACTTGGAGTGTGTTTGATTGTTGGTTGTTGGTCAACAACCATCTTATGGGGACGAACGGTTGGATCAATCGGCTGCCATTGCCGGGCAATTGCCGCGCCGCACGCAGGCAGAACGCCGCGCGGAATCCGAAGACCGCTTGCTGGCTGCTGCTGCCGCGATCATTGCAGAGGAAGGCTATCTTGCCGCAACGCTGGAGCGGGTGGGTGAACGCGCCGGATTCAGCCGGGGGCTGGCCAGCCGCAAATACGGATCGAAGGACGGCCTGATCGAAGCGGTGATCTGGCGCGTTTCGGCCCAGGTCCATGCCGAGATCGATGCCGCGATAGAAGGGCTGGAGAGCCCACTGAATCAATTGCTTGCCCTGTTCGACCGTTTCGTGGAACTGGTCCTGCGCGACAGTGCGGTGCGGGCCTATTTCGTGCTGTTCAGCGCGATGATTGCAAACCGTCTGGAAACCCGCACCGTGTTTGAGGAAGTCCAGCAGCGTTTTGGCACACGGATCGAGGAACTGGTCATCGCGGGACAGCAACGCGGCGAAATGCCGCCTGCCCTGCCCCCGGCTCACCTCGCCTTCATGGTCGGCTGCCTGCTGGCCGGGATCTCGGTTGAGACAGCGATGGGCTATCAGTCCGAAAGCCTGACCGATCCCTCCGCGCTACGCCGCAATCTGGGCGGAATGCTGCGCGCTGCCCTGCGCGGCTAATCACTCCGTCAGGAACGAAACCAGCGCCTTGACCTTCTTTTGCCGCCATTGCGGCAGCGGCGCGACCAGCCAATAGCCGTGGCGGCTTGGCGCGGGTTCGCCCAAGGCGGCAATTCGGCCATTGTCCAGCCAGCTTTGTGCCAGCAGGGTTGGCACGCGGGCCTTGCCCATGCCGGCAGCGGCAGCCGCTATGGCCTGTCCTGCATCGCCCACTGCAAGCGGCGCGCTCTCACTGTCATCCCCTTCCGGCGCATGGTCGCCCGGCCAGGCGATCCAGCAGCCTTCGCCAACCACAACCCGGCCCGGCTCACCCAGGGCGACGCCCTCCAGTTCACCCGGACCTTCGGCCCAGCGCACGGCCAGATCCAGATTGGCCTCGGTAAAGTCGGCATCTTCATTGGCGACCAGGCTGAAACGCACTTCGGGATTGGCCTTGCGGAATTCGGCCAGGCGCGGCGCCAGCCACGCAGCGAAGAATTCGCGCGGAGCAGCGATGGTATAGACGTGGCTGGATTGTCCCGCCTGCATTGCGCGAACCGCATCTTCGAAATGAAGGAAACCGGTGCGCAGCGCCTCCAGCCCGGCGCTTGCCTCGTCCGTCAGTTCCAGCCCCTTGGGCGTGCGGCGGAACAGGACCACGCCCAGCACATCTTCAAGCGCGCGAATCTGCTGCCCCACGGCTGCCGGGGTCACCGCCAGTTCGTCCGCCGCGCGGGTGAAGGACAGGTGCCGGGCCGCGGCATCGAAAACGCGCAGGGCGTTAAGGGGCAGATGCGTGCGCTTCATGCCGCCTCCCTATGGCCGTCCGGCGCAATCGGCAAGTTAGAGCATCCGAATTTGCCATCCGACTGGCGATTATGCCCCCGCAGTTGCCGAAGCGCCGCCCTGTGGCGCAACACCCTTCGACAGGCTCAGGGTGAGCGGGAATGTAAACTCAGCCCGCCGTGGCCGGGGCGGCAAGCGGAAAGAACGGGATCTTCACTTCGAACTTCTCACCCGACTGGCGGACGAAAGTATAATGTCCTTCCATCGAGCCGTTTGGCGTGGTCAGCGGACAGCCCGAGACATAGTCATGGCTCTGCCCCGGAGAAAGAACCGGCTGTTCGCCTACGACCCCTTCGCCTTCAACCAGATTGACCATGCCTCGCGCATCGGTGATCCGCCAATGCCGCGTCAGCAACTGGACCGTCTGATCTGAATCATTCTCGATCCGGATGTGATAGACCCAGAACCACTTGCCCAGTTCCACCCGCGATTGCTCGGGCAGAAAATTCACCGCGACGCGCACAGTAATGCCGTCGGTTATCGCGGTGTGCTGGAAAAGTCCTTTCATGCCGGACAGACTAACCCTCAGAAACTGTCCGTGCAATGGTCCAGCCATGCCCCTTGGGGAATTCGGCAATCAGGCGAACAGGGCAATGGGAATGAACCGGTCAGATCGATCGACCGGCCAATCATCTGGCCAGCAGCCCGGATTACTTACCGTCCAATCGCACGCAGGCCGCGATCAAGGTCTTCGATCAGGTCCTGCACATCTTCCAGACCCACGTTCATGCGGATCATCCCTTCGCTCACACCGGCTTCGGCGCGGCCTTCGGGGCCCATGTTGTTGTGGGTGGTGCTGGCCGGATGGCAAGCAAGGCTCTTGGCATCGCCAATGTTGTTCGAAATGTCGATCAGTTCGAACGCGTTGAGCATGGCGAAGGCTTCGGCCCGGTCCTTCAGGTTGAAGCTGAAGATATTGCCGAATGCGTCCATCTGCCTTGCCGCAATCTCATGCTGCGGATGGCTCTCCAGACCGGGGTGGAGCATATCGACACCGCGTCCCTCAAGAAAACGAGCGACTTCCATCGCGCTGGCGCTTTGCGCCTTGGCGCGCAGCGGCAGGGTTTCCAGACCCTTGAGCACGACCCAGGCGTTGAACGGTGCAGCGATCGGCCCGGTATTTCGCTGGAACGGCATCAGCACGTCGTTGATGAATTCTGCCGAACCACAGACCGCGCCGAGCAGGACGCGGCCCTGCCCTTCCATCAGCTTGGTCGCGGAATAGGCGACAACGTCTGCGCCAAATTCGATCGGGCGCTGCAGCGCGCCGGTGGCAAAGGCATTGTCCACCACCGTGGTGATGCCCTTTGACCTGGCGAGGCCGCAGACAAATTCCAGATCGACGATATCCATCGTCGGGTTGGCCGGGGTTTCGAAGAAGAACACCTTGGTATTTGGGCGGATCGCCGCTTCCCATGCGGCATTGTCGCGCGCGTCGACAATCGTCTTTTCAATGCCAAAGCGGGGCAGCAGGTTATCGACGATCCAGCGGCACGAACCAAAAGCGGCCCGGCCAGCGACGATGTGGTCCCCGGCGGAAAGCTGGCATAGCAGGGCGGTGGTCATGGCCGCCATACCCGAAGCCTGGGTGCGGCAGGCCTCTGCCCCTTCGATCATGGCGATGCGTTCTTCCAGCATGGCCGTGGTCGGGTTTTGAAAGCGCGAATAGACCGGCCCCGGTTCCTCGCCCTGAAAGCGCGCCGCAACCTGCTCCGCGCTGTCATAGCTGAAACCGGAATTGACGAAGAGCGCCTCGCTCGTCTCTCCCTGCTCGCTGCGCCAGGTCCCGGCCCGGACGGCGCGGGTGGCGGGACGCCATTTGGAAGTGATCGAGCGGTCTTGTCCGGTGGTGCGTTTCATAGTGCCTGCGCTTTACGAGCCCGCACAGTCCGGGGCAAGGGAAGATGGTTGCAGACCTGCAGCCATGCCGATAATCCCCCTGCCATGCAGCGCCGCTTCAGCCGAGACAGCGATCCCGCCAGCCTGTGCGGCGCCATCGCGATATTCTTCCTCGCACTGGTCTGGTGGCGGCTGGCGATCCCGCACGAAATCTATTTCGACGAGGTCCACTACGTAAACGCCGCGCGCAAGCAGCTGGAGCACATTCGGGTCAATCCCGAACACCCGATGTTTGCCAAGACGGTGCTGGCTTTCATGATTGAATGGCTGGGCGACCGCTCGCTGGTCTGGCGCATTCCTTCGGCCATCGGCGGCGCGCTGGGCCTGTTCGCCTTCAGCCGGATCGTCTGGTTTGCCAGCGGCAGCGCCCGCGCGGCGATCATCGGCGCGGTGCTGCTGGCGACCAACTTCTTCTGGTTCATCCACAGCCGCATCGCCATGCTCGACATGACCATGGCGAGCCTGACCATGGTGGCGGGCTGGCAGGTTGCTGCCGCTATTCGCCTGCCCCATCAGGGACGCTGGCGGCTGGCCCTGGCAGGCGTGCTGATGGGGCTTGCGCTTGGCTCCAAATGGTCCGTCGCACCTATTCTCGCCCTGCCCGGCCTCACATTCCTGGTGCTGAAAGTGCGCGACAACGGCTGGCGGTTCCTCTGGGCGCGCAGCGGCGGGCCAGTTCCCGGAATCAGCCTGCCAGAGGCCGGACTGTGGCTGGGTCTTGTCCCGCTCGCGGTCTACTGGGCAACGTACTGGCCCGCGTTCCACTGGGCCGGCCGCCCGGTCAATCCGTGGGACCCGATTGCCTGGCACAAGCACATGCTGATGCTGCAGGACAGCGTCAGAAAGCCGCACCCCTACCGCTCGGTCTGGTACCAGTGGGTCGGCAACTGGCGGGCGATCTGGTATCTCTACAAGGAAGTGGATGGCGCGCAGCGCGGTGTTGTCCTGATCGGCAATCCCTTCACCATGTATGCGGGTCTGGTCGCGCTGCTCTGGGCAATGGTCGAAGGAGTGCGGCGCTGGCGCGTGGACCTGCTCGCATTTGTCACGCTTTATGTCATCTCGCTGATGTTCTGGGCCTTTTCCGGCAAGCCGATCCAGTTCCTCTATCATTACCTTCTGCCCAGCACTTTCCTGATGGCGATCCTTGCCCTGGCGCTGGACGATGCAGGCAAGCACGATGATCGCTGGCGGCTGCTGATGCCTATTGGCATCGGCTTCAGCGTGCTTATGTTCGTGGTCTTCTATCAGATCATCTCGGCCCTGCCGCTGTGCTGCGGCAGGCGGAGTTTCGAATTCTGGATGTGGCTGCCACGCTGGAGCTGATCCGGACAAAACATAACAGAGGGGAAAATCACCAATGACCGATTGCAGCCAACCGCTGACCTTTACTCGTGGCCCGGCGCTGAAGAACCGGATGATGCTGGCCCCGCTGACCAATCTGCAAAGCCACGCCGATGGCACGCTGTCGGACGATGAAATCCACTGGCTGACGATGCGCGCCAAGGGTGGCTTCGGCCTGGTCATGACTGCCGCCGCCCATGTCCAGCGTCAGGGTCAGGGTTTTCCCGGCCAACTGGGCATCTGGTCTGACGATCACCTGCCGCGTCTGACCGAGCTGGCCAGCAAGCTGCGCGAAAATGGCGCGGTTTCCTCGGTCCAGTTGCACCATGCCGGAATGCGCAGCCCGCGCGAAGTGATCGGCGAAGCGCCGCAGGGTCCGTTCGAAGATACCGAAACTGGCACTCGCGCGCTTTCCACTGCCGAAGTCGAACAGCTGCGCGACGATTTCATCGCCGCCGCAGTCCGCGCCGACAAGGCCGGGTTTGACGGGGTCGAGATCCACGGCGCTCACGGCTATGTCCTCGCCCAGTTCCTCGATGCGGAAAACAACAAGCGCGAAGACGGCTACGGCGGCAGCTTTGAAAACCGCAAGCGCCTGCTCCTCGAAGTGATTGACGGAGTCCGCGCCGCCACTCGCGCCGATTTCCAGGTCGGCCTGCGCCTCTCGCCCGAACGCTTCAACATCGACTTTGCCGAGGCCAAGGCACTGGCACAGGAAGTGATGGAAGGCGGCAAGCTGGACTATCTCGACATGTCGCTGTGGGATTGCTTCAAGGCCCCGGCAGGCGAACCCGAAGATAGCGCCCCGCTGATCTCGCACTTCACCGCCCTGCCCCGTGGCAACACCCGTCTGGGCGTGGCCGGCAAGATCATGGATGCAGCCAAGGTTCAGGCCTGCCTTGATGCGGGCGCGGACTTTGTCCTGATCGGGCGCGGCGCGATCCTGCACCACGACTTTGCCGCCCGCTGCGTGGCGGACAAGGGCTTTGCCTCGATCAAGAACCCGGTGACCGAAGCGCACCTGCGCGCCGAAGGCCTGGGTGAGGCATTCCTCAACTACATGAAGACCTGGCCGGGCTTTGTCGGAGAGCCGGTTGAAGCCTGATTGGCGTAAATCGCGCTGGATTGCTTCGTCGCTACGCTCCTCGCAATGACCATTTGAGGTTCGTCATTGCGAGCGAAGCGAAGCAATCCAGCGTCCGGGCGCCGAACAAACGCGAGCCCGCAAAGCCCCCCGGTCAGGCCGGGGACGACGAATGGGTTATCAGTACTTGCCCCAGACGAACTTGCTCGACAGGGCAAAGTTCCAGACCGAGCCCAGCACGATCCCCACGATCGCTGCCGGGTAAGGATTGAAGCCCAGGCGCACCAGTGCAGTCGCCGCGCCGATATTGGCCAGCAGGCCAAAGGCGCAGGTGATCAAGAAGCGGACCCAGCCCGTCAGCAGCGGGACAAACCCGCGCAGGCGCTTGTCGGCATAGGTCAGTTCGTTGTTCAGCACGAAGTTGAAGGTCATCGCCACCAGCGCCGCCGTGGTCTGGCCGACGATGAAGGCGGTTTCCTTGGGATAGTGGCTGACCCGCAGCGCCTCGCCGAACAGGTTCAGAACCAGCGCCAGAACCGCCATGTGAACCACGACACCCAGGCCGCCAATCGTGCCGAACAGGGCAAAGCGCGTTGGAATCCAGCGGCCCAGCCACTTGTCGTAGAGGCCGACAAGGAATTCGAACACGACCGTACGATCCAGCTTGGATTCGCCTTCGGCCCGCGCAGCGAAATTCATCGGCACTTCCTTGATCCGCAGCGGTGCTTCGACCGTTGCGAGGATATCGAGCAGGATCTTGAAGCCCACGCCGGAAAGGCGATGCGCATCGGCGCGCAGCACTTCGGTCTTGAGCATGAAATAGCCGCTCATCGGGTCAGTCAGCTCGACCCCCGTGACCTTGTTGGCAATGCGGTTGGCCAGGTTCGATGCCTTGACCCGGTCCGGACGGCCCCACTGTTCGGTGCTCGCCCCTTCGGCAAAGCGGCTGGCATAGGACAGGTCATATTCACCGCTTTCGATCGCGGCGAGCATGCCCGGCAGCAGTTCGGGATCGTGCTGATGATCGGCGTCCATCACCGCGACGACGGGCGCAGCCGTAGCGCACATCCCTTCGATAGCGGCTGAGGAAAGCCCGCGCCGCCCGATCCGCTGGATCACGCGGACCCGGTTGTCTTCCTGCGCAATCGCGCGGGCCTCGTCCGAAGTGCCATCCGGGCTATTGTCATCAACGATGATGACTTCCCACGGAATACCAGCCAACGCCTTGTCCAGACGATCGACCATGCCGCGCAGGTTCTTGCGCTCGTTATAAGTGGGAAGGACAACGCCGAGACGAAGGGTCATGATTACAGTCTTTCGACAATTGCGTCGCCGATTGCAACGGTGCCCAGATTTCCACCCAGATCGCCGCCGCGAATGCCGTCAGCCAAAGCCTTGGCGACTGCGTTTTCGATCCGCGCGGCCTGTTCTTCCAGACCCAGCGAATGGCGCAGCAGCATGGCTGCAGAAAGGACCGTCGCCATCGGATTGGCCAGCCCCTGACCCGCGATATCCGGAGCCGAACCGTGGATCGGCTCATACAGGCCCTGCGTGCCTTCGCTGAGCGAGGCCGAAGCGAGCAGCCCGATCGAGCCAACGCACATGCTGGCCTGATCGGAAAGGATGTCGCCAAACAGGTTGCCGGTCACGATCACATCGAACTGGCCCGGATTGCGCACCAACTGCATCGCGGCATTGTCGACATACATGTGGGTCAGTTCGACTTCCGGATATTCGGCCGAAACCTCGATCACCACGTCGCGCCAGACCTGGCTGGTTTCCAGCACATTGGCCTTGTCGACCGAGCAAAGCTTCTTCTTGCGGCCCATCGCGGCGCGGAAGCCGACATGGGCGATGCGGCGCACTTCGTCTTCGGCATAGGCCATCATGTCCCAGCCCTGACGGCGACCGTCCGGCAGGGTGCGAATGCCCTTTTCACCGAAATAGACGTCGCCGTTCAGTTCGCGCACGATCAGCAGGTCAATCGCCGCGGCAACTTCCGGGCGGAGAGCAGAGGCATCTTCCAGCCCCTTGAACACCCGCGCCGGGCGCAGGTTCGCGAACAGGCCCAGTTCCTTGCGCAGGCCAAGGATCGCCTGCTCCGGGCGCAGGTGCCGCTCAAGATTGTCGCAATCGGGATCGCCAACAGCGCCAAACAGGATCGCATCGGCAGAGCGCGCGACTTCCAGCGTTTCGGCGGGCAGCGGGTGGCCGTGCTTCTTGTAGGCAGCGCCGCCAACGTCAGCCGTCACCAGTTCCAGACCGGGAAGATCCAGCGCCTCAAGCACGCGCACTGCTTCGCGCGTTACTTCGGGACCGATGCCGTCACCGGCGAGAACCGCAATCTTCATTTTCGCAACACCCTCAAAATATCATCATCGCAAGCGGCATGGCCGCGCGGCAATCCAAAGCCATCTGCATGGCACGATGGATTGCTTCGCTTCGTTCGCAATGACGAGAAACGAAGCGATCTTATCCCATCCGTGCCAGCCGGTCACGCAAGATAGCGCGCGCGCCCATAACATCGCCGTGCCGATCTGCAAGCAGGTAGCGTTCCAGCCGCTGGCCCATCAGATCGAACTCGGCCAGCCCGGCGGCCGGATCGGGTGGCGATCCACCATAGCCAAGTTCGCGCAGCAAAAGGGATTCATAGGCAACCAGCCCCGGCAGCCAGCCCCGCGCCGAGGGGGCATGGCAAATTGCCGTCAACAAGCCGGACAGGGCCAGAAACAGCGAAGGATAGGGCTGCCGTTCCGGCAAGGCGGCCGTGGTCAGGGCCGTCACCCAGCCCATTGCGGCAGCGGGCAACGGCTCGGCCAGCCATGGCGCACGGCTATCGAGCAGTTCGATCCGGCCAAAGGGCAGCTGCGTGTCGCTTTTCGAGCGGAGTTCCGCATCGACCAGATTTCCCGCGATGAGCACCGGGCGCAACTGCCGCCCGCGCCCACCCGCGACGTAGCAGGCCTGCATGCCATGCTGCTCGGTCAGCAGCCGCGCAATGGCCGCCGTCTCGCCATGAGGGCGGCAGGCACAGACTATTGCGGGCGCACGAAGCTGCATCGGCGCGGTGTGGCCGGAATGAGGATGGAGCGCAACAGATCTAGCCCCGTCATCCCCGCGGAAGCGGGGATCGCTCGCCGATGAAACGGCTCATGCCCGAAGACGGTCCCCGGTCAGGCCGGGGACGACGGCGGAATGCAAACACCCTTCGACAGGCTCAGGGTGAGCAGACCTAAGGCAAAAACCCCGCTCAGGCTGAGCCTGTCGAAGCCTGCCTGCTCGCGCTTTACTTCTTCGGCTTGGCGTTCAGCGCGGCTTCAAGCGCCTCGATCCGGGCCTTGAGCGCTTCGTTTTCTTCCCGCGCCTTGGCCGCCATCAGCTTGACCGTGTCGAATTCCTCGCGGGTGACGAAGTCCAGCCCGCCAAGGCTTTCCTTCATCCGCTCGCGCGCCGCATCGCGGGCTTCGCGGCCCATTCCGGCAACGGTTCCGGCCGCGCTGTTCAGCAGCTTGGCAATATCGGCGATCAGGGGGTTTTCGCTCTGCATGGCGGCTAGATGGTCCTTTGCGTGGCGCGGATCAAGAGGCGAGCGCGACTTCCGCACCAGCGGCTTCTTGCGGATTGGCCTGAACGAATTGCCAGTTGAGCACCGCAGCAAACAGTACCCAGCCGAGATAGGGCGCCAAGAGTAGCGCCGCCAGCGGACGCACGCGGTAAAACAGCACCACGGTGGCCAGCACGGCCACGTCAATCGCCAGCAGCAGATAGAAGCCGGGCACCAGCAGTTGCATACCAAAGAAAACTGGCGACCAGGCAAGGTTGAGCAGGAACTGGACCGCGAAAACCGCAATGGCCAATCCGCGCCCCGGCGCACCCCGCGCGGTGACGACCATGGCCAAGGCCACGCCCATCAGCAGGTACAGGACGGTCCAGACGATACCGAAAGTCGCAGGCGGCGGGTAGATCGCCGGCTTTTCCAGGCCGGAGAACCAGATATTGTTCCCGCCACTACCCGACATCATGCCCGAAATTGTGCCGAGCAAAAGTAAAAGCGGCGCCAAAAACAGCGACCAGCGCAGCAAAGAGGCCCTAAGTTGGCCCGGCGAAGCAAGTTCAGTCATTGCGGGACCCTCGAATCAGTGCGCAATTTCCGTGCGATACTGACGAGGGCCTGCCCGCGTGGCAATCCGTCACTCTCCGCGTTGTGCAGAGATCAGAAACTCGACATTGCCTTCCGGTCCCTTGATCGGACTTTCGACAATGCCCTGCACCGTCCAGCCCAGCCCTTCCAGCCAGCCGCGCACTTCATCGCAAACCCGCTGATGCAGCACCGGATCGCGCACCACACCGCCCTTGCCGACTTCGGCCCGGCCCACTTCGAACTGCGGCTTGATCAGGGCGACCAGCTGACAGCGGGGCGCAGCCAGTTTCAGCGGCACTTCCAGAACCTTGGCCAGCGAAATGAAACTGGCGTCGCAAACCACCCAGGAACAGGGCGCGGTGATATGATCCGGGGTCAGCACTCGCGCGCTGGTCTGTTCCAGCACGGTTACGCGCGGGTCCTGCCGCAATTTCCACGCCAGCTGGTTGGTGCCCGAATCAACCGCAAAGACATGGGCGGCGCCCTTGGTCAGCAGAACGTCGGTAAAGCCGCCGGTCGAACTGCCGATGTCCATGGCGGTAATGCCGGTCGGGTCGAGATCGAAGGCTTCGAGCGCATGGGCCAGTTTGATCCCGCCGCGCGAAACCCACGGGTGATCGCGCCCGCGCACTTCCAGCGGCGCGTCTGCCGGCAGGGTCTGGCCCGGCTTGGCGATCTTGGTTTCCCCGGAAAAGACCGTCCCGGCCAGCACCAGCGCCTGCGCGCGGGTGCGGCTTTCGGCGTGGCCGCGCTCAACCAGCAGTTGATCGACCCGGATTTTCGGTACCTTGCTCATCTTGGCAGCTCCTTCCATAGAAGGGGCGTGAAGGCAATTGCTCCCCTCCTCGTTCTTGCGCTGGCACTGGCCGGCTGCGCCACCCCGCGCCCAGCCCCTGCACCGGCCCCGGTCACCAAGCCGCGCCCGATCCCGCCCGCGCCCCTACCCCAGCCGCCCGCCGACTGGCGAG
>CAZLPK010000052.1:0-16192 GCA_964561375.1 uncultured Novosphingobium sp.
CTGGCCGCTGAATAAGCCCGGACGGAACGAACAACATGGAGCGGCGCCGGGCAACTGGCGCCGTTTCCATTTGAGGATAGCCAGCTGATGCATGCCCTGATCATCGCCGCCGGTTTCGGCAGCCGCCTGCGCGATATTTCGGATTCAAAACCGATGACGCCGATTGCCGGGATTCCATTGCTCGAACTGGGCGTGCGCCAGGCCAGGGCGGCGGGCGTGGAGCAGGTCGTGGTCGTTACCGGGCATGAGGCCGACCGGCTGGAAGCAGCGCTGCCTGCCTTGGCCGAGCGGGCCGGCATTCCGGTCGTGGCACAGCGGGTGGAAGACTGGTCAAAGCCGAATGGCTGGTCGGTCCTTGCCGGGGTAAGCGTGATCCCGGGCGACTATCTGCTGATGATGAGCGACCACATCTTCTCCGGCTCGATCCTGACGCGGCTGGCGCAGCAGGGCGGCGCGGACCGGGGCGTGACCCTGGCGGTGGACTATCGCTGCGACGATCCGCTGATCGACCCGGACGATGCAACCTGGGTCAGGCTGGACGAGCGCAAGTTCATCCGTGCCATCGGCAAGACCATTCCGGAATACGATGCGGTCGATTGCGGGGCCTTCCTTGCCACGCCGGAACTGGCCGATGCGATCCGCGCCGCCATTGCCGAGGGCAAGGCGGGCAGCCTGTCCGAAGGGATGCAGAAGCTGGCCGATGCAGGCCGCGCCGCGACCATGGACATCGGCACGGCCTGGTGGCTCGATGTCGACGACCCCCGCGCCTACCAGCTGGCCGAAGCGCAGGCCCCGCTGCAATTGCCTGAAATCTATGGCTGATGCCCTAGGGATACTTCATCCGGATGCGGGTGCTTGACCCGCCGCCGGTCACCACAAAGCGCACCTTGGCAAACTTGGGCGCGCTCAGGAAAATGCGCGGGTTGTTGGAAAAGCCGAAGCCTTCCTTCGGAATGCCCAGGCCATTCCGGTCAATTTCGCCATTGTCGTTTTCGTCGTGGTACAGGGCTAGGCCATAGGCGCCCGGCTGCGGAATATAGATGCAGGCCTGGGCCAGCCCCTGACGGGCGGTAACCTTGGTCACGTAAAGCGAGCCTCTGGGCTTGAGGAACTTCGTCGCATCGTCAGGATAGAGCGTCAGCTTTACCACGCCGCGCGAATTGCGCAGTCCTTCGACTGCGATATTCACCCAGTGGTCGCTGGCCGGGCCAGTGCAACCGGCAGGCCTCGGCTCAGCCTGTGCAGGCAGCGCAGCGGCAAGCGCAAGCGATGCGGCGGCCAATGCCGCCAGACGCGGACGAATCGCGGGAATCATCGGAAACTCCATTGCCCCCCAAAGGCGTTACGCTGCTAATGTGGCATGCGCTCGCTCGTTCGCAAGTCCAGAAATCAGCCGTTTTGCCTTAGGCCGCCATTTTCCAGCGCGACTTCCCGTTCGGCCATGTCCAGCAGCAAGCCGCGGTGACTGATGATCGCCACTGCCATGTATTGGGCCAGACCGCACAGCGCCTTGGCAGCCTTCTGCTCGTTTTCCTGATCCAGCTCCCGATTGGCGGCGTGGAGCCTGGCCCGGGATGTTCGTGATGGGGTTGCGACACGCCATTTCGAATGCCCGTGCCGCCCTTTGCCGTCAATTGCGACAAACCGCACTTCAATCGTGACAAGTATCGAGATAGTGTGTGGAAAAGCCCGGAAAGATGCTTGTCGCCGCAATGCCGCAGTGGCTAAGCGCCGGGAAAGGAGCTTTGCGACAGCCATGCCCGCGCCGCTGATTTCCCCTTCAATTCTCTCCGCCGATTTCGCCCGCCTGGGTGAAGAAGTCCGCGCCATCGACGCGGCCGGAGCAGACTGGATCCACGTTGACGTCATGGACGGGCATTTCGTGCCCAACATCACCATCGGCCCGATGGTGGTAAAGGCACTGCGCCCGCACAGCGCAAAGCCGTTTGACGTCCACCTGATGATCACCCCGGTCGATCCCTACCTGCAGGCCTTTGCCGAGGCCGGGGCGGATATCATCACCTTCCACCCGGAAGCTGGCCCCCATGCCCACCGCACGGTTCAGGCGATCAAGGCGCTGGGCAAGAAGGCGGGCGTATCGCTCAATCCGGCCACTCCGGCCAAAATGCTCGACTATCTTTATGACGAGATCGACCTGATCCTGGTGATGAGCGTCAACCCCGGCTTTGGCGGGCAGAGTTTCATTTCCAGCCAGCTGCGCAAGATCGAGGCGATCCGCAAGCAGATCGACAAGACCGGGCGCCAGATCCACCTTGAGGTTGACGGCGGCGTCGATGCGGTCACTGCCCGCCAGTGCGTTGATGCCGGGGCGGACGTGCTGGTTGCCGGGTCCGCCACCTTCCGCGGCGGGCCAGACCGCTACGCGGCCAATATCGCCGCGCTGAAGGGAGAAGGATGATCGATGAACGATTCCGCCCTCTCTCGCTCGGTCCAGGACGATCAGCTTGGGGCGGACTCTCCGGCAATGCCGCTGGGTCATTCGGATGAGGGTGGGTTGGTGAGCGAGGACTCGGTCAATCTTGCCCCTGGTGAGATCATCGAACCGGGTCGCGCTCTGGCTCTGGCCGATTTCACCCCGCCTGCGATCGGCGCAGGGGATCGCTTGCTGCGGCTGGCCTATCGCATGGGCGTGCCGGTTTCGGCTCTTGCCTCCCCGTTTCGCAAACCGGCCAAGCCGCGCCTGCTGGCGACGGTGATCAATCCGCTGCCGGGTTACAAGGTTGCCGGCACGGCCCTGCGCGCGGGGCATTTTCTGGTTCATGGCGCCAAGACGCCGATTTCGCAGGTCGAATTCGCCGGAGCGGCGCGGCTCTCGCCGCCGCTGGAGCGGATGGTGCACGCGTTCTCATGGCTCTCCGATCTTGAAGCTGCCGCCCCGCGTGAGGCGGTTGCCCCGGTGGCCGAACATATCCTGGCCGCATGGCTGAACGCCAATCCCAGGATTCCGGCACGTTCGGGCAAAGGGCCGGCCTGGACCGTGGCCAATGCCGGCCTGCGCGAACTCAACTGGCTGATCCATGCCCCGCTGATCCTGTCCGGCCCGGACAAGGTGCTGCGCGCGCGCATCCTGACCGCCATGACCGATACAGCGCGCTGGCTGGACAAGAACGTGGGCCGGGCCGACGACCTGCTGGGTGAAGTGACCGGCTGGTGCGGGATTGTCGCCGCGGGCCTGCTGCTGCCGGATGGCAAGGCGCGCCGCCTGTTTGGCGAGGCGGGCCTGATCCGCGCGCTGGGCGAACTGGTTGGTGATGATGGCGGGGTCCTGTCGCGCAGTCCGATTGCCCAGATGGAGGCGATTGCCCTGCTGGTCCGCCTGCGCGCCTGCTATCAGGCCGTGCGCAGCGATCCGCCGCAGGCGCTGGAAACGATCATGGCCCTGCTGGTGCCGCCGCTACTTGCCCTGACTCATGGCGATGGCTCACTCGGTTCATGGCAGGGTGGCTGGGCAGTCGATGGCGCTGCTGTTGCTGCACTGATTTCCGCCAGCGGCGTTCGCACCCGTCCGCTGCGCGATGTGCGCCAGTGGGGTTATCAGCGGGTCGTCGCGCGAAAGGGGGTCTTGCAATTCGACGCGGCACCGCCGCCGCTGGCCAAGCACGCTCGGTCGGGCTGCGCCTCTACCCTTGCGTTTGAATTCAGCCATGGCGGGCACCGCCTGATCGTCAATTGCGGCGGCGCGGCCAGTGCGGGCGGCTTGATGCCGGTACGGCTGGAACAGGGCCTGCGCGCCACGGCAGCCCATTCCACCCTGGTGCTGGACGATGCCAATTCCACCGCGATCCTGATCAACGGCAAGATTGGCAGCGGCGTTTCCGAGGTCGAGATCGACCGCCGTATCCTGACCGGCGAAAAGCTGGCCGGAGCGACCCGGCTGGAGGCGAGCCACAACGGCTATGTCGGCCGTTTTGGCCTGACTCACCAGCGCATCCTGATCCTGCGCGACGATGGCACCGAATTGCGCGGCGAAGACTTGCTGATTCCGGCCGGCAAAAAGGGCAAGAACGGCAAAGTCAGCTTTGCCATTCGATTCCACCTTGGCCCCGGGGTCGAAGTCGGACTAAGCGAGGATGGACACGGCGCGGGCCTGGCCCTGCCGGATGGCAGCTATTGGCAGTTCCGCACTGCGGGCGGTCAGGTGTCGATCGAAGAAAGCATCTGGGCCGATGGCCATGGCCGGCCCCAGGCGATCCAGCAGATCGTGGTATCGGGCCTGGTATCACGCGGCGGCGGCAATTTCGCCTGGCTGCTGAAGAGGATGGGGTAAGGCAAAACCGCAGGGCCGAACGCGGCCATGGACGGTGAATGCAATCCAGAGCGTCACGCAGCCGCGTCGGCTGCATCGCGACGCTCGTAATGACGAGGGACAGACTTGTGACGAACGTAACGATCCGCCGGGCACTGCTTTCGGTTTCGGACAAGGCCGGGCTGGTTGAGCTGGGCCAGGCACTGGGCGCGCGCGGAGTTGAGCTGGTTTCGACCGGCGGCACGGCCAAGGCGCTGCGCGATGCCGGGCTGACGGTGAAGGACATTTCGGAGCTGACCGGCTTTCCGGAAATGATGGACGGCCGGGTCAAGACCCTGCACCCCAAGGTTCACGGCGGTCTGCTGGCCGTGCGCGACAATCCGGAACACGCCGCTGCCATGGCCGATCACCAGATCGGCGCGATCGATCTGGTCGTGGTCAATCTCTATCCCTTCGAAGCGACCGTGGCCAAGGGTGCGGAGCGGGACGAGGTGATCGAGAATATCGACATCGGCGGCCCATCCATGGTCCGTTCCGCGGCCAAGAACCACGCCTATGTCACCATCGTCACCGATCCGTCGGACTATGCCGGGCTGCTGGCCGAACTGGAATCGAACGACGGCGCGACCAGCTATGAATTCCGCAAGCTGATGGCGGCACGCGCCTTTGCCGCGACTGCCGCCTATGACAGCATGATCAGCCAGTGGTTCGCACTGACCGACCAGCAGCAGGTATTCCCGGAAATGCTGGCGATCACCGCCACCCGCGCCGAAGAACTGCGCTATGGCGAAAACCCGCACCAGCGCGCGGCGCTTTACATTCCCAAGGGGCCGCATGGTCAGGGGATTGCCCAGGCGCGGCAGCTGCAGGGCAAGGAACTGTCCTACAACAATTACAACGATGCCGATGCCGCGCTGGAACTCTGCGCCGAATTCAAGGGGCAGGACCCGGCAGTGGTCATCGTCAAGCACGCCAACCCCTGCGGCGTTGCCCAGGGTTCCAGCCTGCTCGACGCATGGCAGGGCGCGCTGCGGTGCGACGATGTTTCCGCATTCGGCGGAATCGTCGCGGTCAACGTTCCGCTTGATGGACCGACGGCAGAGGCGATCTGTGAAATCTTCACCGAAGTCGTCGTTGCCCCTGATGCCGACGAAGCGGCGATTGCTGCCTTCTCGCGCAAGAAGAACCTGCGCCTGCTGCTGACGGGCAGCCTGCCCGATCCGCGCCGTGGCGGTCTGGCGGTCAAGCCGATCACTGGCGGTCTGCTGGTTCAGAGCCGCGACAATGGCGCGATCACTCCGGCTGACCTCAAGGTCGTGACCAAGCGCGCGCCGACCGAACAGGAACTGAAGGACTGCCTGTTCGCCTGGACTGTGGCGCGTCACGTCAAGTCGAACGCGATCGTCTATGCCAAGGATGGCATCACGGCCGGGATTGGCGCGGGCCAGATGAACCGCCGCGACAGCTCGCGCATTGCCGCGATGAAGGCAGCCGAAGCGGCGGAAAAGTTCGGCTGGGCGCAGAGCCGCACGGTCGGCAGCGCGGTTGCTTCGGACGCGTTCTTCCCCTTCGCCGATGGCCTGCTGGCAGCGGCCGAAGCAGGCGCGACCGCGATCATCCAGCCGGGTGGTTCGATTCGTGATGAGGACGTGATCAAGGCGGCTGACGAAGCCGGACTGGCCATGGTCTTTACGGGAATGCGTCACTTCCGCCACTGAGTTCCACCGTTCACCGCATAAGCCCTTCACCTCGTCGCCGCGCGGTCGAGGGGAAGGGCTTATTCACTGGACGGTAAGGCGTTCTTCTGCAGGAGAGCGCGCCGAGTTTAACTTTTGTATCGAGTTTTCCCGCCCATGGGCCTGTTCAAACCTGACCTGTACCGTTCCTTTGTCATCGGCTTTGTTGCCGGTGCTGCGATTCTGGGTGCGGTTCAGGGTCTGAAAAGCGAGCGCTCGATCGCAGACGGCGTGATTCCGGCAGCCAGCGCGGCGCCGGTCCTGCCGGATCAGACGCTGGTCGATCCGTCTGCGGCGCAGCAGCGCTAAAGTTTGCGGACGGGCGGCGGGCCTACTATATCGGCCCCATGGCCACCGCGCACCATCATCACCATCATGAACCGACCGGGCAAAGTCTGATCGAGGAAGCCGCCAAGGCTTTGGTCGATGCGGGCGAACAGTGGACCGGCATGCGCGAGGAAGTGTTCCAGGCCCTTGCTGCCCAGTCCCGTCCCGCATCGGCCTATGACATTGCCGAGGCCGTGTCGCAGGCGCGGGGCAAGCGGGTTGCGGCCAATTCGGTCTATCGCATCCTCGACCTGTTCGTGGCCTCGAATCTGGCTCGCCGGATCGAAAGCGCCAATGCCTACATCGCGAACCCCCATCCGGGTTGCCGCCATGACTGCATTTTCCTGATCTGCGATTCCTGCGGCCGGGCGACCCATCTGGACGATGACGGCATGACTGGTGCCCTGATCGAGGCCGCGCGCGGGGCCGGATTTGCCGATATCCGCCCGGTGGTTGAACTGCGCGGCATCTGCGCTGCCTGCAATTAGACCGCAGGGGCGATCCTTTTCTTCACTTTTGTGTCAATCGACTCAATTGAAACCAGTGTGTAAGGCACGAAGATGAATACCACCCCGGCAACGCCGCTTCTCGATACTGTCAACGTTCCCGCCGATCTGCGCCGGCTTCAGCCCGGGCAGTTGCGCCAGCTGGCAGACGAATTGCGCGCTGAAATGATCAGTGCCGTGGGCTCGACCGGTGGGCATCTCGGTTCCGGGCTGGGCGTGGTCGAACTGACCGTGGCGATCCACTATGTGTTCAACACGCCGGACGACAAGCTGATCTGGGACGTTGGCCACCAGGCCTATCCGCACAAGATCATCACTGGACGGCGCGACCGTATCCGCACCCTGCGTCAGGGTGGCGGCCTGTCCGGTTTCACCAAGCGTAGCGAAAGCGAATACGATCCGTTCGGCGCGGCGCATAGCTCCACTTCGATCTCCGCCGCGCTGGGCTTTGCCATTGCCAACAAGATGGCGAACCAGCCGGGCAAGGGCATTGCCGTGATCGGCGACGGCGCAATGAGCGCGGGCATGGCCTATGAGGCGATGAACAACGCCGCCGATGCCGGCAATCGGCTGGTCGTGATCCTCAACGACAACGACATGTCGATTGCGCCGCCAGTGGGTGGCCTGTCGGCCTATCTGGCGCGGCTGGTTTCGTCGCGGCCGTTCCTGTCGCTGCGGGAAATTGCCAGGCGCCTGTCGCGCCGCCTGCCCGAACCGCTGCACCGCGCGGCGAAGAAGACGGATGAATTCGCGCGCGGCATGGCCATGGGCGGCACCCTGTTCGAGGAACTGGGCTTCTACTATGTCGGCCCGATTGACGGGCACAACCTGGACCAGCTGATCCCGGTTCTGGAAAACGTCCGCGACGCGGCGGAAGGCCCGTGCCTGATCCATGTCGTGACGCAAAAGGGCAAGGGCTATGGCCCGGCCGAGGCCAGCGCCGACAAGTATCACGGCGTGCAAAAGTTCGACGTAGTGACTGGCGAACAGGTCAAGGCTCCAGCCAAGGCCCCGGCCTATCAGAACGTCTTCGGCGAAACCCTGGCCAAGCTGGCGGACAGCGATCCCAAGATCTGCGCGATCACGGCCGCCATGCCCAGCGGCACCGGAGTGGACAAGTTTGCCAAGGCGCACCCGGACCGCTCGTTCGATGTCGGCATTGCCGAACAGCACGCGGTTACCTTTGCGGCGGGCCTCGCCGCACAGGGGATGCGCCCATTCTGCGCGATCTATTCCACCTTCCTGCAGCGCGCCTATGATCAGGTCGTCCACGACGTGGCGATCCAGAACCTGCCGGTGCGCTTTGCGATTGACCGGGCCGGTCTGGTCGGAGCGGACGGGGCGACGCACGCTGGTTCGTTTGACATTACCTATCTGGCCAGCCTGCCGAACATGGTGGTCATGGCTGCGGCGGACGAGGCGGAGCTGGTCCACATGACCTACACGGCGGCGCTCCACGACAGCGGCCCGATTGCCTTCCGTTATCCGCGCGGTAACGGGGTTGGCGTGGAACTTCCCGCAGTTCCGCATCAACTGGAAATCGGCAAGGGGCGGATTGTCCGCCAGGGCAGCAAGGTGGCGATCCTCTCGCTTGGCACCCGTCTGGCCGAGGCGCTGAAGGCGGCAGACCAGCTGGAGTCCAAGGGCCTGTCGACCACCGTGGCCGACCTGCGCTTTGCCAAGCCGATCGACACCGATCTGATCCGTCAGCTGATGGCCACGCATGAAGTGGTCGTGACGGTCGAGGAAGGCAGCATCGGCGGGCTGGGCGCGCACGTCCTGACCATGGCCAGCGACGAAGGCCTGACGGACACCGGCCTGAAGATTCGTACCCTGCGCCTGCCCGACCTGTTCATCGACCATGACAGCCCGGACAAGCAGTATGACGAGGCTGGCCTCAACGCGCCGCAAATCGTCGATACCGTGCTGAAGGCGCTGCGCCACAATTCGGCTGGCGTGGCGGAGGCGCGGGCTTGAAGCACAAAGGGGCTGTCACGGCTCCTGCGCTAGAGGCGCGCTATTCTATTCCGGGCCACCTGCTCGTTCTGGTGCTGACTCTGGCCTTGCTCGTTCCGGCCGGGTGGATGCTGTGGAGTGGGGTTCAGCAAGGACAGTGGCTCAGCCTGATCTTCGGGCTGCTGGGCTGCCTTTTTCTCGGCCCGATTGCGCTGTTGCTGCTTGCGCGGCTGACTGACCGGACTGTGCGGCTGCGCATCAGCGAGGACGCAATCTGGATTGCGGACCATTCGCCGGTACCGATCCCGCTGCGCTCGGTGCGAGAGGTGAGCGACAAGGGGGCGTGGATTGCGCTGTGGCTCTACAACCCGTCGCATTTTCCGCCGACCACCCGGTTCCGCCGCATGGTCAGGCAGATCAACGGCGCGCAGTTGCGCGATCAATATGGCGACGTCTGGTTCTATCCCGGCCTGCTCGATTGCAGCCGCCGCGAGATCATGGATCGGTTCTGATCAGCCCAGCCAGCGCCATACGCCGGCCGGAATGGCGATCAGCCAGCCATGCGCCCAGCTTGCGCCGAGCCACAGAATCAGACCACCCAGCCACGGCACCAGCCCGGCCTTGCCCAGCACGGTAAAGCGCGGCCAGTAAGAGGTCTGGGCTTCCCAGCCGTTCCACGCCGGACCCATCAGATGCTCCTTCTTGCGATCCTGCAGATGCGACCCGGCGAGGGCGAGCAGCGCCATGGCAAGGGTCAGCACGATCACGCGCGGGGTTGGGCTGACGAGGACATGGGCGGCGCTCCACAAGGCGAAGGACCACATCATCGGATGGCGGGTCACGTGAAAGACGCCGTGCGGTGCGCGTTCCGCCAGAGCGGCGGCGCTTGGCGCGGGTAGGGCCGGGTTGCCGAGAAACGATCCGACCAGCAGGACTGATGCAACCAGCATGAGCAGGCTTGCGACAATCCACAGGGCCGACGCGAACCCGTTCCACAGGGGCGCGTTGCCGGGAACCGAGCGAAACGCCACCACCAGCCAGCCGAAAGTGGCAAAGGCGACCAGCGAATAGATTGCCTGAAAGCCCTTCTCTCCCGCCGCTTTTACCAGCGGTGCGCGCAGGGGATGGGACAGGGCGAAGTGGGTGCCGACAAAGGCCGCTGCTGCGGCGATCAATCCGGCCAGTGCCTCGGTCATAAGAGATACCCCATGTTGACGGCGTCAACATGGGGTATCATATCGCGGTCTGGTTGCAAGCCGGAATTGGCGTGGTGTCAGCTTACCAGTTGTAAGCCTTGGGCAGCGCGCCTTCACCCGGGTTCAGATAGCGGTCACGCAGCTGGGTCTGGTGGTTCTTCAGGGACTGTTCGACTCCGTCGATATAGACCTTGCTCACGCCGGAAGTGACTTCCAGCGGGTCGCCGTCCCAGATCACCACGTCGCCAGCCCGGCCCGGACGCAGCGAGCCGAAGCGATCACCCATGCCCATGACTTCCGCCGGGGCAGAACTGATCGCGGCGAAGGCCTGGTTCCAGGTCAGGCCACTGGCGCCCGGAACCTTGGTCAACGAGACGAGGTTGCCCGCATATTGCGGCGCATAGCGCGGCTGGTCGAAGAAGGCCCCAAGCGCGACCTTTACGCCCGCCGCCTTCATCCGGCCAACGTTCGACTGGGTTGCGCCCAGCTTTTCAAAGCTGCCGGGCAGGTCGTTGAGCGGGGTGGCCAGAACCGCAACCCCGGCCTTGGCCAGTTCACCCGCCACCATCCAGCCTTCCGTCGTACCAACGATGGTCAGCTTGATCAGCGGGAACTCCTTGCGCAGGCCCAGGACCATGCGGATATCGGCTGCCCGCTCGACATGAACGTAAAGCGGCTGACGCCCGGTCACGACCGGGACCAGCGCCTGCGCATCGCGGCGGTTAAGCAGTACGTCATCGCGGCGCGCCCCGGCGGGAGCGAGGGACAGTTCCCTGGCTTCCAGCAGGGCGTTGTGCAGTTCGGCCCAGGCGGCAACACGGCTGCCGCCAGCCCGTGCCGCGCCGGTTTCACCCAGCTCGACATACTGGAACGCGCGGGATGCCACTACAGGGTCGGGATCGTCGCCAAGGTCGATCACCGCGCCCTGCCCGCCAAAGATGCGGTCGGTGCCAATCGGGGCAATCGCCGCACGGGTCACGCCGCCGGCGCGGCTGACCTTGATGTGCTGGGCATCGGGATTGATCGCATGGCTGATGTCCAGACTGGCGCTGAACGGGCTCTTGTCTGCTCCGGAATCGTTGCTGTCGTCCACGGCCTCGACATCGTAGAGCCCGATATCGGTGACCGCCACGACCAGTCCGGGTGTAACCCACTTGCCCTTGGCATCGACCGTCGGCACGCCGGCGGGGATGGCGACATCGCGGCCAGCGGCAACCACCTTGCCATTCTGGACCAGCACGGTGCCGCCCTCGATCGGATCGGTGCCATCCCCGATGACTACCTTGCCGCCAGTAATGGCGACCGTCTGGGCCAGGGCCGGAGCGGCGGTGCAGGCAAGCAGGGCGGCCAGGGCCGCAGTCACGCGACGGGCGCTCATTTCACGTCTCCTTCACCAGGTTGTCCAAGCTCGAAATCGCTCACCGCGCGGCGCTTGCGGTCAGCGGTATCGAACAGCAGGGCACCATCGACCCAGACCTTTTCCGGGCGGGAATAGACCGACAGCGGATTGCCGTTCCACAGCACCACGTCGCCCGCCTTGCCTGCTTCGAGGCTGCCGGTCAGCTTGTCGATGCCGATGGCTTTCGCCGGGTTGAGCGTGAGCCAGCGGATCACTTCGGCATCCGGCACGTCCACGCCGATGCGGCGCGCGTCGCCCTGGGCCTTGGCGGCTTCCTGATTGAGGCGCTGAATGCCGTTTTCGTCGTCCGAATGGATCACCACGCAGGCCCCGGCCTTTTGCAGGATGGTTGCGTTTTCCGGGATGGCGTCGTAGGCTTCCATCTTGAAGCCCCACCAGTCCGCCCAGACCGCGCTGCAGGTTCCGGCAGCGGCGAGCAGATCGCCGATCTTGTAAGCTTCGACCGCGTGGTGGAACGTGCTGATCTTGTAGCCGAATTCCTTGCCCATATCGAGTACGATGGCCATTTCGTCGGCGCGGTAGCAGTGGTTCTGGACCAGAATCTCGCCATCCAGCACCCCCGCCAGGGTTTCCATGGCAAGGTCGCGGCTGTCGAGCGTTCCGGCGTCACGCTTGAAGCGATATTCCTGCGCCTGAATCCAGGTCGCGCGGTTTACCGCCAGGTTGCCCATCCGGGTCGAAGGTTCGCGGCCCTTGGAGCCATAGACGCGCTTGGGGTTTTCCCCGCAGGCCATTTTCAGGCTGTAGGGCGCGCCGGGGAACTTCATCCCCTGCATGGTCCGCGCGGGCACATTCTTCAGCACCACGCCGCGTCCGCCCATCAGGTTGGCAGAGCCCGGCAGGACCAGCAGCGAAGTAACCCCGCCATTGGCCATGGCGCGGGAAAAGCCGGGGTCCTGCGGCCAGACGGAATGTTCCGCCCAGACCTGCGGTGTGGTCGGTGCAGTCGCCTCGTTGCCATCGGAATGGGCTTCTACGCCGGGGCTGGGATAGTCGCCCAGGTGGCTATGCGCGTCGATGATGCCGGGCGTGATGAACTTGCCCGTGCCGTCGATCCGGACCGCATCGGCGGGAACGTCCAGCGCGGCGGCATTTTCGGCCACGGCGGCGATCTTGCCATCGCGGATCAATACGGCGCCGCGCTCGATCTTGCCGCCGGCACCGTCGAACACGGTCGCGCCGGTGATCAGCGTGCTCTGCGAAGGATAGGGGCGATAGCTCGACGGATAGGGATCCTTGTTGAAATCCCGCGCCGCCTTGACCGCTGCGCTTTCGTCCTTCTTCTTGTCCTTGGCCAGACCCGGGCCGGTGCCGCCCAGCACCAGCGCACAGGCCGCAGCCCCCATCAGCGTACGGCGTAGCCCCCGCATCGTCTTTACTCCTTCAGTTTGTCTCATCAGTTAGGCTGCCGGTCCTCAAGCGTGTCGAGGTGCATCCAGCCCTTCACAATCCGCGACAGCAGCAGCACGACGACAGCCGCAGCGATCGAGATCCAGCCGAACAGCTCATAGATTTCGAGCAGCTTTTCCTTGCTCATTTCGCCGCCGTGGCCGCCGGTGGCTTCACCGATCTTGCCCGCCACGAAATTGCCGACCGCAGTCATGTAGAACCATGCGCCCATGATAAGCGAGGCAAGATAGCTGGGCGCCAGCCGGTTCATGGCCGAAAGCCCGACCGGCGAGAGGCACAGCTCGCCCGTGGTGGCAAACAGGTAATAGAGGAACACGAACAGCACCGGAGTCATCGCCGCGATGCCGAATGCCTCTGCACCCCAGACCAGCACCAGGTTGGCCAGGCCCATCTGCGCCAGGGCCAGGCCGAACTTGGCTGGAGCCGAAGGTTCCTTGCCGCGGCGGCCCAGCCATTGCCACAGTCCGGCAAAGACCGGAGCGAACAGGATGATGTAGATCGGGTTGATCGACTGGAACAGCGAAGCCGGGGCAGAGCCACGGTCAACGTAACGGTCGGTAAACAGGCTCATCGAACCGCCGGCCTGTTCGAACAGGCCCCAGAACAGCGGGTTAAGGCTGATCAGGAACAGGATCGCGAACATGCGTTCACGCGGTTCCTTGGGCAGCTTGAACGTCTCGTAAAGGACGTAGCCCAGCAGGACGAGACCCGAAACGATCAGCAGGTTCTGGATCACGCTCTGGTACTGGATCAGGAACCAGATCACGCCGACCGACAGGACGCCGATGGTGTAGAGCGTGATCTCGCGTGATTTGGTGAGCGGGGCCGGAGCCTCGCCCGCACCGTTCAGCGCGCCCTTGCCCAGCACGAAGACGATCAGGCCCGCCAGCATCCCGATGCCGGCCAGACCAAAGCCATAGCCCCAGCCGATCGTTTCGCCGAGGTAGCCGACCAGGATCGTGCCGATCGCGGCGCCCACGTTAATACCCATGTAGAAGATGGTGTAGGCCCCGTCGCGGCGCACGTCGGTCAGCTTGTAAAGCTGGCCGACCATCACCGAGATGTTGGCCTTGAGGAAGCCCGAGCCGACGATGATGAAGGCCAGTGCCGCCCAGAACACGTTGAGTGCCGGGTCAGCCTGGCCGCCGTTCCCTTCCACCGCCATCAGGCTGTGGCCGATTGCCAGCAGCAGGCCGCCAAACAGCACGGCCTTGCGCTGGCCCAGATAACGGTCGGCCAGATAGCCGCCCAGCACCGGGGTGATGTAGACCAGGCTGGCATAGGCGCCATAGATCAGGTTGGCCTTGCCGTCGCTGACCAGCCAGTGCTTGGTCAGGTAGAAAATCAGCAGCGCGCGCATGCCGTAGTAGGAGAAACGCTCCCACATTTCGGCGAAGAACAGCATATAAAGGCCTTTGGGATGGCCCGCGAATTCCGGTTCTTTCTGGGCGGCAACCTTGGCGCCGATGGCGAGGAACACACCCAGGACGACGACCGCGATTGCCGCGATCCAGTCGGCCTCGTTCCACAGACCCATGTCTTTCATTAAATGCTCCCCACACAATCCGAGGCGCGGCGCATGGATGCGCCGCGAACATGGCGGCGGAGACTAGCCGCGATTCCGCCAGTGTGAAGCTAAATTCGTCATATTTGTTTCATTATTGCGCGGACCATGACCCTTGGGGAGTCTTGCCTGCGGCGCTGTATTATGGCAGTGATGCACCATGTCCGACAATAGCAAGCCCGTCTATCTCAAGCTGCGCGACAAGATTGCTGCGGCGATCATCGACGGCACCTATCCTGAGGGCTCGATGCTGCCTTCGGTCCGGGCATTTGCTGCCGATCAGGGGGCTAATCCGCTGACTGTGGCCAAAGCCTACCAGCAGTTTCAGCTTGATGGCCTGGTTGAAGTGCAGCGCGGGGTTGGCATGTTCGTCGCCCGCGGGGCTGCCGACAAGCTGCGCAGTAGCGAGCGCGAACGCTTCCTTTCGGTCGAATGGCCGGCCTTTCGCAAGCGGATGGAGCGGCTTGGTATAGCTCCGGAGCAACTTCTCGCCGGAATTTCCTGACTTTGGCACTATTTGACAATTGATAATCCATTTTGGATTTGCCAAAAGGTGCTCGTGCTGTGCTGCTTGTACCGGGTCGGAAGCCGTACCGCGCTTTTATCCATTGATTTGGGCAGACCGCGTCAGCGGTCGGTGAAAGGCGTGTGTAATGATCCGTTCCGAACTCGTTTCCGCCATTGCGCGGGAAAATCCTGGTCTGCGTGCTGAAGAAGTCGAAAAGATCGTTTCGACCTTCTTTGATGAAATCGGACACAAGCTGGCGTCTGGTGGCCGCGTCGAACTGCGCGGCTTTGGCGCTTTTTCGACTCGCGCCCGCGATCCGCGCAAGGGCCGCAATCCGCGCACCGGCGATACGGTTGACGTACCCGGCAAGCGGGTTCCCTATTTCAAGCCGGGCAAGGAAATGCGCGTCCGTCTGAATGCTGATTGATTGAGCTTTGGCCGCCGATCGCTCTGGCGGTCGGCGTGTCAGAAATGGCCCGCGCCCCGTTTCAGGCATTCGTGTCTGCGCGGGGTAGCGGGCTATTTTCATGTGGGGCTGGAAAGCAGCGACGCATGGCCTTATGGCAAAGGTGATGCGGACGTGGCGGAATGGTAGACGCCGGGGACTTAAAATCCCCTGATCTCTGATCGTGCGGGTTCGAGTCCCGCCGTCCGTACCAGGCTATTGCCAGTGCCTGTTTCCGCTCAAGCGATCAGAACAGCGGAAATCTCAGAGGCGACGAGTCTAGCCCGCCAAGGTACATCATGTCGGTGCGGATGGTGGAAACCCATGCTTGATGCACCAGTGGCAGATCGTGGGTCGCGATTTCGAACTTGGTGAGAACGACCAGGATGCTGGTTGCTGCAGCAGCCATCAGCCGATCTTCCAGAGTTACAATCTCGTCCACCAGGTTTTCGTCAAAAACTCCCGCACTTTCGCGCTCGGAAAGCTTGTAGCGTAGCCGCCGATAGGAATCGAGATCTGCCCTGAAAGCTTCGGGGTCCTCCCCGCCGTATCTATCCTGTGCCAACTACGCCCCCTGTTCACAGTTTACGCATCTCGACTAAGACCTTGGCGATTAAGGTCGCATCAGCAGCGATGGTGAAGCCATGGTGCAAGAATTGACCTAGGGTCAGGACTTCTGTGGTTGTGAACCATCCCGGGTTTACCGGAGAGTAAAACTCTCCAAGGATAATCCCCATGACCGAGAAGCCTTCTACCCCCAAATACACGCCCAAGTATTCTGCTGAGTTTCGTGAACGAGGCGTTTGTCAATGGACACCCAGTTTTACGAGCTAAGGCGACACCCAGTGTTACGAGGT
>CAZLPK010000053.1:0-15503 GCA_964561375.1 uncultured Novosphingobium sp.
GGTTCAGCCCACCCTCAAACCGTTCCTACAGGATAAAGTGATCGCCGGCTGCGCGCACGGTGATCTCGCCCAGTGACACGCCCCACGGCTGGTTGATCGCGTGGATCACCGCGTCGGCAATGTGTTCGGGGGCCAGGCTGGCATAGTCGATATTATGGGGATCGAGCCGTTCGGGCGGGAAAGTCCCGGCCTGCATTGCCTCGCTCATGGCCATGAATTCCGGCGTGTTGTGACCGAGAATACCGACGACCGCGGCCGGATTTATCACGCTGGCGGATAGGTTCGTGGCGGGAACGCCGGTTGGCTTGATCGTCGTCACCTTGATCTTGCCGCGCGATTCCAGTCGCAGGCTTTCGCCCATGACATTCACCGCCGCCTTGCTCGCGCCATAGACCGCCGCTCCGGCCACCGGGAAATTGCCATAGATCGAACTGATGTTGATCACCTGACCCCGACCCTGCCGGATCATCGGATCATAGGCCGCGATCATGCCGTTCAGCACGCCCTTGATATTGACGTCGATACAGCGTTGCCAGGCGGGATAGGCGGCTTCGTGGTCGGAAAAGAACGCCAGCGGCATGATCCCGGCATTGTTCACCATCACGTCGATCCAGCCATAGGTGCTGACCGCCGCGCCAACCAGTTTCTGGCATTGGACCAGATCGGTGACATCAGTGGCAAGTGCCTGGGCATTGCCGCCACTGGCCTTGATCGCGGCGGCGACAGCTTGTGCTGCCGTGCCGTCGATGTCGCCAATGGTTACGCTGGCGCCAAGCGCAGCCGCCTTTTCCGCGACCAGCTTGCCAAACCCGCTGCCGCCACCGGTGATGACGATCGACTTTCCCTTGATATGGTCAGTCATGAGTCTTGCTCCGCCAACAGGATCAGGCTTGCGGGGTGACGAGATACTTCTCGCCAGTGCGGCGGGCATTGTATTCGCTGACTGCTTCCTTGGTCAGCATGCCTTCCAGCGTGACATGGGCCTTGTAGTGGCTGGCGAAAGTGGTGGTCAGGTCCTTCATCACCCGCGCGCGCATCCGGGCGACTACTTCCGGACCAGCCTTCATCATGAACGGGGTGAGCAGCCATCCGCCCAGGTCCCAGGTCAGGCCAAAGGCGCGGTTGAGGATGGTCGGCCCCAGATCGAGCGCGCCGTAGATGTAGACCTTCTTCGCTTCGCTTGAACCATAGCGGCTGAAGGCAGCGCCGCGGCTGGCGGCGGCTTCCATCGCGGTCAGGAACTGGCTGGCCACCGTGCCGCCGCCGATCGGATCGAATCCGAGCATCGCCTTGGTCTCGGCAATCGCGTCGATCAGCTTGGGCATGTAGTCGGCGTCGGTCATGTTCAAAACGTGCGTCGCGCCAAGGTCCTTCAGCAGCTTCACCTGCGCGTCAGAGCGGACCACGTTGACCAGCGGAATATTGTCTTCCTGGCAGATTTTCAGCAGCATCTGGCCAAGGTTCGAAGCCGCCGCCGCGTGGACGATGCCCTTGAAGCCCTCCAGCTTCATCGTTTCGACAAAGCCGAGCGCGGTCATCGGATTGACGAAGGAACTGGCCGCCTGTTCCGCCATCACGCTGTCATCCACGGCAAAGGCCATCTGCGTATCGGCAATGGCATAGGTTGCATAGGCCGTGCCGGGAACACAGGCGATGCGCTTGCCCAGCAGATGCTCTGCGCCTTCACCGGCAGCAACGACGATCCCGGCCGCTTCGTTGCCAGCGGGCATGGCCAGACCGTGGCGGGCCTTCATCGCGCGGGTCGCGTTTTCGGGCATCTTGGCCACGATCTTGCCCGACGTATATTCGGCATTGTCGGTATCGGCGCTGGCGAATAGCAGGCCCAGGTCCGAAGGATTGATCGGCGTTGCCTCAACCTTGATCAGCACCTGACCCGCCTTCGGGGCTTCCCAGGTCTTGTCGTTGAGTTGCAGGGTCAGCGTGCCGTCTGCATCAAGCTGAGTGGTCAGCTGCTTGCCGGTGAAGGTCATGGTTGTCTCCCGAATCTTTGCCACTTGAAGCGGCGTTGCGGATTGCAACCTAGGCCATCATTCGTCCGGGTAAAGCGCGCGAACGAAATAAAGCCCCGCACTGGGAGCATTGAGACCAAGCGCCTTGCGCTCCCGCGCGTCGAGCGCTTCTCCGACCTGTTCCTCGCGCCAGCGGCCCATGCCGACCAAGGCCAGACAGCCAACCATCGAGCGGACCTGATGATGCAGGAAACTGCGCGCGGCGGCGCGGATGTGAACTTCCCGTCCGACGCGCTCCACCTCCAGCCGGTCGAGCGTTTTGACCGGGTCTTTCGCCTGACAATGGACCGAGCGGAACGTGGTGAAATCGTGCCGCCCGATTAGTGCCTGCGCGGCGCGGTGCATGGCCTCTGCATCCAGCGGCTGGGGGATCAGCCAGGCCCGGTTTGCATCAAGCGTGAGCGGGGCGCGGCGATTGGCAATGCGATAAAGGTATTCGCGCCCGGTGCAGGAAAACCGGGCGTGCCAGTCATCCGGCTTTTCCACGCAGTCCAGCACGGCAATCGGGTCGGGCCGCAGGTGATGATTGAGTGCCTCCATCAAGCGAAAGGCGCTGAACGGCTTGGCCACTTCGACATGGGCCCGCATGCCGAGTGCGTGAACCCCGGCATCGGTGCGCCCGGCCGCGTGCATGATCGCGGGTTCGCCGGTGGTTCGCTCGACCGCTTCCTCAACTGCCTGCTGCACACTGGGGCCATGCGCCTGCCGCTGCAGGCCCATGAACGGCGTGCCGTCAAATTCCAGAGTGAGGGCAAAGCGGGTCATGTCAGCCGAGCTTTGCGCCCGCCGCGATGGCCCAGCCGCGCAGCAGGTCTGCCGTTGCCATGGCGGGGCGACCTGCGCGCTGGACCAGTGTGGGGCGAATGGCGCCGGTCCCGCAGGCGACTGTCAGCCCGTCGTCCAGCACAGTGCCCGCAGCGCTGCTGCCTTCAGCCAGTTCAGCCGCCAGCACCTTGCACCGCTCGCCTTCGAATTCGAACCACGCGCCGGGGGCAGGGGCAAAGGCGCGCACCTGGCGTTCGATCTGCTCGGCAGGCTGCGCCCAGTCGATCCGCGCTTCGGCCTTGTCGATCTTGTGCGCGTAAGTGACGCCGTCCTCGCCCTGAACCTCAGGCGGATAGGCGTTCAGGTCGGCCAGAACAGTGACCATCAGGTCTGCCCCCTGCGCGGCGAGTTCAGCGGTCAGTTCGCCCGTGGTCTTGCCTTCAACCGGCGTAGTGACCTTGGCCAGCATCGGCCCGGTATCAAGCCCGGCCTCCATCTGCATGATGGTGACGCCAGTTTCCTTATCCCCGGCCAGAATCGCGCGGTGAATCGGTGCCGCGCCGCGCCAGCGCGTTAGCAGGCTGGCGTGAATGTTCAGGCAGCCGTGCTTTGGCGCATCCAGCACCGCTTGCGGCAGGATCAGGCCATAAGCTGCAACCACGGCAATATCGGCACCCAGCGCGGCAAAGGCGGCCTGTTCTTCCGGACTCTTCAGCGAGAGCGGGTGGCGCACTTCGATGCCCAGTTCCTCGGCCTTGCGATGAACGGGGGTAGGGGTCAATTCCTTGCCGCGCCTGCCACCAGGTCGGGGCGGCTGGGTATAGACGGCAATCACTTCATGCCCGGCCGCAACCAGCGCTTCCAGCGCGGGAACGGCAAAGTCCGGTGTGCCCATGAAAATTACGCGCAAGGTTCAATTCCGTCTGTGACAAGCCTGTTGAAGCACCGTCCTTACTTTCAGCAGCGGAAAAGAAAAGGACAGGCCTTCGACAAGTCCGGCCCACGCGGTATGAAAGGGCATGGCTTCGCAAGAGATCGAGACACTGACCCAAGCCCTGTCACGCCTGCCGGGGCTTGGCCCGCGTTCGGCGCGGCGGGCGGTGCTGTGGCTGATCAAGCGGCGCGAAACCGCGCTGGTCGGTCTGCTTGAGGCGCTGGAAGCCGTGCGCGCCGGGCTGGTCGAATGCGAAACTTGCGGCAATGTCGATACCAGTAACCCCTGCGGTATCTGTACCGACCCGCGCCGTGATGCGCGCCAGCTATGCGTGGTGGAGGACGTGGCCGACCTGTGGGCGCTCGACCGGGCGCGGCTGTTCACCGGGAAATATCACGTGCTGGGCGGCCGGCTTTCCGCGCTGGAAGGGGTGCGGCCCGAAGACCTCTCCATCGGCAAGCTGCTGGAACGCGTCAGCCAGGGCGGGATCGACGAGGTGGTTCTGGCCATGAATGCCACGCTGGAGGGCCAGACCACTGCGCATTATATTGCCGAGCGGCTGGAAGGCTATCCGGTGCGGATTACCCAGCTGGCCCATGGTCTGCCGGTCGGCGGCGAACTCGACTATCTGGACGAGGGAACCCTGGCCCAGGCCCTGCGCGCGCGGCGTCCGGTGGGATAACCTATCAGTCCGATCGCTCAGCCGTTCTTGCGAATGGCGATCATCATGACTATCTGGCCTCCCATGGCCATTCGTGAAATCCTGGAAGTCCCCGATCCCCGCCTCAAGGTGGTGTCGGAACCTGTCACCAAGTTCGACGACGAGCTCAAGACGCTGGTCGAAGACATGTTCGAGACGATGTACGATGCCCCGGGCATCGGCCTCGCCGCGATTCAGGTCGGCGTGCCGCTGCGCGTGCTGGTGATCGACCTTCAGCCGGAAGACCCGGACGCCGAGCCGGTTGCCTGCAATCACGACGGGCATCACCACCATCACCAGCCGACCAAGCGCGAGCCGCGGGTGTTCATCAATCCGGAGATCCTCGATCCCTCGGACGATTACTCGGTCTATTCCGAAGGCTGCCTGTCGGTTCCTGAAATCTACGCCGAAGTCGAACGCCCGGCCCGTATCCGTGCCCGCTGGCAGGATCTGGACGGCAAGGTGCACGAGGAAGAGATGGACGGGCTGATGGCAACCTGCCTCCAGCACGAAATGGACCACCTTGAAGGCATCCTGTTCATCGACCATCTTTCGCGCCTGAAGCGGAACATGGCGCTGAAGAAGCTGGAAAAGCTGCGCAAGGTCGCGTGATCTGGCGGACCTTTGCGGTCCGCTAGAACAGTCCTTCGATCTGCCCCTGCGCGTTCAGGTAGATACCTTCTGCCGCCGGAACGCGGGGCAGGCCGGGCATGGTCATGATCTCGCCGCAGATCGCCACGACAAAGCCCGCACCCGCGGATAGCCGCACTTCGCGCACTTCCACTTCGTGTCCGTCGGGCGCGCCCATTTTCGTGGGATCGGTCGAGAAGGAATACTGCGTCTTGGCCATGCAGACCGGAAAGTGGCCATAGCCCATCTCTTCCCAGGTCTTGAGCTGGGTGCGGATCGCGGGCGTCAGGTGGACTTCTGCCGCACGGTAGATTTCGCGTCCGACCGTCTCGATCTTATCCGCCAGCGACAATTCATCGCGGTAAAGCGGGGCATAGCCGTTCGGGCCAATATCGGCCTTGGCCGCGACGATCCGGGCCAGTTCTTCTGCGCCTGCGCCGCCTTCAGCCCAGTGGCGGCATACGACGGCCTGCGTGCCATATTCCGCCGCCAGTTCAGCCACAGCGGCCAGTTCCGCCGCAGTGTCGGTGGGAAAGTGGTTGATCGCCACAGTTGGCTTGACCCCGAACTTGGCGAGGTTTTCTATATGCCGCTTCAGGTTCGCACCGCCCAGGCGGACCGCTTCCACGTTTTCGGCTGAAAGGTCGGACTTGGCGACTCCGCCATGCATCTTCAGCGCGCGGACCGTGGCGACCAGCACGACCGCATCCGGCTTCAGCCCGGCCATGCGGCACTTGATGTCCATGAACTTTTCCGCGCCCAGATCGGCGCCGAACCCGGCCTCGGTCACGACATAGTCGGACAACTGCATCGCCGTGCGCGTGGCGATCACCGAATTGCAGCCATGGGCGATATTGGCAAAGGGGCCGCCGTGGACGATCGCCGGATTGTTCTCCAGCGTCTGGACCAGATTGGGCAGGATCGCATCTTTCAGCAGCGCGGTCATTGCCCGGTCGGCCTTGATATCGCGGCAGAAAACCGCGCTTTTGTCGCGCCGATAGCCGACGATGATGTCACCCAGCCGCCGTTCCAGATCGGCCAGATCGTTGGCGAGGCACAGGATCGCCATGATTTCCGACGCAACCGTGATGTCGAACCCGGTTTCGCGCGGATAGCCATTGCCGACCCCACCCAGCGGCCCGACGATCTGTCGCAGCGCCCGGTCGTTCATGTCCAGCGCCCGCCGCCAGGTGATCCGGCGCAGGTCGAGACCCAGCTCGTTGCCCCAATAGATGTGGTTGTCGATCATCGCCGAGAGCAGGTTGTGCGCCGCCGTGATCGCGTGGAAATCGCCGGTGAAGTGCAGGTTGATCTCGTCCATCGGCACGATCTGGGCCTTGCCGCCACCGGCACCACCGCCCTTTACGCCAAAGCATGGACCAAGGCTCGGCTCGCGCAGGCAGAGCATGGTATTCTTGCCAATCCGGTTGAGCGCATCGGCCAGACCGACCGAGGTGGTGGTCTTGCCTTCGCCGGCCGGAGTCGGGCTGATCGCAGTGACAAGGATCAGCTTGCCCTGCTGTTCCCGCACGGGAAGGGCGGTGCAGTCGATCTTTGCCTTGAACCGGCCATAGGGGATCAGCGCTTCGTCCGGAATGCCAGCCTTGGCCGCAATTGCCGGGATCGCTTCAAGCTTTGCCGCGCGGGCGATTTCGATGTCGGTCAGCATGGCTGAACCTGTCGCGCGCTTGGTGGTCCGGCTCAAGAGTTACGATGCGGTTCTGCACTGAAATGGTCGGGAACACCGCTTGGTGATAATCCGGCGCGCGGCCCTTGCGCGATAGGCGTGGGGTGTATAAGTTCGCGGTTCGTTCTCATTTGGTGAGCCATGACTGTCGACGTAATTCTCTTTCTTATCATAGGTTTGGCCATCGGTGTAGCGGGGGGCTGGTTCACCGGATCGCGCCCTGCGGCTGACCTGCGCCAGCGTCTTGCCGCCAAGGAGGATGAGGCGAGGGCGCTCGACATTCGGTTCCGGGAGGCGATCACAGACCTCGCCGCCGCGTCGGAGCGGGCGCAGCGCGCTGACGATCTGCTGCAGGAACTTGGTACAGTGCGGGGGCGGGCTGAAATGCTCAGCGCCGAACTGGCCACGATGAAGGCCAATGCCGTCCATCTGGAAGAGCAGAAGGCTTCGCTGCTGACCGCGCAGGAAAACCTGCGCAAAGAATTTGAAGCAGCCGGTGCGCGGGTGCTGGCCCAGGCGCAGGAAACCTTCCTCAACCGCGCGCAAGAGCGTTTTTCCCATAGCGAGGAAAAGCAGGCCGAACGGCTCAAGGCGCTGCTCGCCCCGGTCGATGCCCGTCTGAAAAGCTATGAAGAGCAGGTTCAGGAACTGGAAAAGAGCCGCGTCGATGCCTTTGGGCAACTGGCGGGCCTGATCCAGTCGGTTCGTGATGGGCAGGAAGCGGTGAAGGCCGAAGCGGCGCGGCTGGGCAATTCGCTGACCAACGCGCCCAAGGCGCGCGGGCGCTGGGGCGAACGCGCGCTACAGAACGTGCTGGAACAGTGCGGCCTGTCCGAACACACCGATTTCAACCTCGAACATTCGATGGATACCGAGGACGGGCGGCTGCGTCCCGACGCGATTGTCCACGTGCCGGGGCAGAAGAAGTTGGTGATCGACGCCAAGGTTTCGCTCAACGCCTATCAGGCCGCGTTCGAGGCCAATGATGACGAGACCCGTAAGCGCAACCTGGATCTTCACGCCCGTTCGATGCGCAACCATATCCAGACGCTGGGCGCGAAAAGCTATCAGAGCCAGTTCGAGGAAGCGCCGGACTATGTCGTGATGTTCGTGCCGGGCGAACACTTTGTCGCTGCCGCGCTCGAACACGATCCGGAGCTGTGGGACTTTGCCTTCCACAACAAGGTGCTGCTGGCCACGCCGACCAATCTGGTCGCCATCGCGCGGACCGTGGCCATGGTGTGGAAGCAGGATCAACTGGCACGCGAAGCAGTTGAGATTGGCCGCGCCGGGGCGGAGCTTTACGACCGGCTGGCGGTTGCTGCCGATCACCTCAAAGGGGTTGGGGCCGGGCTGGACCGTGCTGTGCGCAAGTATAACGATTTCGTTGGTAGCTTTGAGCGCAATGTCCTCAGTTCCGGACGGCGCCTGCGCGACAAGGGAATCGAAATCGGCAAGCGCGAGATTGACGACGTGCCGGTGCTGGAAACCACGCCGCGCTATGCCGAAGCACCGCTGGCCATTACCGAAGATAAACCTGCCGAGTGAGGCTGAAAGTCAGTCCAGCCGTGCCAGTGCCTCATAGGCCAGCACGGCCCCGGCGACTGCGGCATTAAGGCTGTCCGCGCGGCCTTTCATCGGCATGGTCACGCGCAGGTCGCAAGCCATTTCGTATTCCAGCGGCAGGCCGCGGCTTTCGTTGCCGACCATCAGGAAGCATGGTGCCTGATAGGGCGCGGTGCGGTAATCGACCGCGTCGCGCAGGCTGGCCGCGACCAGCTGGCCCGGTCCGCTACGCAGCCAGGGCAGGAACTCGTCCCACTTCGCCAGGGCGATCTGCTGGGTAAAGACCGCGCCCATGCTGGCACGTACGGCTTCAACGCTGAACGGATCGGCGCAATCGTCGATCAGGATCAGACCGCCTGCGCCAACCGCATCGCCGGTGCGCAGCATGGTGCCAAGATTGCCCGGATCGCGCAGGGCCTGCGCCACCAGCCAGATCTTTGCCGAGGAACGGTCCAGCGCGCTAAGCCGCGTATCGAATTCCGCAAAAACGCCTGCAACAGCCTGCGGATTGTCCTTGCCGGTGATCTTGCTGAGGATGTCCTCGCTGGTCTCGATCACTTCACCGCCGGTTTTCAGAACGGCGTCTTCGAGGGCGTCGAGCAGCGGATGGGGATCGCGCCGCTCCGCCATGACCAGCATTTCGGGCAGGTGGCCACATTCGCGCGCATCGGTCAGCAGGCGCAGCCCTTCCGCCAGGAACTTGCCGCTGGCCTTGCGGTGCTTCTTCTCGCGCAGCGAGCGCAGGAACTTGACCGTGGGGTTGGAAAATCCCGTTATGGAGCGCCGCTGGCTCACTCAATCCTCGCCAAAGCCGTCCTTGACCAGGCCGACCAGCTTGAGCAGCGCCGTATCCGCGCCTTCGCCGGAAACGATGATGTCGATCGAATCGCCCTTGGCCGCGCCCAGCATCATCAGGCCCAGGATCGAACCGCCAGCCGCGTCGGCCCCGTCCTTTTCCACCCGGACATTCACGCCATCGCCCAGCTTGGTCACGGCATTGACGAACTTGGCGCTCGCCCGCGCGTGCAGCCCGCGGTTGTTGACGATTTCGACGGTTTCACGAACCTCGCTCATTCCCCACCCCCCCTTATTGCTTCCATGCCCTGTTATCAGGCGTCCTGGCCGAGGAACTCCGACGCGATGGTGATATAGTTGCGGCCCGCATCGCGCCCGGCAATCACCGCCTTGTCCAGCGGCATACAGCCGCGCGCCTTGGCCAGGCGGATCAGCATCGGCAGGTTGATGCCGGCGATCACTTCGACCTTGTCCCTTTGCATCAGCGAGATCGCCAGGTTCGACGGCGTGCCGCCGAACAGGTCGGTCAGGATAATGACGCCAGCGCCGGAATCGACCGCCTCGATCGCCTCGGCAATCTCGGCCCGGCGGGCTTCCATATCGTCATTCGGGCCAATGCAGACAGTACGCACCGCATCCTGACGGCCGACGACGTGCTGCATGGCAGCGACGAATTCCTCGGCAAGCTTGCCATGGGTGACCAGGATCATGCCGATCATTTTAAGACTGCGCTCCGAACTGCGACACCGGCGATTCTTGCCGGAAACAGGCGCAGGGCCATGGCGCGGGCGAGGGGCAGGGTCAATGCTTTCCTTCCGCCCCGTCAGTTGCACGGGTGCCCAGATTGCGATGGGTGAGCGACGGGGAATAGCCCGCAGTTGCCAGCACCCGGGTCATTTCCTCGGCCACGAAGACCGAGCGGTGCCGGCCACCGGTGCAGCCAAAGGCGATGTTGACATAGGCTTTGCCCTGGGCGCGGTAACGCGGCAGCAGCAGCAGGATCAGGTCGCGAATACGGGCAAATGCCTCGTCAAAGGCCGGGTCCTGGCGGATATGCGCGGCCACCGGTTCGTCCTGTCCGGTCATCGGGCGCAATTCGCTGTCCCAATGCGGATTGTTGAGAAACCGCATGTCAAAGATCAGATCGGCCAATGGCGGTGTGCCGCGCGAAAATCCGAAACTGGTTACGCTGACCGTGATGGCGCTGGGATCGTCGTCGGAAAATCGCTCACGGATGGCCTGTTGCAGGTCGTTGCTGGAAAAGTTGGTGGTGGAAATCACCATGTCCGCCCACTTGCGCAGCGGTTCCATCAGTTCGCGTTCAGCCGCGATCCCGCTGTTCGCAGGCAGGTCCTGAGCCAGCGGATGACGGCGGCGCGTTTCGTTATAGCGCCGCTCCAGCTCTTGCCCGGAACAGTCGAGAAACAGGGAGGTCAGTTCAAGGTCTGGCCGTTCGGCCAGCTTCTTTACCCGTTCGATCACCTTGGCCGGATCGAAGCCGCGAGTGCGGGAATCGAACCCTATGGCAAGCGGCGCGCGCAGGTCTGCTCCTGCCGTGTCGGGGCTGTCGATCAGCCGGCCAAGTAGGCGGATCGGGAAATTGTCGATGGTTTCCCAGCCCAGATCTTCCAATACGCGCAGGGCAGTCGTCTTACCAGCACCGAGCAGGCCGGTGACCAGAAGCACGCGATGACGGGTTGGGGATTTTTCAGGCATGGTTTCTACACTTAAATGCCGATTGTTACGGTAAAAGTGAAGGGGCAGGACTGGGGTGTCCCCAGTTGCATGGCTCAGGTCAGGCCATAATGCTGCATGGCCAGTTCAGCCTTGAGCGCGGCGTTGGGGCCATCGGGCCAGATCACGATCAGCGGCAGGGAGCAGCCGGCAATTGCAGTTCGCTCGGCGCGCTCGATAAAACGCGGTGCGGCGGGATCGAAACGCAGGACCAGCGCAACCGCCACGTCGCTGGCTACCGGAAAGTTCAGCAGCCCCAGATTGCGCACTTCGATCAGGCCCGCAATGTTCGGCGGCGGGCTGGCGAGCAGCCGTTCCCCCTGCCGGGTCAGGGAAACGCCGTCATCCCCGATCAGCACGGCGCCCCGGTCAATCAGGGCGAGGGCGAGGCTGGACTTGCCGCATCCGGGCGCCCCCTCGATCAGGATCGCCCTGCCGCCCATCGCAACCGCCGTGGCGCGGTGGAGCACGGTCATTCCTCTTCGTCCTCATCCGCCAGACCGGGCAGAGCCAGGACCAGGCAGGCACCGCGCTGCCCATCCGGGCGGTCGGCGGCATCAAGGGTGCCGTCGTGGGCTTCGGCAATGGTCCGGGCAATGGCGAGGCCAAGGCCGGAGTGGTTGCCGAAATCCTCATCCGCCGGACGTAGCGAGTGGAACCGGTCGAACACCTTGCTGCGTGCCTTGGCCGGGATACCGGGGCCCTGATCGATCACGCTGAGGACCACGCGTTCCGCGTCACGTTCGAATTCGATGCGGACCTCTCCGCCCGGCGGCGAGAAGGAGACTGCGTTGTCGAGCAGGTTTTCCAGCACCCGCGCCAATTGAGCCTCGTCGCCGGAAACGTCCCACGGGCCATGCCCGCTGGTCGCAAGGCGCAAAGTGGCACTGCGGTTTTCGCCGCGTTCATCCCGGCTGCGGATCAGCGCCTGGGCAAGGGCGTGAAGGTCGACCGGTTCGAACTGGGTGCGGCTGAGTTCGGCGTCGATCCGGCTTGCTTCGGCGATTTCGGTAACGAGGCGGTCGATCCGCTGCACGTCATGGGCTGCGATCCGGGTCAATTCTGCGCGGAGCTTGTCGTCCTTGACCTTTTCCAGCGATTCCAGCGCGGAACGCAGCGAGGCGAGCGGGTTCTTGATTTCGTGCGCCACGTCGGCGGCAAAGCTTTCCACCGCGTCGATGCGGCGGCGCAAGGCGACGCTCATGTCCGAAAGGGCGCGAGCGAGCAGGCCGATCTCGTCCCCGCGTTCCGGCAGGCGCGGCACTTCCACCGCGCGGTCACGGCCCAGCCGGACGCGCACGGCGGCGCGAACCAGCGCGCGCAGTGGCTGGACAATGGTACGGGCCAGGAACAGCGAAAGCTGGATCGAGATTGCCAGCGTCACAGCCAGAATAATGCCTAGGGTTCCGCGCGCATCGCGGACGGACTGGGTCAGGTCGCGGGCATTGCGGGTCACCAGCAGCAGGTCGCCGGAATTGCCCACGGGGACTGCCGCATTGATCATCGGCGTGTCATCCGGTGCAGCGCGGGCGAGGACCGCGCTCTGGCCGGTTCGGGCAGCGGTACCAAGCTCTGGCCAGGCGGCGGCCATGTCGACCGGCGGTTCGCGGTAGGGCTCTGTGGTGGGGGAATCGAGAATCAGGCCCATCGCATCGTCGATCTTGCGGCCACCCCATTCGTACCAGCCCGCCGTGGCCGGATCGACCAGAGTGAAGCTGGGCGGGGCAAGGGCAAAGCTGTCCAGCGCCAGATCGCCATTCGCGTGGTACAGCCGCAGGCGCAGTTTCTGACTTTGCCCGACCCGCACAAGCAACGCGGCGCGCTGTTGCGGCGCTGCGGAGGCCAGACCGGAAGCGGCAATTTCCGCCTCGGCCCGGGCCAGCTTGAAGCGTTCCTCGAACAGCTGCTTGCGATAGGAGTCGAGGTAGAACAGGCTACCCGCCATCAGGCCCAGGGCGATGATATTCACCGCCAGGATACGCACGGTCAGGCTGGTGCGGCGTTTCCAGTTGGGGCGGGGGCTGTCTTCAACCATCGGTGAAGGAATAGCCCGCGCCGTATAGCGTTTCTATCGCTGAAAAGTCTGGGTCGACGGCGCGGAACTTGCGACGCAGGCGCTTGATGTGGCTGTCGATCGTGCGGTCGTCGACAAAGACATCGTCGCTGTAGGCCGCGTCCATCAGCTGGTTACGGCTTTTGATCACGCCTGGCCGGGCCGCCAGCGCTTCAAGGATCAGGAATTCGGTGACGGTCAGCGAAACCGGCTTGCCATTCCATGACACGCGGTGCCGGGTCGGGTCCATTTCCAGCCCGCCGCGCAGCAGGGCCGGAGGCGCCTCGGGCTTGTCTGGCTGAGCATCGGCTTCAGAGCGGACCAGTTCGGCCCGGCGCAGGATGGCGCGAATCCGGGCGACCAGCAGGCGCTGGCTGAACGGCTTGGCGATATAGTCGTCCGCGCCCATGGCCAGGCCCAGCGCTTCGTCCGGTTCCTCGTCCTTGCTGGTCAGGAAGATCAGCGGCAGGGCGCTTTTGGCGCGGAGCTTTTGCAGCAGTTCCAGCCCGTCCATCTGCGGCATCTTGATGTCGCAGACCACCAGATCGGGCGGGTTGTCCAGCAAGGCGCGCAGAGCCGTGGCCCCGTCGGCATAGACCCGCGTGGCAAAACCTTCGGCCTGCAGTCCGATCGATACCGTGGTCAGGATATTGCGGTCGTCATCGACCAGAGCAATCACCTGCTGCTGCGGTTGGGGTGGGGAAGGATGGTCGGCCATGGGGCGGGTCTGAGTCGGGCTGCACCGTCAACAGGGCTGGGGCCGCACCGGTAGCCTTAAACCAAGGCAGAAACAATCTGCCTTGAAAAGCGCGCAAACAACAGCTTTTGAATCATTCATGGCAGCGATTTGACGGAATCGGACCGCTGGACTATGCGCCGCGTGAAAATTTCGCATTCGTATGCGGACAGCGCTGCCCATCGGTGTCGCTTGCCGCGCTTCCAATGGAGACAGCCTTGACCGCTTCGCTTTCCTACCCGCTCGAAAAGCAGGGCATTAACACCAGCGCGACGATTTACGCCAACCTTGGCACCCCCGCTCTGGTTGAGCACGCGGTCAAGAACGGCGAAGGCCTGCTGGCCAAGGACGGCCCGTTCGTGGTCGAAACCGGCAAGCACACTGGCCGCAGCGCCAAGGACAAGTTCATCGTCCGCGACTCCGTAACCGAAGACACCGTGTGGTGGGACAATTCCGCCGCGATGAGCCCGGAGCAGTTTGCCACGCTCAAGGCTGATTTCTTTGCCGCGCTGGCGGAAAAGAAGGAACTCTACGTGGCCGACCTGTTCGGCGGTTCGCAGCAGGAACACCGCGTCAACGTGCGTGTGATCAACGAACTGGCCTGGCACAACCTGTTCATCCGCACCCTGCTGGTCCGTCCGACCGAGGAAGAGCTGACGGGTCTTATCCCGGACTACACCATCATCGACCTGCCCAGCTTCCGCGCCGATCCGGCTCGCCACGGCTGCCGCAGCGAAACCGTGATCGCGGTGAACTATAGCGAGCGCCTGATCCTGATCGGTGGCACTGCCTATGCCGGTGAAATGAAGAAGAGCGTGTTCGGCATTCTCAACTACCTGCTGCCGGTGAAGGGCATCATGCCGATGCACTGCTCGGCCAATATCGGGCCGGACAACAAGACCGCGATCTTTTTCGGTCTGTCGGGCACCGGCAAGACCACGCTGTCCGCCGATGCCAGCCGCACGCTGATCGGTGACGACGAGCATGGCTGGTCCGATACCGCTGTCTTCAACTTCGAAGGCGGCTGCTATGCCAAGATGATCCGCCTCTCGGCCGAAGCCGAACCGGAAATCTTTGCCACGACCAAGCGTTTCGGCACCGTTTTGGAAAACGTCGTGATTGATCCGGCAACCCGTGAAATCGATCTGGATGACAATTCGCTGGCCGAAAACAGCCGCGGTTCCTATCCGATCGACTTCATCCCCAATGCGTCGAAGGACAACCTGGGCCCGGTTCCGGCGAACCTGATTTTCCTCACCGCCGATGCCTATGGCGTGCTGCCTCCGATTGCGCGCCTCACTCCGGATCAGGCGATGTATCACTTCCTCTCGGGCTATACCGCCCGCGTGGCCGGCACCGAAATCGGTGTGACCGAGCCGGAAGCCACCTTCTCGACCTGCTTCGGCGCGCCGTTCATGCCGCGTCACCCGTCGGTCTATGGCAACCTGCTGAAGGAGCGCATTGCCAAGGGCGGCGTGAAGTGCTGGCTGGTCAACACCGGCTGGTCGGGTGGCAAGGCCACCATGCCGGGGATCAAGCGCATGCCGATCAAGGCGACCCGCGCTCTGCTGAACGCCGCTCTCGACGGCAGCCTGAATAACGCCGAATTCCGCACCGACCCGAACTTCGGCTTTGAAGTTCCGGTGGAAGTGCCGCGCGTGGACACTGCGTTGCTCGATCCGCGCGGTGCTTGGGCCGATGCCGCTGAATACGACAAGACCGCAGCTGAGCTGGTTGCCAAGTTCGTGGCCAACTTCGCCCAGTTCGCCGATCACGTCGACCAGAGCGTGCGCGATGCTGCCCCCAAGGTAGCCTGAGCCACCTAGGCCTCTGACAAGAAAAAGGGCTCCTGCCGCGCGGCAGGAGCCCTTTT